>NZ_JCACKA010000115.1:231465-350014 GCF_059505145.1 Mojavia sp.
TTCCATTGCAAGGAAGATCGCTTCCATTACAAGGAAGATCGCTTCCATTGCAAGGGAGTGGGTAAATACTGGCTCTTTTCTGATAATGCGAGATTGAAAAGGCGATGTCTAGCGACAAGCCGCTCTGCGTCTACGCTTTGTTGAGATAATGCGATCGCCCAAATATCAAGCCGGATTTTTCGAGTTGGTGTTAAAACTCAATTCTATGAATATAGTCCGTCAACTGATACAAAGTGATGCGTATAAGAGCGATCACCAGCCCTCGTTCTGTACGAATAATAGCTTCCATATTACGCCACACAAAACCGTCCCTCTCCGGCTTGGAGAAAGACGGATCAGTTATAAAATTCACTGTTCACTGATTTAATGGCTACAGCTAGCTAGCTTCGTTTTAATGATTACCTTTACATCCACCTTCGTGATGATGGTGGTGATGACCATCGCCATGAGAACAGCCTTGTAAATCTTTGCTCATCAGGTTTTCAGCCATTTCTCGGAAGGATTCATCTACAGGCTGTAAACCAATCCAAGCATCAAGCTTTTCGACATCAAACCCTACCTCGCGGCGATCGCCTACTTGAATTAACGGACGGCGAATTAATAGCGGATCTTGCAGCATCAGCGATAAGGCGGTATCTGCATTAATGTTTTCTGGAACCACCTCACCAGATTTTACCCGTGGCGCGCTACGATTAAACCATTCGGCTACGGGGCGATCGCCAAAAAATGAGCGCAAACGTTTGGCTGTCCAAGGTTCTGTAAGTAAGCTATGCGCTACTACTTCATGGCCTGCGGCTGTTAGTAAAACTTTCTGTTTTGTACCACCTTTACAGCCTGGTTTTTCATAAAAAATTACTCTAGCCATTTAGCGATCTCCTAGTTATGTCTGTTGTAAGGTGAGTGATTTTAAACGCAGAGAGACGCTGAGGAAAGCGCAAAGTAACGCAGAGTTATTTAACAAGCCTAAAACTTTTTAGCGATATGAGCCACTGGATCAAACTCAAATCTTTCCTTTGGATCGGTTTCTCCATAAATGTTAAAAGTCACAGTCGGTTCATCTCCTACTGCTTGCACACAATGAATTGCATCAGGAGTAAAGCTAATAATATCTCCCGGTGATAAGTTGACCTCTCCCGTTTTTTCAATTTTATTTTGTGCATCTGGGCTAGGGTTTCGCCGCCAAAAGGTATTTTTTTCTTGACCTTTTAAAACAGCGACTATTCCCCAAGTTCCATGATTGTGAATCGTCGAGAATGTTCCTGGTGCAAATGTTACTGTTTGCACTGTTAGGGGAAAACCTAACTCATCATAAAGAAGTAGAACAGATTCTCCTGCTTTCGGTGAAGGTTCTAAATATTGACTATTTACCCAGTAAGAATTAACAATCAATCGCCTTACCAGCATCCTAAGTTCTGGAAGGCGACTTGATTCATCATCAACATTATTGAGAACATCTTCTACCTCAGTCAAAAACCGATAAAGGCGATAATTCTCACGCAGCAAATCCCATGCTCTCGCAGATTTACAAGCTTGTAACTTGCCGTCGCCAGTTACAAGCCAATCCCTACCTTGCATAAATTTTAACCCATAAATCGAAAAGAGTTTAGAGGAAAAACAGGCGCAGGGGGATTTATGGGAGTAATTATAGGTATAGGCTGAATCGGAATAATAGGATTAGCAATCAAAGTAGGAGGAGTAACGGAAGATGATGAGAGAGGGTGATAAAAAGATGGATTTTTGGATAAAAAATGACTCATAGTTGTTGAATTTTGCCTCTTCAGTTTTAGTAAGATGCGGCGAAGAATCAATCATCTTCTTCCGGCGGTCGTGTGAGGATATCTAAGAGAATTCCCGCTCCAAAATCATTGTTCTCGTCTATCTCTTTTACTCTGCCGCTGATTATTTTAGCTTGCTCAATATCTCCTAGCTTGGCTAATACTAATCCAGAAGCAGCATAAGCATTCAAATACAGTCTGATTTGGGAATCTTCTTTCCGAATAACTAAAATTGGCTTTAGTTGCTCCCAATCATCAGGAAATTTTTCTGCTTCTTTAATTTTATCTAACAATTGCTTTGTTGTTTGTAAAGCTAGAACATAATTATTTTTGTAATAAAAATACCTATATGCTGCTACTAAAACCTCTGTATATTCACCAGTTTTAGCTATAGCTTGTTGCATATATTTCTCTGATTTTGATGTATCCTCCCAGGTCTGTGCAGCCAATATCAATAACTGTTTGATATCCTCTGGAACTTGGAACCATGAGAATTTGTTTGTATCAACTTGCATATTGGGGATTGGGTATTAGGGATTGGGGATTGGGTATTGGGTATTGGGTATTGGGTATTGGGTATTGGGTATTAGGAATTGGGTATTGGGTATTGGGTATTGGGTATTGGGTATTGGGTATTGGGTATTAGGAATTGGGTATTGGTAATTGCTATTGTCCCTAGTCCCTAGTCCCTAATCCCCAGTCCCCAGTCTCTTCCAGTTCCCAATTCTTTAAAACAAAGTGAGAATGTACACTAAGGTGAAGAGAACAATCCAGATGATGTCTACAAAGTGCCAGTAAATTTCTGTCATTTCGATGAAAGTATGATTGGTTGTAGAATATTCACCGGGAAGACGCGATCGCCACAATACACGTAATATCAATAACAGTCCCACAAAAACGTGCAAACCGTGGAACCCAGTCATGATATAGAAGCAGTTGGCGAAGACGTTGGTAGTCAGACCATATCCTAAAGTTGAGTACTCATAAACCTGACCACCCAAGAAAATTGCACCCATGATTGCAGTAATTGTGTACCACAGTTGCATTCCCTTGACGTTATTCTTTTTAATCGCCTTATCACCGAAGTGAATAACGAAACTGCTGGATACCAGGATAATGGTGTTAATCGTCGGTACAAGTAGTTCTACTTCACTACCTTCTGGAGGCCAAACTGCTGTAGTACCTCGGAAAAACAAGTAAGTGGCAAAAAATCCCCCAAACATCAGGGATTCAGAGGCGAGAAAAGTCAACAATCCCCAAACTCGTAAATCGGGATGATGCTCTTCGTGATGTTCGCTCGTTGTTGTCGCTATGGTCATATTGTAGTTGTGGAGAGAAGGCAGAGGGCAGAAGGCAGAGGGCAGAAGGGAAGAGTGTTTCTATCTCGTGCTTGTCGTTCTTCTTCGCACCTTTGCGCCTTTGCGCCTTTGCGTGAGACAAAAAAAGATTTGGTTGAAGGTGGGCAAATTGCCCAACCTACAATATTTCTGTTAGTAGCAAGTAATAAATACTTAACTAAGCACTAACTTCCGGCGTTCCTACTGGCACACTATCATGGCCGTAGTCATAAGGGCCGTGAGTCACAACGGGCAACACTTCCCAGTTTTCAATCGCTGGTGGTGAGCTAGTTGTCCATTCTAAGGTCAAGGCTTCCCAAGGGTTATCACCTGCCAAAGGCCCTTTCATCCAACTTTGGATGATGTTAATGGTGAAGGGAACAACTGAAAGCCCTAAGATAATTGAACCAATGGTACAAAGCTGATTGAGGTCAACAAATTGTGGATCGTACATTGCCACTCTGCGAGGCATTCCTTGCAAACCCAATTCGTGCATCGGTAGGAAGGTGAGGTTTGTACCGATCAAGGTGAGGGCAAAGTGAATCCGTCCCCAAGTTTCATTCAGCATTCGTCCGGTCATTTTGGGGAACCAGTGATAGATACCTGCGTAAATCCCAAACACGGAACCGCCAAACAAGACGTAGTGGAAGTGTGCCACTACATAATAAGTGTCGTGGACATGGACATCAAAGGGAGCTGTTCCCATGGTCACGCCGCTTAAACCGCCCATAACAAACATCGACAACAAGCCGATCGCAAACAACATGGCGCTGGTAAACCGGATTTTTCCACCCCAAAGAGTCGCAACCCAACCGAAAATCTTCACGCCAGTGGGAACAGCAACGATTAAGGTAGAGATGGTGAAGAACATCCGCATCCAACCGGGTGTACCACTCGTAAACATATGGTGTACCCAGACGAATAAACCGACAACGCAGATTGCCAAACTCGAATAAGCGATCGCTTTATATCCGAAAATTGGCTTACGGGCGTGAACGGGAATGACTTCGGACATAATGCCGAAGATGGGCAGAATCATTAAATATACTGCCGGGTGAGAATAGAACCAGAATAAGTGTTGGTAAATAACAACGTTACCGCCTGCATCTGGTTTAAAGAAAGAAGTGCCAAAGTTGAGGTCAAACAATAACAACACCAAACCGGCTGCTAACACTGGTGTAGAGAGGAGTGCTAACACGGAAGTTGCCAAAATTGCCCAGCAGAATAAAGGTAGTTGATCCCATTTCATGCTGGGAACCTTCATCATCAGGATGGTAATGACAAAGTTCACCGAACCCAAAATTGAGGAAGTTCCCACCAACACGATCGCCAAAATCCACATACTTTGAGCGATTGGTGCTGTAACTAAGCTTAAAGGTGGGTAAGCTGTCCAACCAGATTGAGAACCGCCAAAGATAAAACTACCTAGTATTAACAAACCTGCTGGTGGGTTTAGCCAAAAGGCGATCGCATTCAGTTTGGGGAAAGCCATATCTCTAGCACCAACCATCAGCGGTACTAGGAAGTTACCAAATCCCCCAATTGCACTTGGGACAATCCACAGGAAGATCATGATCGTCCCGTGATTGGTCATGAAAGCGTTGTAAAGGTTGGGGTCGAGGAAATCTGATTCTGGTGTTGCTAGTTCAGTACGGATGGCGATCGCCATCAGTCCACCAATCAGATAAAACACAAATGCGGTCACTAGGTATTGGATACCAATTACCTTGTGATCAACATTAAATGTAAAGTAATCCTGCCATTTCCACGCCTTCGGGTGGGAGGCGTGACCAACCACCACTGGCGGTTTATCTTCTGGTGGCGTATTCCGCGGAAATTCTACTTTTGTCATATTTTTTACTGTTACGCAAAGTCCAGGGTCAAAAGTCCAGAGTCTAAAGCAATTCCTCTTGACCATTGGCTCTTGACTCTTGACTAATGACTTTTGACCAATGGCTCTAGAGTTGCTGCACTCACTCCCAGATCATGAACATGGGGAGCAAGAAATTCTGATGTTGATAAATTGGCTGGGTTAATAGCAACAGCTTGATGCAAGTCTTGCTTTTGAGCAATTTGGTTTTCTGTCAGCCAGCTATCAAACTCTTCTGGTGTGTGGACAACTACCTGCGATCGCATTGAGCCGTGGTAACCACCGCACAATTCAGCGCAAACTACAGGATATGTACCTGGTTTGGTAGCGACGAATCGCAATTGGGTAGGGATACCGGGAATTGCGTCTTGCTTTAACCGGAAGTTAGGAACCCAAAATGAGTGAATTACATCTTGTGCTGAAAGATTGAGTTGCACATCAGCACCAACCGGAACGTGCAATTCTCCAGTAGTAATGCCACTATCGGGATAGTTAAATATCCAGGCGTACTGCATCCCTTGAACATCGACAGTTAAGTCGGCTGCTTTATTTCGGGTTGCAGGACTAGCACCAATGCCGATTGTGGGTGCAGTTGCCGATTCTGAGGGATTATCCAGGGTAGCAGCTATTGCACTTCCGCTCGTATGAGCAACATGAGCCGCACCATGAGGATGACCGACTGCTTCAAATCCTCCCATTCTGTTAAAAACATCTACGCTGTAGATGCCTAAGCAGAGGACAATCAGTGATGGGATTGCCGTCCAAAAAATTTCTAAAGGAACGTTACCTTCAACTCGCACGCCATCGGTATTATCTCCCCGACGGCGACGGTACTTAACCAAAAAAATCAGAATTGTTCCTTCTACTACCAAAAAAAGAGCGATCGCAATGGTAAACATGATATTAAAAAATCCGTCTACCATAGGCGCTTGTAGTGACGCTTGTACTGGTAATAGACTGTGGTGTTGACCAATCCAAATGCTGATTGCTGTAACTAATATTCCAGCAACCAAAGTCCAAAGCGAAACAGGAATTTGTTCCATATCTACTACCTGCTCTGTAAAACGCCGTCAAAAGGGATTGGGTATTGGGTATTGGGTATTGGGTATTGGGGATTGGGTATCGGGTATTGGGGATTGGGTATCGGGTATTGGGTATCGGGTATTGGGCATTAAGTAAATTTTCCTTGTCCCCTTATCCCCTTTTCCTTTTGTCCCCTTGTCCCCTTGTCCCCAGTCCCCAGTCCCCAGCCAGTCCCTTCATCTACAGGGCAGCGTTTTTGTTTTCTCTCACTATTTTTCTAACTTACGCTTATAGAAATTGGGGGAATTTTCCAGATTTTTTTCATATCTTTTCCCCCAAAAAAATTCCATATATTCTTCAGTTCCTATAACAAAGGAGTCTGTGGCTTATAGAAAAGCTATTCAGGAAGGCACTATCAGCCCTATTATTAATTAGGCTAAATTTGCAGCAAGTATAAATTGGTTAATAGATAACATTTTAAGATTTACGCATTTGTTTACTACAAACTTTTTGCCAGTTTGAGTAAATATCTAGTGCAGCGAAAGAGTGCTGAGTCTTGAGTGTTGAGTAAAGATACTAGTCCCCAATCCCCAATCCCCAATCCCTAATTCCCAATGCCCATAACATTCCCCTCTAATACCTTGCTTTCTTGAATTAATGCCTCCTTGAATGCACAACTACTTTGACAAATGCCAAACAACCTTAATTGTTTAATGCGGCATGGGTGTAACAGTTCTTGGGACAAATCCGCGCACAAGCTTGGCAACCAATACAGTTTTCTGGAGAAGCAACTGTCATTACTTTGCGTTCAATTTCTTCATCATCTTCATCTTCGACAAATTCGCCTTCTTCATTGAGTGCCTTCAAATCCAACACATTATACCCACATACTTTAACGCATCTGCCACAGCCGATACATTTGTCTTTATCAATCTCTTGGGCAAATTTGGGTGTCCAAGCTTTACCTCCGAATGTCAATCCTGTTAGTTGTGCCATGTATAATCCCTCGGCAATTTTGCCTACAAACTGTTTGTACTTTGATTATCATCCTAACTTAATCTTAATTCTCTATTTTTGTCATTAAAGACTTATTTTTGTATAGTCAAAATTTTATGACTTTTGTACCAAGTATTAATTATTTTTTCTGAACTCGTTTAAATGCAATACTTTGCCAATAATTGTTAGCTAGATTAATTCTATCAATGCTTGTTAAACATTTAAAATTATCTAGTAATCCTAAACGGTAGGGTGGACAATGCCCACTCTACAAGAATTAAAATTTTTGACGAACGTACTATTTAGGTATCCTATATCTTGCCTTCAGGGATAATATACTCTGATTGCTAGAAGTAAAAATCAATTAAATAAATATTTGCTGGGTATAAGAAGATGGAATTTATCCAGTTGGTTATTTGATTTAATAAAAATTTCCTTGCCTGGACATAGAGAAATTACTTAAATAGTATGTAAATATACAAATTTATGTTTTATTATAGGACTCATATTTGATTTTTGAACAAAATTCAGTACACCTTTATTCCTTCTTCCCAGTCCCCAGTCCCCAATCCCCAGTCCCTTACCTCTACGAGTGATTCAGAAATCAAATCGGATTGCTATAGTTGTATTCCTATCTCTTCATTATTTGTTTCGTAGATATCAATTGCAAACTTAACCCTATCAATATTTGATACAAATTTTGTAAAAGCGAATGTTATCTTTGGACATTAACTCAAATTTTAAAAGGAAATTCTTGAATGAGGAAAAATGTAATCTTTATAGCAGAATATTAAGCAATGCAAAATATTAAAATTCTTAATAAATAAAATGAAGACTACTAATAAAAATCCTAAATGTTTACCAAAAACTCTTCGGGTAAGGTTTTATAGTCAAATAAAAACAGTTTTTAGGGCAGTTATAAATAAAAAATATTAAGAAGTATTTCTAAGCTCATTATGAACAAACTCATCAAAATGGTTATGAAATGTATAGTAAATAAAGAACTAATATGAGGCTTAGATGAAGAGCCTTAAATAGCTTCCAACTGGATGAAAAGTCTAAATACGGATGTGGGTGATTAGTGAGGCAAGAAAAAATTTTTCTTGTTTAGGAAATAATTTGCTAGCGAGTCGTGAATATTATGAAGAAAAAGGACACATCCAGGGGAGACTTGAGCCAAACATCTCAACGAGAATAGTGGGAAGTGCATTATGCCTTATACAATTCCTAATAACAGTTGCGTTGGATGTGACAATTGCCGTCCCCAATGTCCTACGGGTGCAATCAAAATCGAAAACAATGAATACTGGATCGATCCTGGTCTTTGTAACAATTGTGAGGGTTATTATCCCGAACCGCAATGTGTAATCGCTTGCCCTACTAAGTCTCCCATTCCTTGGCAGGCAAAAAAGGGAAGATGTAAAGTAGAACCAAGAGATGCTACTAGCCCAGATTTATTTTCTAATGGCAAGAATCACCCATTTGCTTCAGCAATCGTTATTTGGGAAGCTTGCAATGTACTGGCACAGAGAACATCTCTACATTGGGAAATCGATGAAGCAGGGTATTTATGTTATAGCCGACAAGTCAAGCAAGGTAGAGGTGCGATCGCATTTCATATCCAAGATCCATTCAATGTCAGTACTCGCATAACAGAGTTAGAAGCAATTGAGGAACTAGATATTAGAGCAGCTTGCATACATCTAATTCTAGCAGCTCATGCTACAGTCCTTGAGCAACCTTGGGAGCAAGAATTTTCCATTGATGAACGACAATTAGAGAAATATTTGGGCTTAGAGAAACGCAAAGACCTAAGCAAAAATGCCAAGCTGGGTTTAATGAAAAACATCGTGCAGCAAGCTTGCTCATTGATAGTTTCCATTGACTGGCCCCAACAAGGTCGAGTTCAAAGATTCTCAGTTGCAGGAAGCCGCTTGTGGCACTTACTAGACATTGAACACCACTTTCAAGAAGACGATCTGGGATGCAAATACTTAGTTGGGCTAACTTTCAAAGTGAAAGCAGGAATCTGGGCACAGCATTTCTTAAATAAACAAGCTTGTAAGGAGCGAACTGCATTCTATCAATATGGCAACTTACCTAAAACGCTATTAACTACAGTTATGAGCATTTGGCAGCAACATGAAGGAGCAGTAAGATTAATGCTGTGGTTGCTGTTTAAAACTAAAATGGGTAGAGAGCAACGTATTACAGTTCCCACTTTACTGCGTGTTGCTTATGGTGAGGAAAAAGTTACCCTAGCTTCCAGACAAAGAGAAGAACGCAAACGTCTGTTGCGGACTTTTGAAAGTGATTTGGAAATGCTCAATCATTATGGAGTTAAACCACTTTTCGACCCGATTACTTACCCGCTAGAAATCCAACCGTTGTGGGCAAAGTTAGTAGATTTGCCGGAAGATCCAGAAGCAGCATTAGAATTTTGGACTAATGATGGTTGCGGTGCAACCCGCCTCACAGATACAGGCCCCCGTGGTAAATGGAATCTGCTAATGAATGCGCGAATTTTATCCTTTCAACTACCACCAGAATGGGAGCAACAACACTCAGACTCAGAAAAAAAGCAGCGACGCACAGTAAATAAAACTAAAAGAATCCCCAAAATCACAAACGACTTGCTTGGCGAACAGATTTTGCAAGCGCGAAAAAATTTGAACCTTTCCCAAAGAGAGTTAGCAAAGTTGACAGGTAAAAGCCAAAGCTGGATTCGTGATGTCGAAAATGGTCGTTTAAAAGCCAAGTTAGAAGACCAAGCACTGTTACGGAAAGTGCTGAACATGGCTTAATAGATTAGTTCTGTCTTGCAGTTTAGTAGAAACATCGCCGTGTTATTTAATTGCATCGGTCTACAACTCAATTGCATTGGCTTGCAATTTAATTGCATCGGCTTGCACAAATTAAATTTGCCCTTGAGAACGCTGGAATTTTCAGGTTGTATTGGTTTGGCGATCGCAATTTTAGAATACATCAAGCAATTAAGTTCTATATGCTACTAAATTATTGACAATTCAGCCACTTCAGGAAATACAAAGGTACTGCTAGATAGCGATCGCTCTGTACCAGTTGTGTAAGTCCTGTTTGAGTAAAAAGCTCGACATTCCAAGTTTCAAGCTTGACGTTCCAAGTAATGAAGTGCTGAGTGCTGAGTAATAATTTCTCCCCTTGTCCCCTAGTCCCCTTCCAATCCCCAATCCCTTTTACGCCACAACTTTCATTGGCAGGTTGACAATGAAGGTAGCCCCTTGCCCAATGCCTGCACTTTCAACAGTAACTGTACCACCATGTAATTCTACTAAGTGGCGCACGATCGCCAGTCCTAATCCTAACCCACCATGAGGGCGTGTCTTGGAGCTATCAGCTTGGCGA
The DNA here is from genome assembly GCF_059505145.1 of Mojavia sp. Taxonomy (NCBI): domain Bacteria; kingdom Bacillati; phylum Cyanobacteriota; class Cyanophyceae; order Nostocales; family Nostocaceae; genus Mojavia; species Mojavia sp. The sequence goes on from NZ_JCACKA010000115.1 coordinate 241,851, forward strand.
AAGCGGTCAAACACATAAGGTAGGAAGTCGGAGGTAATGCCTTCTCCTGAATCACTTACCCGAAGTTGCACGAGGGAATCAAGGCGCTCTAGTTGCACTTCCACTCTACCTCCGTTGGGTGTAAACTTGACGGCATTAGAGATCAAATTCCAGAAAACCTGTTGTAAGCGGTCACCATCGCCCACTACTATCCCTATATTTGGATCAAGTCTGCATTCAATCTGAATTTCCTTAGCATCGGCAGCTGGACGTATAGTATCAATGACTGCTTCTACCACCGATAGAAGTTCTACTTTTTCTAGACGCAAGCAGAGTTTACCTTGAATAGTTCGGGAAACATTCAAGACACCTTCTATCAAGTGTGCCAAAGTTTTAGTATTGCGGTCGATAGTCTCTAAGGCACGAGCAGTAGTAGTTTCATCAAACTTGCGGGTTCTAAGTAGGTGTATCCAGCCAACCATAGCATTGAGAGGGGTGCGGAGTTCGTGAGAGAGTACGCCTAAAAACTCATCTTTGAGAAGGTTTGCGGCTTCTGCTTGGGTGCGTGCTACTTTTTCGCGTTCTAGGAGTTGTTCACGTTCTTGCTCTGCGAGCTTGCGATCGGTAATATCAATCATGAACCCATGCAATAGCTGTGACCCATCTTCACCCCTTACCACATTAACAATGTCATACAGCCATACTACTCTGCCATCTGCTGCTAACATTCTGTATTCAAATTCGTAATCATCTAATGACTGCGAAGATTCTGTGCAATAGTTAATTGCCCATTCCCGATCTTCTGGGTGGATGTGTTCCTCCCAAAAATTGTTGGTGTACCAATCTGTCAATGGATAGCCAAGAATCTCAACAGTTTGCGGCCCTATATAGGTAAAATTCCCTGTAATGGCATCTATCTCCCAAGGAATCACGCGCACCTTTTCTGTAAGTTTGCGAAATCGTTCTTCACTTTGTTTGAGAGATTGTTCTGCTTGCTTGTTCTCCGTAATATCGTTAATTAGGGCAACAAATCCCTCTGTTTCTCCCCCTTGACTGAACTGAGGAACATAAGAGATATTCACATAACGTTTGCTGCCATCTGGGGCGAGAATTTGGGTTTCGTAATTTACTGGTTTTCCTGATAAAACTGTTTCTATATACGGACGAATTGAATCATAAACTGAATCGCCCACAACATCTTTGATGTGCTTGCCATAAAGTTCCGAAGCTTTAATCCCATACCATTCTTCGTATTTTTTATTATTAAAACGGTAGCGTTGTTGGGCATCAACATAGGAAATAAATACAGGTAAAGCATTTGTAATTAGCCGCAGTTGCTCTTCATGTTGACGTAGTGCTTCTTGTGCTTGTTTTTGAGCAGTTAAATCTAGGGAAAAAGCAATAATTTCTTCTTGCTCAACATCAGATCCCTGCAATAATGCACGACCGATGAGAATGGGGACGCGACTACCATCTTTGCGGATATATTCTTTTTCAAAAGGAGGGGCAACTCCATTTTTCCTCAGTTCTTCTGCTGCTTGGATATCTAAATATAGATATTCTGATGGAGTCATGGCATCCCAGCGCACTTCACCTGCAAGCATATCTTCTAAGGTGTAGCCTACCATGTTTAAGAAATAATCATTAGCATATTTTATGCGTCCGTTGAAGTCACCAAAGGCAACTCCAAAAATATTTGACTCTACTAATCGCCGAAAACGCTTTTCACTTTCTTGAAGTGCCTCTTGAGATAAGCGCAAGGCAGCGGCAGAGCGTTCTGCTGCATGACGGCTATTATTCAGCGATCGCACCATAGCAAATAGTACTAAACTAATTGCTGCCCCAGTAAACCCAATATAAGGTACTAAATTTCTTAGCGACAGCGAATTCATTTCAGGCTTTGAAGTGAAAACTATCGTCCAAGTCCGTCCGGCAATTGCAATAGTTTTATTTGTTTGAAACCGGGGGTTCTCAGTATTATTGCGATAAGAATATAGCAAATTATCTGGTTTAATTTCCGTGCCGTCATAAATGTCAAAATCAATTAAGCGTTGTTTTTCGCTGCCAAAAATATCTTGCAGCAAATCACCTGCACGATACGGACTGTAAACAAAGCCGAGTAAATTTGCTCTGCGTTCACTTACTGTATTGGTTCTGATGCCGTTACGGTAAACCGGAATGTATATTAAAAAGCCCGCTTGCTTGTGGCGATCAATTTCTTGTACTAGGGTGACTTTACCAGATGCTGCAACTGTGCCACTATCACGGGCACGTTCCATTGCCGCACGCCGCACTGTATCCGTGAACATATCAAAACCGATGGCTGCCTGATTACGCTGATCCAACGGTTCTAAGTAAATAATTGAGTGATACTCACTGCGGGGAAAATTCGGCCGGATGCTAAAGTTTTCTACTCCCTGCCTTTTCATCTCGCTGATGAGTGCTGTTAATTCTTCTGGACTAACTCGCCGCGAAAATCCGATTCCCTGTATCCCTGGATAGCGTTCTCGTAGGTTAAGTTGCTTAACAAAGGTGTGGAACTGTGCCCGACTTACTTGATCATTAACAGCAAACACAGCACTACCTGCCCCTGACAAGGCGATGTAAGTATCCAAGCGATTTTGAATATTGTCCTGGGTGCGAGTAATTGCATTCTGGAAACGGAACTTATCTTGAGATTCCGCTGTCATCGCCACTAAAAATGTGGCTCCAGCAGTAAGCAGCAATGTTCCTACTAAGACAAAATAGGAAGTCCCGGCAGGATGCTTAAAAATGGTTTTCAATGATAAGTCCGGTCGCATACGAAGCTTTTACTCATAATTCTTGACAGAGGACAGGTGAAAAATTGGTAGTTCGTAGTTAAGTTTTGATGGTAATTTAGACGCCAACCAAAACAGGGCTGCTTATAGATACAGGGGGACTCTAACTGGAATTTTAATTACGAATTACAAATTAGTAATTACTAATTGTGTTAATTTAGTACTACCTCACAGTACAAATGCCACCAACTAAGGATGTTGTCTGGAGTAACAATAAATAATGAAATGCTAACTGATAGCAAGTAATCTACTTCCAAGAAGCGATACCAGTAATTAACCCCGGCGTCAGACAAAAACAGCGGTAAAAAGGATTGCCTCAGTAGCGATTTTAACAAAAGTAGCATTGCTACTGCTACATTTACAGAACAAAATGCCACAGCATAAAGCGTGACAAAGAAGTATATTCCTTCCAATGTTGCCTCTCCTTTGGTGTAGCTAGCTGTAGGGACTATTTCCGAAATTAGCTAGAGCAAGCGATCGCTTAACACTTATTATGCATTGGATAAATACATAGCCAACATTTGTTTATTGCGTATCTATCTAAAGTAGTAATAAGCAATGTTAGTTAATTTTAGGCAATATTCTAACAACCGTTGAAATTATATAATTTTTAGTTTTTATCTAACAAACAACAAAAGATATAGGACTCATATTTAATTTTTGAACAAAATTCAGTACACCTTTATTCCTTCTTCCCAGTCCCCAGTCCCCAATCCCCAGTCCCTTACCTCTACGAGTGATTCAGAAATCAAATCGGATTGCTATATAATTAGCAGTTCTTAATTAAGCATCTTCTAAAAGAATATAATTTTCCATGATAGTTTAACTGAATTTTACACAAAAATACTTACATTGTGATACAAAAGCCGTGTTTTCTAATAGTTAGGTATTTTTTACAAGCTTAGAAATCGAGCTAAGGGTAAAAGTGAAGAGTGAAAGGGATGGAATTTTCCTAACAAAATTACAAAAGGCAGGTTAGCTAGAAACGCTACAGCACATCTAATTAGATTTTGGTGCAGTAGTTGGCAAGAATGATGTACATTTTGCGCTATTAGTAATTAAATGCGAAAACGTAGGGAGAAAGCTCTAAATGGCTCGCACCCCCACATTAACTTTTGATCGTGGCACACTAATTTTGCATCCACCTCCACGCGGCAAAGCTTGGATGGATTATGCGACATGGGATGATAGGGTAGAAAAATTTCGTCTACCGGCAATTAGATATCGCTGTTTAGTGGAAGCACTACAGGCGGAAGAGGTTAATTTTAACGATGAAGCGAAGGAATTTTATGCTTTAGATTTGGTTCCGAGTCTGGAAATGGAACCCTATCCCCACCAGAGTGAAGCGTTAGCAGCGTGGAAACTGGCGGGGAGGCAAGGTGTAGTAGTGCTTCCTACCGCAGCCGGAAAGACTTATTTGGCACAAATGGCGATGCAAGCAACACCGCGCACGACGCTGATTGTAGTGCCGACTTTGGATTTGATGCATCAGTGGTATGCTCACCTAGTAGCGGCGTTTCCCGATGCTGAGGTGGGTTTACTGGGGGGTGGTTCGCGGGATAAGTCACCTATTTTGGTTGCAACCTACGATAGTGCAGCAATTCATGCAGAAAGCTTAGGTAATCAATATGCTTTACTCATTTTTGACGAATGCCATCATTTACCGACAGATTTTAATCGCGTAATTGCAGAGTATGCGATCGCACCCTATCGTTTGGGACTGTCAGCTACACCAGAACGTACCGATGGTAAACACGCTGACTTAAATATCCTCATTGGTAGAGAAGTATATCGCAAACGCGCTGAAGATTTAGCAGGAAATGCTTTAGCAGAACATGAAATAGTCCAAATTAAGGTGAAATTATCCCAACATGAGCGCGAAAAATACAACCAATTAATTCAACTACGCAATGATTTTTTGCGAGAATCCCGGATTTCTTTGGGAAGTATTCAAGGCTGGCAGATGTTTGTACAAATGAGCGCGCGATCGCAAACTGGCCGTAGAGCTATGTTAGCCCACCGCGAAGCCAAAGAAATCGCCTTGGGGACTGATGGCAAATTACGAATTTTGGCGAATTTATTAGCAGAACATTTCCCGCAAAGAATTTTAATTTTTACTGCTGATAATGCCACGGTTTATAAGATTTCTCAAGAGTTGCTAATTCCGGCAATTACTCATCAAACACCTGTAAAAGAACGGCATGAGATATTAACAAAATTCCGTGAGGGTGAATATAATACCTTGATTGCTTCTCATGTGTTGAATGAAGGTGTTGATGTGCCAGCAGCTTCGATTGCGATTATTTTATCTGGTACAGGTTCAACAAGAGAATATATTCAACGTTTGGGTAGAGTTTTACGTAAAGGAAATATCGAAAATAAGCAGGCGATATTATACGAAGTGGTGGCTGAAGATACGAGTGAAGAAAGAACTTCCGCGCGGCGAAGAGGGATGGACAAGAGTAACGAAGCGCAAAGTTACAAAGGACACGAAAGAAAGAAAGATAAGAAAGGACATTTGCAAGTTATATATGGAACTGGTAAAGAAAAAAGTGCTAAAGCTGCGGAACAATTAGAAATAAAATATTCCACAAATCGCAACGAAGAACCCCCCGATTTAACATAGTCAAAGTAATTCGTAGTTAATTACGAATTACGAATTACGAATTATTCAACTATCATGTTACCCACAGAATTACTAATGCACCGCCACAACGGTGAAGAAATCATCCCCAAGCGATTGAAGATAGATGATAAACATTTAAATTTAGCTAATGAGTTAATTACTTATTTTCAAGAAGCCGTTGGTAAAACTCAAGGTATGTTGGAACGCCAACTAGCAGATTTTGAAGGCGATACTACAGATTACCGCGTCAAGCGGGGTTTGGCTTATATTCTTAAAAGCAGCTTTTGCACCTTTGAAGTGGTGAGTCCCTTAGAACCACCAATGTTAAGAGAAAGGGTGTTTGCATTGTCTGCCAAATCTGTTCCTAGTCGAGAATCAACACAACAGACTTTGAGCAAAATTGCTGATGAGTTAAGTCATGAGCTGGAGCGAGAAGTTTTACCAGAACAGGTTCATAATGGGCTATATGCTGATTTATCTGAAAATAAAATTTTGACTGTTTTCGATGCACCCACACCGCAAAATTTGTTGCATCGATATAATTTATCACAAGTGCAGGGAGTATTTTATAAAGCTAGTCAATTAATTTTAAATGCTCATCGCAATGTTCCCGGAGAATATAAGCTGTTATTTCGCTATCTCAAATTATTTCAATTGATGGCTTATATTGAGGGCGATGCTGACCACGGGTTTACAATTACCATTGATGGGCCGACGAGTTTATTTAATCCTAGTACGCGTTATGGGTTGGCGATCGCTAAACTTATTCCTGCCTTACTACACGTTACTAGATGGAGTCTTGCTTCCACCCTGCAAACCCGCGACGCCTACACCAATACCTGGAGAACTGGACGTTTTACCCTCAATTCCGAATGCGGTTTAGTATCTCATTACTCCCCAGGTAAACCCTACGATAGTATGTTAGAAGCATCCTTTGCTGATAAATGGGATGCTCTAAAATCTGAATGGGCATTAGAGCGAGAAGTTGATTTAATTCCCATTCCTGGGAGTGTGATGATTCCCGATTTTCGCTTAGTACATCCTGATGGCCGTAGCTTTCTATTAGAAATTGTCGGTTATTGGCGACCTGAATATTTACAAAAAAAGTTTTCTCAGGTGCGACGTGCTGGACGTGATGATTTAATTTTGGCAATTTCTGAACGGCTAAATTTAGAGAAAGCTGGCGTGAAATTAAATGATGTCCCCGCCAGAATTATTTGGTTTAAAGATAAATTATTACCAAAAGCTGTGTTAGCTGTGATGGATTAATCAAGGAGAAATTATATGAGAAGTATAGAAACAATTGCCACAGTTACAAAAGACGGGAAAATTACAGTGCAACTACCGCCTGATATTCCAGAGGGAGAACATCAGGTAGTGATAGTAATTGATGAGAAGCCTTTGGCTGAGAAAGCAGAGAAGAAAGAAAAGCGTCCTCCTTTAAACTTTCCTGTGCATAATTGTGGACTTTGGCCTGAAAATCTTTCTTTAAGACGCGAGGATATGTATGGTGATTGGGGACGGTGATTCTATTTTTCTAGACACAAATATCTTGGTCTACGCTAGTCAGATTCAGTCTCCATTTCACCAAGTTGCAATGGAGGCTATCCAAGATTTTTATAATGCAGGAGTTGAGTTGTGGATTAGCCGACAAGTGTTGCGGGAATATTTGGCTACGCTTACCCGTCCGCAACAATTTGCCAACCCACTACCCATTGCAATAGTAATTCAGGATCTTCGCTATTTCTATAACCGCTTTCAGGTGGCAGAAGATAACTTCTTGGTGACGGAAAGATTGCTGACACTCATGGAGACAATTTCTATTGGTGGTAAGCAAGTTCATGATGCAAATATTGTTGCCACAATGTTAATTTATGGTATTCCTAACCTACTTACTTACAACACAGTTGATTTTGCTAGATTTTCTGAGTTAATTACTGTTTTACCATTACAAACATAAAATTTTTACACAAGTAGGGTGGGCATTGCCCACCTTAATAATCCCAATATTTTTTGCGTCTCCAATACTCAGCAACTCTCGCTTCCCACTGTTCCCAATAATAGTTAATAACATCTGGTTCCAACCAAAAAACCTCTGCTGGCATCTCTGGAATCGCTACAACCAACAGCGCATGATTTATTTGAATACCATAATCTTGATAATACTTGTTAGCTGCTCCTATATATGCTGCAAGTTGCAGTGGATGTTCATATAATCGCTCAATTGAACCTTTAGGTTTATCAGCTGTTTTCCACTCGCAAACACAAGGAATGCCTTGATAGCTGGCAATACAATCAACTTTGCCAGAATAGCTCAAATCGTAGTGAAAAACTGAGCCTTCAACGAGCCTAATTGTGTTGATTTCTTGTAAAACTGGCTTGATACTTTCCCAATAAGGGCGACTGGCTTCTGAACAAACAGGATTTTCACCAAGAAGATAGCGCTCAATTTGCTTGTGTGTCTTAGTTCCGCGACGACTCGCCGCTGTGGTAATGCGGGATGCTTCTTCTGTACCAACACGCGCTTTCCAGTTTAGTAATCTATCACGATCTGCTTGGGGTTTGGTGGCATTAAGTATAGTCGTCACGCTGGGAAGGCGATTTCCCTTAGCATCTATATAATATTGTTTGCCATTTTCTCTCAGAGATTTGGCATCAATGCGTGGTAATAGTTGGATATCAAATTGCATTAGTAATTTGTAATTGAGAAAGTGGCGATTATAAATCGCGGTTCATTTTGCACCAGGCAAATCCTCTCAAATCCAGAATAGACTACATGGGGCTACAAATTTACAGGTTTTGTGCAAAGCGTACCGTGATAAAACTTAGACACGCCTTAGTAAAGCTTACCGAAGGTATCGCCTAGACTTAAGGGACTTCCAACTAAAAAAATATCCCATCGCATTAAGTGCAGGGGAGCAGGGAGCAGGGGGAAGGAACAGTCGCGTTGAACCAGAAATTGGAATAATTTATTTTTTGGAGTTCCCTAAATTCATATTGAACTAAGTAAAAATGCCATTCGGCTTACTGAAAATGAGCTTTTACTTTCTCAAAAAGAACTTTTACTTTCTCAAAAGGAGCTTTTGCTTTCTCATTTTAGTGTTTTCCGCAAGCAAAAGAAGCTTTTACTTTCTCAAAAGGAGCTTTTACTTTCTCATTTTAGTGTTTTCCGCAAGCAAAAGAAGCTTTTACTTTCTCAAACCCCAGTTTGCTTTCTCATTTTGGTGTTTTCCGCAAGCAAAAGAAGCTTTTGCTTTCTTAAACCTCAGTTTGCTTTCTCATTTGAGTAATTCACGCATTCATTTTGGTATATCATTGAACCGAAAGCTTGCGATCGCCTAAAATGGAATCCATTCCAACTGATCTATCCATTCTTCCACCTCAGTAGTCTCCCAAACCAGCAATAGTTCTTGTGCTAATTGCCCTATTGGTATTCTCGGACGCAACCAGAACAAGCCCCAAATATGCCTATCTTCTGCCCAATGTGCTTCTAGATGTGCTGGCATACTAGCGCGATTATCTGTTACCAACAACCTTTGAGATAACTCCAGATAACGTAAAACATCGGGGTCTAAAGTCCCCAGTTCTGGTGCATTACTCTCACCTACACGCAAAATATCTATAGAACCCATTTGAGATCTATACAGGAGGGCAATCGAATTTGGCTGAACTACGAGCTAAGTTACAAATTTTATAGATTGATCGTCAGGATTTTTTCCTTGCTTTTTTTGTCGCTCAACACGACTGTATTGTAGGGTAATGTATCCGTTCCCAGCGGAATTGGCAGCCTAAAACTGGGGCTTTTATGATCGAGTTCGCCTAAATCAATGCTTTTCGTTATATCGCCATCTGTTGCCAGATAAGCGGTAAGTTCGCCTTTATAATCTTCAATTAAAAAGTCTCTAAAGAAAACGACTTCCCCACCCTCAGGATCTATACCAAGGATGACCGTACCGCTGAAAGTTGCGCCTTTTCGTTCTTCATCAACCGTTGCCATTGTGATTTCCGAGGGGTCTTGACCGGACATATCTGCCATAAACTTTTTCCTGGGCGAATTCTCAACAATTGAAAATGATTTTACAAGAGCGCTATGGGCGATCGCAAAACTCTCAGGACATATTTCTGCATCGGTCTTGCAAATGTATAGCCAAGTTACTTCTGGTTATACGCCTAATTGGAAGATTGAGTAGGGATGAGTAGGGGCTGAAAGCGATCGCGAAGCGTTGCTGCAAAGCAGATCGCATCGCAGAAACCTGATAGAGGGGAGACGTTGAGAAGTTTCCGGATAACTTGATCCGACCTACCCATTCTTGAGTTGATAGAAGATACCATCTAAGATTTGTCGCTTTGTCCACTTTGGTGGTCTGGTTTACTTTTTCTGCGGCAATAGTGGTTCAATGATTGCCCACTCTTTGTCGGTTAAGCTGCTGGAGTACGGCATTTATTTCTCATTTTACCCGTTCTTCCAAGATCCCAAATGGGTTCTATAGTGGGGTTGAGCCGGAGAACAGCTACTTTCAAACGCGGCGACAAATTTTCATCGAGCAAAAAACGAACCTTCACAAAGCGTTTACCTGCTGTTCAGTTTTTTGAGATTTTAATGTTCTGAGGCGTTGCACCAACGGTGAAGGATTAGCAACAGATTCTTGATAACGCTGCTCACGCCATGATGCTAGACGTAACAGATAAGCGTCGATTTGAGCGCGATTATGGAGGTAGAAAGTAATAGTAGCGTGAATTTGCTCCAAACTCAGAGTGGGTAGATTAGCAACAATCTCTTCTGGTGTATATCCTTCTAAGTAATAATCAAGTACATTATCAATGCCGATGCGGTGTCCTTTCAAGCGAATATCATCGGGGGATACAAAGTCAAAATAATCTTCTAATTGCATCGCTTCACCCCTAAATCTAGTTGATTGCTTTATTATCTTGCCTCACAGCCTTGAATAATGATGTTGCAAAGGCAAGCTGAGGAAAATCTACTGCAAGTCTACACTTCACTTCAGATTTTAAACCCACAAGCGATCATTTATCAGAGTTGAGAAATAAATATAATTGCAATAGCTTTGGTAAAATTTATTGTGAAACGCTGTGCGATCGCTAACCCACATTTAACACCAGTCTCATTTTACTTATTCTGATGTTTAATTTGCATATCTAGATATTATAAAGCTCTTGTAGGATAGGCATCTTGCCCATCCCACAACAATATTATGAGATAGCTCAAGATTTTTTGGACTTTTTTCGTGCTGCATCGCGTACCTGTTGATTGAGTAGATACCCAAAGCCAGCTGCTTCTATGCGTTTTACGAATTCTTCACGAGTGTTACCAAGTGCTTTAGCAGTAGCATCCAAGTTCCAGTTATATAAACTTAGCTGACTGAGTAAATAAACTCGGCGGGTTTGGGCAGCAGATAAGCGATAAGTTTTAAGGTATTCCAATTCACCATTTTCTCGGACGATCGCTTCTCCAATATGGTTTTCTTCTTTGAGATGCAGATTTGTGATAAATCTTTGCAGCACAAACGGGCCAGCAGTATAAACTCTTTGAGAATTGAGTTGGCGTTGTAAAAGTCCTTCTGCCATGAACCCTTGAAACGATGCCCAATCTGATCGCATTTTGGCGATCGCACTTCTCAAATCTGCCAAACTATTAATCTTAGACTCATCTACAGACACATCCATAGGAAAATTTGTGTCGTAAAGTAAGCTGTACTCATAAATCAACTCTCCATAAAAATCCTCTAGCAAAGACTTATGCAAAGCCCGGTAGTCTTCTGGAGTTGGAACTACAAAAGCTGATGCTAAAGTTTCGGCAACAAATACTAAAACTCCCACCTGTTTTGGATGAATCTCAAACACGCGTAAAGCATCTTCCAATCCAGCAATATAACGTCCACTAACAGATGTTTCGTAGCGCGAACCCAATCCATGAGCAAGAGCATACTTGGAATACTCACTCCAAGCAATATCGGGGCCTGAAAAAAACAGCGATAAAAAACCTTCCATTGCTAAGTGCAATGACAGAAATCTCAGTTGGTTTCCTGATTCCCGCTTTGCCATGCGATGCATCAACCGCACACTTGCACAACCACAATCTAAACTTTTACCATCAGGCTTTACCATCTGTCCGCCAAAAGCAGCTACCGGGCTACCATCATCACTCCAAGACATGACTAAACCGTGGGGTACATAAGAGAAATATTTCATCCCTGGTTCTGTTATCTCACCATCTAAGGAGACAACGGTGATGTCTTCGTTATAAGAACGCCGCAATAAACGCAAGTCTCCACGCACCTGTCGCCGCAGTAGTGGCACAATACGCACTGATCCCCATACTTGCGAAGGTGCAATTTCTAATCCTTTTAAGGATATATCTGTTAATAATTTTTGTTTGGTTGCCATATTTGATACCAATTTATAATTCGTCGGGAGTGCGTGGCAAAAATATTTATTTGCGCTATCTTTTGTCACCTTGCGCCGTAACATCAGGGAAATCAACCAATATGGTTCAGTTTTATTAGTATTCCCGGAAGATCCCCCCAACCCCCCTTAAAAAAGCTACGGTGTACACACAAGTCTTTGAAAGTTGCCCCACAGTCTTTTGATCCCCCCAACCCCCCTTAAAAAGGGGGGCTAAAATCCCTCAAAGTCCTCCAATTTATCGGAGGATAATGACGGATATACAATGATTTCGGTTTAGTACACAGATGTGTGTACACCGTAGCCTTAAAAAAAGGGGGGCTTAATTCCCTCCTTAAAAAGGAGAGTTAGGGATGATCAATTCTTATCTGAACTGTAATGGGCAATAAATCCCATAACAAGGAAGATTTTAAGGAAATAATCAGAAAAATCGCTGAAAGAGTGAGTGCATGAATGTATTTGGGCAACCTTTGAGTTATATAATTGCATCGTAAATCTCAAGCCATATCGTAATAGGAAATTACTATGTCACAAGAGAATGTGGAACTGATTCGCGGACTCTATGATTCCTTCAGCAGAGGTGACGTCCCGGCGGTGCTAAGTCAGATGGATGAACAAATCGAATGGAGAGAAGCTGATAACTTCATTTACGCGGATCGTAGCCCTTACATAGGGCCGCAAGCGATACTCGAAGGGGTGTATATGCGTCTTGGTACTGAGTGGGACTCTTTCGCCGCCACGCCTGCGGAGTTTTTTGATGCTGGGAATCACGTTGTAGTGTTGGGTGCGTATACGGGGAAACACAAACAGACACAAAAACAAGTGCAGGCACAGTTCGCGCACGTTTGGGGCGTGAAAGAGGGAAGCGTGGTAAGGTTTCAGCAGTATACAGACACGAAACAATTTGCAGATGCTATTGCAGCATAAACTCGCGGGTTATATCTTCACAAAGTGTGAGATAGAAAGCTCAACTTCCGAGGTACGAACTCGAAGTTTTGTGTTTTTAACTTGAAGTTCCGTGTTCTGAACTCGAAGTTTCGTGTTTTTAACTTGAAGTTCCGTGTTCTGAACTCGAAGTTTCTTGTTTTTAACTTGAAGTTCCGTGTTCTGAACTCGAAGTGTCGTGTTTGAAACTAAAACGTTCTTGTTCTGAACTCGAAGTGTCGTGTTTGAAACTAAAATGTTCGTGTTTTGAACTCGACGTTCCGTGTTCCAAAGTTAAAGCTTCAACTTCTCTTGTTCATCACTTGCCAACATTTGCTGTACTCGTTCAGCCAAATACGCTTCCAGTTCTGATAAAGCGGCAGAACCATCAGCAAAGCGGGCAAAACCCAGCATTGTCGGTAAATCTTCTGCATCTCTCAACCCCACAGTTGGGATGGTTGGGCTAAGGGCACGCAAAGAAAAATCCTCGGAATTAAATACAGGATTGCAATGAATAATTGAAGTCCGCCGCCAAGGATCTAACTTGCTGCGATATACCCTTAACACTTCTGCCGCACCTTTGGGTGGATAGTTTTCGCAACCATCCGAGACAATCACTACTAAATCTGCGCCCGATCCCAAGGCTGCTAATAGTGGCGTTGCCAAATCAGTTTGTCCGTGGGCATATACTTGCAAAGCATCTGCTGTGGGGACTGTCCAAAAAGGACGATATTCCTTTGATGCGGCTTGTAGCAAGTAGTGAGTAGCAACAGCTACACCCAAGGGACGGCGACGCTTTTCGCTAGATCCAGAACTGGAGTAGCTACAATCCAAGACTGCTGCAACTTTTCCTAGTTTGAGTGGTGCTTTTTTTAATACTAACCTTGCCGATCGCTCCATTGCTGAGTTAAATACATCCCATTGCTGTTTTCTGGTTTCCAAAGGCAAAGACAAGATATACAATGCCAACTTAGTTAAGGGAAGGCGTCCAAAATCTAAGTCAATTTCAACTTTTTCAGTTCGTTCTGCTGCACCTTGCAAACGCAACTTTTCGCCTACAGTCATCTGCTGTTGAATTCTGGACAAAAACACATCGCGTTTAACTTTGTGTTTTACTGCTAACCCTTCAGCAACGGTAAACGGCAACTCATAAATTGCTTCTGCGCTATAGTGTGCTTGGCGAAACTTCTCAAATAACTCTGTTTCGTAAACCTTTTGTTTCCAGTTACGGAAGAGAAAATTACCCAATTCACCATGAAGTTTCAGGTGAGCATGGACAGCGATCGCTCTTACTTTTGGGCGATACTTGACAGCATGGAAATTTATATCACGCCGCATACTTAGATAATCACGGGCGATCGCACGGCTGCGACGGTTGTTAATTCGTCGTTGACGCAACTGTTGCAACACTCCCCAAGCCCGTTGTGGTGGCAAAGCATTAAGTGCATGGGCTATTAATGCACCTTCCTCTTCCTTATGTTGTGGCAATGTATCCTTTCCCGTTGCTAACAGCTTGAGAATAATTTGCGCTTGATTAAAATGGTTAATACCTGCGGCTAAAGAACGGGCATAAAGTAAGCGATAATTGCCAAGAATATAATCATGTAAAAAGTCAATTGATACGCGTTGCCCATAAGCATCATCATAAAATTCACGCTGTCCTGTGCAGGCAAGACAAGCATTGATGAACATTACTAAATCTTCTCGCGCCACCTGTTCGACGCGGTTTGTATAGTTGTTAGCCATAATGAATTTTGAATTTTTGAAGCTGTTCGGGGAAAGTCGGCACGACTAGGTTTAACAACTTAAAAGGTTGGAACGGAAGTCATACTCAAGTCCCGCGAACAGCAAGACTGAAAAATTTGAGATAATCAGATTAAACTATTTGGAATTTTTGAAGCTGTTCGGGGAAAGGTCGGTACAACTAGGTTTAACAACTTAAAAGGTTGGAACGGAAGTCATACTCAAGTCCCGCGAACAGCAAGACTGAAAAATTTTAGGTAATTCTAATTAAACTTTCATAGAGCAATACGGTTCAGATAAATCTTTTTTCCTTCCCCCTGCTCCCTGTTCCCTGCTCCCCTGCCTATTATTGGATGCTGTTCGGGGAAAGGCGGCACGACTAGCTAGGACGATTTTAGAGTTCGGATTCGGAAGTCGCACCAAAGTCCCGCGAACAGCAAGACTAAATAATTGGAGAGTTAAGCGTAACAGAGTTGTTCAGCTTTTGAGAGCTGGTGAAGCAATAATTCCGCAGATTTGCTCAGTGCAGTTACGAAAATACCTGATTCGCTTTCTGTATCTGATGTTAGCCAAGTGCCTTTAAGAATAACTTCAATAGAAGAGGCATCGCAAGGACAAAGTTCTAAAATATTTTCTTGATTGAGTTTCTTTAAATCTGTTAAATGTGAAAATTCAGCAGGCAATAAAAAAGCAGCAGTACTTGGTTCAACATGAAGCTTAGTCGCAGAATGTACAGCCATGATGACTCTTTTATTTACCCAATCTGTTAAATTTTCTTCGAGATACTCTAGGCTAAAGCTATTTTCGGTGTATGTAAGTTTTAACATAATGCTAATCGCTCTTTAGTTTTTAGTTGTATAATTTGGTTCGCTCATCTATATACTCAGAATATTTTAGGGAAACTCCCCTAAGCCAACAGAGCATTAAATAGTGGAAAAGCTTGTAAAATCCGGCTTAGACGGCTAGGGGAAGTTGCTCAACTTCGGGGAATCCCCGAACTTTGTCTAGTTTTAAAACTACGGCGATCGCCAGATCAAGTTATAGCGCAGACAAAAAAGCGATCGCTAAGTATGAGTTAATCAAGAATTTCCTTTTATTATACTAGTGAAAGAATCTATGCTTTTTGTTACAAAAATATTGCTAAAAAATATAAGTTATGTATGATATGTTTGGGGTTTTGAATTATGCTAAGAAATATCAATATTTAAAACGTGATACTTATAACAAATATATTGTTTAGTAGATTTTTTGAGTTAAAAAGAATGCTGAAAAACAGCAATAATTGATACAAGTTGAGTTTCGCAAAATATCATCTTCATTACAACTTAAAAAAAAAATTATAGGGACAATGGGTGCAGACACAAACACTATTGTTTTGCGCTCGGAGACGAATAGAATAATGGTTGCGATCGCAGAAAACGTTCAGCATCGGCTAACTATACAGACTGTAGAAATTGCCCCTAACACAACGGCGATACGCTCTCTCGACTGGGATCGCGATCGCTTCGATATCGAATTCGGACTGCAAAATGGTACGACTTACAATTCCTATCTAATTAGGGGTGAGCAAACAGTTTTGGTTGATACTTCTCACCAGAAGTTTCGCCAACTGTATTTAGACACGCTTAAAGGTCTTGTGAACCCCAAGACTATTGATTACATTATTGTCAGCCACACAGAGCCAGATCATAGCGGCTTGGTTGAAGATGTTCTTCAGTTAGCACCTAGAGCCACTGTTTTAGCTTCTAAAGTTGCCTTGCAGTTTTTGGAAGGTTTGGTACACGAACCTTTTTCTAAGCGGATTGTTAAAAGTGGCGATCGCATAGACATTGGCAAGGGACACGAAATTGAATTTGTGAGTGCGCCTAACCTGCACTGGCCAGATACAATCTTCAGCTATGACCGCAAAACGGAAACCATCTTCACTTGTGATGCTTTTGGGATGCACTTCTGTGACGAACGCACCTTTGACGAAGACTTAGAGGCGATCGAAGCTGACTTTAGATTTTATTACGATTGCTTGATGGGCCCCAATGCCCGCTCATTACTGAATGCGATGAAGCGGATGGACGACCTGGGCAAAATTAAAATTATTGCCAACGGTCACGGCCCGCTACTGTACCACAACCTAGATGTTCTAACCGAGTGCTACCAAAGTTGGAGCCAAAGACAAGCGAAGGCAGAAACCACCGTTGGCTTGTTTTATGTCTCAGAATACGGCTATGGCGATCAGTTAGTTCAGGCACTTGGTGAGGGTATTCAGAAAACTGGAGTTGGGATCGAAATGATCGATCTGAGTTCCGCTGAACCTCAAGAAATCCAAGAACTAGCAGGTAGAGCAGCTGGCATTATTATTGGTATGCCTCCAACTACTGCCGCTGCTGCTCAAGCTGGTATTAGTTCGCTGTTATCTGTTGTCAAAAACAAGCAAATGGTTGGCTTGTTTGAGTGTTACGGTGGGGATGATGAACCCATTGATACACTGCGGAGAAAATTCATCGACTTGGGTGTGAAGGAAGCATTCCCAGCGATTCGGATTAAAGAAGTTCCCACCGCCGCTACATACCAGCTATGTGCAGAAGCTGGTACAGACTTGGGACAAGTGCTGATGCGCGATCGCAACATCAAGCAAATCAAGTCCCTTGACGTCAACATGGAAAAGGCGTTGGGTCGGATTAGCAGCGGACTATATATTGTCACCACTAAAAAAGGTGAAATCAGCAGTGCAATGCTGGCATCCTGGGTAAGCCAAGCAAGTTTACAACCTCTGGGATTCACAATTGCCGTTGCCAAAGACCGGGCTATTGATTCCTTAATGCAAATAGGCGATCGCTTTGTTCTCAACGTCCTCGAAGAAGGCAACTATCAAGAACTGAAGAAGCATTTCCTCAAGCGTTTACCTCCTGGTGGCGATCGATTTGCTGGTGTAAAAACCCAAACAGCAAAGAATGGTTCCCCAATTCTCACAGATGCCTTGGCATACATGGAATGTGAAGTGCAGAGCAGCATCGAGTGCAGCGACCACTGGATTTTATATTGCACAGTCCAAGAAGGTCGTGTTTCCAAATCCGATGGACTGACAGCAGTGCGCCATCGCAAAGTAGGTAACTACTACTAACCGAAAAAGTTCTGAGTGCTGAGTAACAAGTGCTGAGTTGTTCAGATACTGCACTCAGAACTACTGAAAAAGGCTTCCTTTTTCCATCCTCCTGTTTCGCTATGGGATATTACTCAGCACTTCATTACTCAGCACCACTGACATGAGATTTCCCAATCCGGTAATCGGCTTCATTCAATCCGCTAAAAACTGGGCAAAGTCTACCCGGTTTTTCCAGTTTTTTACCCAACCTCACGCGAAATCTATGAACAATTCCAAGCCTCGTGACGTACAAGTTCTACCCATCGCTACAAATACTAAAGTTCTCAGAGCACGTAGTTGGTCACGTTTACGGTTTGAAATTGAATATGCATTAGAAAGAGGCACTACCTCCAATTGTTATTTAATTGAAGGTGATAAAACCGCAATTATTGACCCACCTGCTGAAACCTTCACCGAAATTTATCTTGAAGCATTAAAGCAGACCTTAAATTTAAAACGCTTAGATTATGTGGTTTTGGGGCATTTTAATCCCAACCGAGTCACAACTTACAAAGCTCTTCTAGAACTAGCACCGCAGATCACCTTTGTCTGTTCTTTGCCTGGTGCTGCAAATTTACGTAATGCTTTCCCAGATGACCATCTGAGTATTTTAGTGATGCGGGGGAAAGAAACTCTAGATTTAGGTAAGGGTCATGTTTTAAAATTTGTCCCCACTCCTAGTCCGCGTTGGCCAGAAGGACTTTGCACCTACGACCAACAAACCCAAATTCTCTATACAGATAAACTGTTTGGCGTTCATATTTGTGGCGATGAAGTCTTCGATGACAACTGGGAGACATTCAAAGAAGACCAGCGCTACTATTACAACTGTCTGATGGCTCCCAACGCGCTGCATGTAGAAGCAGTTTTGGAAAAAATCTCAGATTTGCAGGTAAGAATGTATGCAGTCGGTCACGGGCCTTTGGTACGTACTGGCTTAATCGAACTTACCAAAGCTTACGCAGAATGGAGCCATGCTCAAAGAACGCGGGAAATATCCGTTGCTCTACTGTATGCCTCAGCTTATGGTAATACAGCAACTCTAGCGCAGGCGATCGCGCTGGGACTGACTAAAGGTGGAGTTGCAGTCAAATCGATCAACTGCGAATTTGCTCCGCCTGATGAAATTCGCTCTACTATACAAGAGTGTGATGCCTTTATTATCGGTTCTCCGACCATTGGTGGTCATGCACCCACTCCGATTCATACTGCTTTAGGGATTGTCTTAACAGTTGGTGACAACAGCAAACTTGCTGGGGTGTTCGGTTCCTACGGCTGGAGTGGTGAAGCCTTTGATTTAATTGAAGGTAAACTCCGAGATGCTGGTTATAGATTTGGGTTTGAGACTTTGAAAGTTAAGTTCAAACCCGATGATGTCACTCTCAAATTCTGTGAAGAAGTAGGCACTGATTTTGCCCAAGGCTTGAAAAAGGCGAGAAAAGTTCGCGTTCCCCAACAATCTGCGACTCCCTTAGAACAAGCTGTTGGTCGGATTGTTGGTTCAGTTTGTCTGCTTACAGCTAAACAAGGAGAAGTATCTACCGGGATGTTGGGTGCTTGGGTTTCTCAAGCCACTTTCAATCCACCTGGAATAACTGTTGCTATTGCCAAAGAACGAGCGATCGAATCCCTGATGTATCCAGGCGGTAAATTTGCCTTAAACATCTTGGAAGAAGGTAATCATTTAGATTACATGAAGCATTTTCGGAAATCTTTTGCACCAGGAGAAGACCGATTTACTAACTTTAGCACCGCAGTTGCAGATAATGGCTGTGCTGTGCTTACTGATGCCCTAGCCTATCTGGAATGCTCGGTCAGTCAACGTCTAGAATGTGGCGATCACTGGGTAGTGTATGCAACTGTTGATAACGGCAAATTACTCAAACCTGATGCGGTAACTGCTATCAACCATCGTAAAACGGGTACTCACTACTAAACCTCCAATAGTATAAGTTACAACTTATATGTTTGCATTTGTGTGTGATTTTTTACAATAAAATTCTAGTACAGCTTGCTTGATCTATCCGGTTTCAACCGCGTTAAATGTCTGCAATTTATTCAGCAATTGTTAGACAGTAGGCGCTGGTATAAGCCTATCTAGCAAAGCTATACAGAAAGTTATTGGTCATATTCCATCTACCATTCTCATGTGTAGGTGGATTTATTTGTTGATGCACAAATCAGGTTGAAAAGCCTCAGTTACTTCTAATTACATTGCGTTACGTAATATACTTAATATTTTTGGCTAATTGTATTTTATATTACAAAGATGCTGTAAATAATTGATTTTATCCGGTCACAACAAAATATATACTTACGTATCTACATCAAAACTTAATCTTTACATTATTAGAAATTCATATTTCCTTGAATGCACTTGTACTTTAATAAAAGGTTAATAAGTCGTTAATTAAAGAAATATCAATGTATTAAGGCTTAGTCTAAATCAGTACTGATCGTGTGAAGAGCCTGTAATGCGGATGTTTCTGTTGCAAGTGAAGAATTAAAACCGGGATTTAAAAATGATTAGCCACTTAGACATGAAAGAGATTCAACCTCAGCAACTTGGCATGTGCTTGGTGGAAGCCGATCTGATTACTCCAGAAGAATTAAAAATAGCGCTCAATGAACAAAAGGCAATTGGAAAGCCGTTTGCAGAGATTTTGGTAATGCTTGGTTTTGTCAAGCAGCAAACCATTGAGTATTTCATAGAAAACATACTATTGTCCAAACAGCATCAAATACAGACACAGACAAGCAATAACACAGACGTAGCTTTAAGTGAGCAAGCCAATTCTACGCAAATAAACGCTATGTTCGCAAAGCCGCGATCGCATCAGTTGCAAGCGTATCTTTACCCCAAAGGAACAGCCAAATTCCTGCTGAAGATAGTAGTTTTTTTGACTATTGCCAATCTAATAACAAGTCTCTGCCAACTATATTTACCCGACTACCCTAGCAGGGATTTTTTAAAAATGATCTTCAACCTTGATGGTGAAACAAATGTCCCATCATCGTACTCAGCATTAGTAATACTATTTTGTTCTGTTCTGATGGCAATCATTGCCCAAACTCAGAAGTTAGCCGGAAATCAAAATTTCCGTTCATGGATAGGATTATCTGTGGTTTTTGCTTATTTATCCATAGACGAATTCATGAGTATTCATGAACTACTAATTGAACCACTACGCAACGCATTAAATACCAGAGGTGTTCTTTATTACGCTTGGGTGATTGCTGGTGCTGCCTTCGTACTCATATTCTTGATACTGTTTGGGAAATTTATTTTTACTCTTCCGGTAAAGACACGAAACTTATTTTTCCTTGCTGGGACTATCTACGTAATGGGTGCATTAGGTTGTGAGCTAGTAAGTGGCTACTATGCAGACTACTACAATAGCACTGACATAATCTTTGTCTTAATGACAACTGTAGAAGAGGTTCTGGAGATGCTGGGTATGATTATCTTTACCTATGCACTGTTGTCTTATATAAGTAACCATATGAAAGGCGTGGATGTGGGTTTCCACATTCTTGCTCCTCGGAAGCAACAATTAAGCTCTTGAAGTTATCTATGTAGCAAAGATAAAAGTTTTGTATCGTTATTACAAAGATACTTAACTCGCGCCTTCGGGGTAGGGGACAGGGAACAAAAAATCGCTAATTTTAAAATTTCCTTATTCCCTCCTAAAGCGAAAAACCGTGGGTATAAGTCCCCCGCCTACAGGCGGTAAGCGCCCTTCTAGAGTTTAAATCTCCCGCCACACAGGTGACCTGTTCCCTCTTTAAATGCCCTAACCTGTAGCGTGCTACAGGTTATTTTGGCTTAAAGCATAGTCAGACAAGAATGAGGGAAAAATTCAAAAATTAGAGATAGAATCCGTTTGAAGAGGAATTTTGGAGCTAAGGGTAGCTTTATTAATTTTTGAAATAATATTTATTAATTTTCCGCAATTGCCACCAGGACGATTATATATATATTGTCTTATCTTGAAATGTACTGCTACAACGCTTGATAGTATTCTACCTTTCTATGGCTCCAAAATTCACCAAGATTCAATTTCCGCTCTGGAATTATCTCAACCAGCCCTTATTTAATCGTCATACTAAATTGATATGGAATCCCTATCACTTCGCTTCTATTTGGCGAATTCAACTTCTAGAACGGTGCTTGACTAAAGAATGTGATGCTAAGGGGCCTCAGCAGCATTAGATGGCTATTAGCAAAAGCTGCTGCATTGACTTAAAGTTTATAAACTAAGCCTCGTACTGTAGACGAGGCTTTTTGCTGTCAAGCAAAGCACTGACAGTCATGTCTGCCATAACATTAATTGCAGTGCGGCAGCGACCAGACAGAACTTACGCACTCAGATCCCCCAACCCCCTTAAAAAGGGGCAGCCCTGCGCCCTTGCGGGTTCCCCGACTCCCTCAGTGGCGTGGCTTTAGACGTTCCCCCTTTTTTAAGGGGGGTTAGGGGGGATCAGGGTTTCAGACTTCAGTGCGTAAGTCCTATATGATACCCTCGCATCGACCTGCATAAAATCAGTAGTAGGATAGGCATTGCCCACCACATCAGGGTTTTAGTGGGCAATACCCATTTTACTTGTAGGATTTGGGCGGAGTTTGAATCTCCGTCCATAATTTTCCCACTCGCTAATCCCTAATTCCTAATCCCCCCTCTAGTAGTAATGTTGAATATCTACTACCAATAGACTGCGCTACAACCAATGTTTTGGATAAACTCTACCTGGCGTTGCACTACTATAGATAACTGTACAAAAAACAATCACTACAGAACCCAACAAAATAGGCGTTAACACATAGTTCCAAGAGGCATTATTTAATACTCCTAGCAGTGCAACCGCCCCAGATGGCGGATGTACAGTTCGAGTCAGTTGGGTTAATTTAATTGTGGTTGCAACAGCCATAGCCATTACCCAAGGGGCTGTGCCAAATAACTGAACCAGCGTGACGCACACTATAGCTGCAATTAAATTGCCACCAATTACATTGCGTGGTTGAGCTAAGGGGCTATCTGGTACGCCAAACACTAAAACTGCTGTTGCTCCAAATGGCGCAGCGATGCATGGATAAGAGGTTTGAACTGTTAAATAAGCCAGAATAGCAATCCCAATAAATGCTCCTAACCAAGATAGAAGAATATGTTGAATAGAAAAATTGGGCTGATGATGAACACTACCAAATAAAGCGCGAGTTTTTTTGAATAGCCTGTAGTTTAATGCGATAGTTTTTTTGAAATTGGTTGTTTTAGGAAGTTTGTTAACAGAGCGTTGCATAGTTCAAATTAACTGTTGAAAGCTACGTTCAAGGCAACAAACTCCTAATTACCTCACTAAACAGCACCAAAAAACTATCGCAACTGTTTTCTAACAAGGAATACAGCCCACGACTCTCTGAAGTGCTATTTATGGAGCTAACTTATGAGTTTGTAACTAAAGTCAGGATATCTTAACAAATCTCATAAAGCAAGAAATTTAGTATCTTTCAATACAGAAAATTATTTTTTATTTGAATTGAGGGTAAGTTATATCATGTCCGGTTGATTAGTTATGATTCCCACATCTGTGCAAAAAGCTGAAAACTCTTCTTCCCCCTGCTTCCTTGCGGTCTTGATGATAAGCCTTTAACCGGACACGATAGGAGTCGGCTGTTGAGTTTAATTTGCGGCTTTGGCCAAGCCATCGGCACTGCGGCAGGATTTTCATATATTACTGGCAACCAAGTCGCTCCTGGATATTCGTCCTCTAGTCCTTGCAGTTTTTCTCTAGCAATACGAACTGCAACATATAAAGACTGTCCTGAAGAAAAAGCTTCTAGAAAATGCTTTAAAAATGCTCGACAATATCAGGTACAGGTTGGCGCATCACAATTATTTGCGGAATGTGCAAATCTTGTAGTTCTCGCGCTCATCCCAATCCATCACAGGAGTTAAAAATTGTCAACTGCAACCCTTTGGCAACGGCATTTCTCAAAGCATACTTGAGTTCGGCAATTGTTAAGCTATCTTTCTCATTAATATAATCGCAACTCACAAGTTATTTCGTGACTTTTGGCAAAGGGGAAGTAATTTCTGCTTGTAATCTAAAAGCTCTTATTTCCTTGCTTGTGACAAAGCTTTAACCTTCCCTTCGCCTAGCACGTAAGATTTAGGTCGGTTAATTGCTAAATTAGTAATAAAAGCAGCATTAGCTGGGTTGGGGTTCCCTACGCCGAGGGCAATTTCCAAGCTAACTGCAAGCACTAAGGCGATGAGTATTTGCAATGCCAGAGGGATACGTACTCACCAACTGCGGGTTTTGGTCTCAAGCGAAGTAATGCTTTCTGGTTCACTCATTGCTAGATGCTGGTTAATTATTCTGATGTGACTATTAAAACATTACTTTCGGAAGTGAAAATTACCCAAACGCGTTAATCTAAGATTTCGTTGCTCTGTCTGTAAAATTCTGCTTGATGGGGTATGCCACCAAAATGCCCCTAGAGATATTGCTTGTGCTTGGAGACGTATATGTCCTTTGTGCCTTTACATATTCATAGTGACTATAGCTTGCTTGATGGAGCAAGTCAGCTGCCGGAGTTGGTGGATCGAGCGATCGCCCTGGGGATGAAAGCGATCGCCCTGACCGATCATGGTGTTATGTATGGGGCAGTGGAACTCATAAAAATCTGCCGTAGTAAGAATATTAAGCCAATCCTTGGCAATGAAATGTATATCATTAATGGCGATATTGAAAAGCAAGAACGCCGTCCTCGTTATCATCAAGTTGTTTTAGCTAAAAATACTAAAGGCTATAAAAATTTAGTTAAATTAACTACTCTTTCCCATCTTAAAGGTGTCCAAGGAAAAGGCATTTTTTCTCGCCCTTGTATTAATAAAGAGTTATTAAAACAATATCATGAAGGTCTGATTGTCACTAGTGCTTGTTTAGGTGGTGAAATTCCGCAAGCAATTCTTAGTGGTAGGCCAGATGCAGCTCGTAAAGTTGCTCAATGGTATAAAGATGTATTTGGTGATGATTATTATTTAGAAATACAAGACCACGGCTCCCAGGAAGACCGAATTGTTAACGTAGAAATTATTAAAATTGCCCGTGAGCTAGGCATTAAATTTGTTGCTACTAATGATTCTCATTTTATTTCTTGTTACGACGTTGAAGCCCATGATGCCTTGCTATGTATTCAGACTGGCAAGCTAATTATTGAAGAAAATCGGATGCGTTATAGCGGCACAGAATATCTCAAATCTGCTGAAGAGATGAAGCTGCTATTTCGTGACCATTTACCTGATGATGTAATTGCCGAAGCGATCGCAACTACTGAAGAAGTTGCTGATAAAGTCGAGCCTTACCAGATTATGGGTGAGCCGCAAATTCCTACCCCCCCCATTCCCTCTGGCCACACCGCTGATACTTATGCCGAAGAAGTTGCATGGAGCGGACTTTTAGAAAGATTAAATCGGAAATCCCGCAACGAAGTCGATCCAATCTACAAAGAGCGGTTGGAATACGAACTAAAAATGATTCAACAAATGGGTTTTTCCAAATACTTTTTAGTTGTATGGGATTATATCAAATTTGCTAGAGATAATAATATTCCTGTAGGGCCTGGACGGGGTTCGGCGGCTGGTTCGCTAGTTGCATACGCTATGCGAATTACTAACATTGATCCTGTGCATCATGGTTTACTATTTGAGCGCTTTTTGAACCCAGAACGGAAATCCATGCCTGATATTGATACGGATTTCTGCATTGAGCAAAGAGATAAAGTTATTGAATATGTAACTGAGAAATATGGTGCTGATAAAGTTGCTCAAATTATTACCTTTAACCGCTTAACTTCTAAAGCTGTCTTAAAAGATGTCGCCAGAGTATTAAATATTCCCTACGGCGAA
Organism: Mojavia sp.; assembly: GCF_059505145.1. NCBI lineage: Bacteria > Bacillati > Cyanobacteriota > Cyanophyceae > Nostocales > Nostocaceae > Mojavia > Mojavia sp. Next base: position 267,414 of record NZ_JCACKA010000115.1, read on the forward strand.
GCTGACAAAATGGCGAAATATATTCCTGTAGTGCGGGGGAAACCAACTAAACTCAAGGTGATGGTTTCAGACCAAACCCCAGCACCAGAGTTTAAAGAAAAGTATGATAACGAGCCTCATGTTCGCCATTGGATTGACATGGCGATGCGAATTGAAGGAACTAACAAAACTTTTGGTGTTCATGCAGCAGGTGTGGTAATTTCTGCCGATCCCCTTGATGAAATTGTGCCTTTACAGAGGAATAACGATGGTTCCGTGATTACTCAGTATTTCATGGAAGACCTAGAATCCATGGGTTTATTAAAGATGGACTTTCTAGGTTTGCGGAACCTGACCTTAATTCAAAAAACGTTGGATCTGATTGAAGAAACGAATGGCTATCGTGTTGATCCTGATGAAATCACACGTCAAGAAAGAAAAGCTCAGAAAATATTAGCCAAAGGTGAACATAGCACTCTACCAAAAGATGTGCAAAAAACTTATGCACTATTAGAAGCAGGTGAACTAGAAGGAATATTTCAATTAGAATCTTCTGGAATGAAGCAAATAGTGCGAGATTTGAAACCTTCTAATATCGAAGATATTTCTTCAATTTTGGCGCTTTATCGACCAGGCCCATTAGACGCAGGACTAATTCCTAAGTTTATTAACCGCAAACATGGTCGAGAAAATATTGACTATGAAACTGCGATTTTAGAACCGATATTGAATGAGACTTATGGAATTATGGTCTATCAAGAGCAAATTATGAAAATTGCTCAGGATATGGCTGGATATTCTTTAGGACAAGCTGACTTGCTGCGCCGTGCAATGGGTAAAAAGAAAGTTTCTGAAATGCAAAAGCAGCAGGAAAAGTTTATTGATGGTGCAACCAAAAACGGTGTTAAAAAGCAAGTAGCTGAAAAATTATTTGACGATATGTTAAAATTCGCCGAATATTGCTTCAGCTATGACACGGAAGTTTTAACAGTAGAATACGGCTTGCTTCCCATTGGTGAAATTGTTGAAAAAGCTATTGAATGCAGCGTTTACAGTATTGATGAGAATGGCAACGTTTATATGCAACCTGTGGCACAATGGCATAATCGCGGTCAACAAGAAGTGTTTGAGTATTGTTTAGAAGATGGTTCTATTATTCGCGCCACAAAAGACCATAAATTTATGACTATTGATGGGGAAATGTTACCGATTGATGAAATATTTGAACGGGGGTTAGATTTGCTACAGGTTCCACGATTACCAAGATAACAACTAATACCAATAATTAATATTGGATGTTTAAAGTAAGAAAATTAGCACCCTTAGTTTCTTACTTTAGTTTCTACAACCGAGTCGTATCAACAGTTTTGAAAGCCAATGCTGGGCATCTCTATTATGCGGTCGAAGCTGGGGAAGCTGGCGAGAATCTAGTTTAAAACACTGGAATGCGATTTTGAAACGATTAATAGAAAGATTATAGTTAAAAAGCTGTTAGAGATAAAAATAATTGATATGTCGGCAATGATAAAAGCTATTGAGCGCATTGCAACCTACTATGCAAATTTCGATGCTCCAACAAGTCTTGACATGAAAGTGTTTTATTGGATGTTGAATAATGGATATGATGCAGTAGGAAAAGATGTACGGGAACTGCGAAAGACTCTTAGCTCTGAAACTTTTCAACAAATAGTATCTAATTACCCTACTCCAAAGTTAACTCTTGAACAAATACAAGAAATTACAAGAGATTATCCATTTCAGTTGCCTTTAGAAATAATTGATTTATACCAAAAAGCTAACGGTTGTTTACCTATTGATTTGGCTGACACATCAAAAGATTGGAACTCTCTTGATAACTACTTTGAGTTTCCCTTGATTACTGATAATTCTTTCTTTTCGTTGGAAAAAGCTATGAGTATGTACAAAGCTTTAGCACGTCAAGCTATGCACGACGACAAGATTGATCCACGCTGGTTCCCCATTGATTGTTTTGAGGATTTAATATTAGCTGTAATTGGTAGTGAACAGCAGCAGGTTACTTCACCTGTAATTAGCTTCTATGATAGTGATTTTCTCCCAAAAATTGAGTGGCCGAGTTTGACCAATATGTTGCTGGCTTGGGTTGAAATTCGAGAACAAAGCTTAAATGAGCATGAGCATGAATTTGAAATTGAGAAGATACATAAAAAATACGGCAAGGGCAAAAGTAAAATATAGTGATAAAGCAATGCTTCAGTACAATTACACAGCACTATAGAATTTCGGGACAGACTCACGTCAATTTAGCAGTAAAGTATATTCTCTACGCTAGGAGGAAAGCATTCTTGATTGATGTATTTCTCTGCTCCTAGGCTTTGGCTATGATGCTCTCAACCTCTATTGTCTTTTTAATACCAATGCAGTCAAATTGCGAAGTACTGAAACTACTTTTTTAGATTTCTTGTCATGTTTCATTACTAACAAATCAGGCTCCGAAAGGTCAGTCAATAGTCCTTTTTGTGGTTCATAGAATTGGAACTGCATTCCGTAACGTTGGTTAGGCACGCTATCGTCAATTGCTTTTACTGCGTGGAATGATTGGCGTGTCTTGAAAAATAGAAGAAAGTTGTTTGGCTTATACGGCGCTACTTTTTGAACTATGAAGTCATCCGGGGAATAGTGATTATTTCCCCAACAACGCACCATCCGATCTTTATGTACGCACAGTTGCGTTCCGTATTCTTCAAACCCATCTCTATCGGCAAATGAGAAAATACATGTGAAGACACGAGTTGGTATATCGGTATGCGGTCCTATGTAATACCCAGGTTCATGCCGTTGTAGAAAAAATTCCTTTTTAAAGAGATCAAAAAAATCTTCTGATTCTACTAGTTCTCCAAATCTTATTACAAAGTATTCCTTGTATTTATTAAAAATCAATCTTTCAAACCATTGTTCGCTCAAAAAACACCTTTTTATTTGCTCCCAAAACTTCCGCTCTTCTTCGTCTGCTGCAAACTCGTCATGAGAGTGAAAGTTAATTTGCTTTCTAGCATAATAAGGTGTGCTAGTTTTCATAGATGTCGACTCTTTTTTACCAATCCATTCACGCCCTAGATTTCTCTTGAATGGGTTATATTCAATAATTTTTGTAAAAATTTCATCAGGAAAAAAGTTTTCAATAATCAAATGTGGAAAAGGGTATGGCTGTACTTCTACCTCAGAAATCTTAAGTTCAATGTGATTTCGCATTTCTTCGATCACGATTCTACACCTCAAAAAATAAAAATGTAATTATTTAAAACTATCACTCTTCCATCACTATGGGAAAATAAAAATCGAAGGTAACTTTTAAACATTAGACAGCTATAGGGTTTGGAGCTTTATTTTCTAACATTATTGTCAAAATCACGTTTTTCGCCTGAAAGTCTTGCCTAGCAATGATTTTATTTTTTACTCTGGTGAGAGTGATGGAAGAGCGCTATAGCAATCCGGAATCATTCGTGAGAAAATACATAGACTAAAATTTAGCTTCTTTTTTAACTAAATTAATACGTAAAAATCTGAAGATAATTCCTGTAAAAGCCTTTATTTTAGCCATAATCTAATTGTCATATTTTTGACTTAGCGTTAATAAATTAAGATAGTGTTTTCTCATGAATTACTTAGGATTGGTATATGACAAAATACAGATAAAATAAGTTATGTTGTAATTTAATATTACGCTAGATTCTATTTAAAAGATATTTTTTCATGTTTATCTAAGCGTTTGTTCTTAATTATTATAGTAACATAGCGTTTAATATTTTTCGGATATATACTCTTATAAGCGCTCTTTAATCACTCTAAGCAGAGGAAAATAATAAATGCCTAGATTCCGAAGGGTCAGGAATAGCACCAGGCTTTCGATTCATTAGAGCAATTAGTATGAGAAAAACAATGGATAGAGGTGAAATGGGAAAGACCCTGAGCCAAGATTTAAGGAAATTAAAAAATATGAAAGGTTGAATGACTAGGCGTAAATTTTTGAGCAGATTCTTCCTGCTCTGGAAATCTAGACACAACTGGTCTGTCGCTTTATTTACGCCTTGTTCTGGATGATTGTTCAAAACTTGAGAGTGAAGACTAACGAGAAGATAAGCACTCATAACTATTCCCCACCATTTCTGGATTTGGGAATAGTCAGTCATCCGAAAATCAGCCCAACATACCGCCTGAAAACTTTGTGTACCAAGGTTTTCACAAATAAAGGGGTACATTTACGATACCACGACCGAGCAAGGAAGTTGCGAAACATTGGCAGATGAAAAGCCTCATAAATAGGGATTTTTAACAAAGTAATCAAATTTTTCTTAATTGGTTTTCTTACTTGCACCCAATTTTAGAGAATTGGTATGAAGTTTTGACTACGAAAGTTTTATGTCATTTTGCGGAATCTCAAGTGACTGAGGAGTATAAACAAAAGCAAGTAGTTAAATATACACTTGCTTGAGAATTGCTATGCGCGATCGCCTAAAATACCTCACCTTGTTGGTGGTGTTGCTTCCTCTGTTCTCTGTGTCTCCCTCTCCTCTACTCCAATACTCTCCTTTAACAGCACAAGCGCAGACACCTCAAGATCGCAAAGCTGAGGCTGCACAACTTTATAACTTAGGTTTGCAACAGTTCGATCGCGGACAGTATCCCGAAGCTTTAAAGTCATATCAACAAGCTTTAGCGATAGCCAGAGAAATCAAATATCTTCAAGGTGAAGCGGTAATTTTAAATGAGATTAGCGCTGTCTATCGCAAAACAGGAAAGTATCCCAAAGCTATAGAAATTTTAAAGCAAGCTTCAGTAATCCTTAAACAAACTGGCGATCGCGCTGGGGAAGGAGCAATTATTAATAATATTGGCTTGGTTTACCGTTATTTAGGGGAGTATACCAAAGCCTTAGATTACTTTCAGCGATCGCTAGCGATTACTAAAGAAGTTGGCAACAAAGCACAGCAAGCTTCAATACTCAACAATATTGGGTCAACATACAGCAGACTTGGACAGTATCCTAAAGCATTGGAGTTATTTCAGCAAGCGTTAACCATTCATAAAGAAGCCGGCAATAAACCCCAGCAAGCAACAGTTTTCAATGACGTTGGGTCAGTTTATCAAAACTTGGGAGACTACACCAAAGCATTGGAGTTTTATCAGCAAGCCTACGCCATTCACAAAGAACTTGGTTATAAAGCTGAGGAAGCAATTAGTCTCCACAATATTGGTTCAATTCACCAAAACTTGGCACAGTATCCCAAAGCCTTAGAATTTTATCAGCAAGCTTTAGCTATTAGTAAAAAAATTGGTGATACAGCACAGCAATCAACAACGCTAAACAATATTGGATTAGTTTATGAAAGTTTGGCAGAGTATGCCAAAGCATTGGAATTCTATCAGCAATCTTTAGTAATTGATAAACAAATTGGTAACAAAGCTGGAGAAGGAGTAGTTATTAACAATATTGGGGCTGTTTACCGTAACTTAGGGCAGTATGCTAAATCATTAGATTTTCTCCAGCAAGCTTTAGTAATTCGCAAGCAAATTGGTGACAAAGCTGGCGAAGGAGTAAATATTGCCAATATAGGAGAAATTTACCGCAACTTAAAACAACATTCCCAAGCACTGCAATACTTTCAGCAGGCTTTAGCCATTCAAAAACAAATTGGTGACAAGGCGGGTGAAGGGACAACTCGCAATAATATTGGCGAAGCTTACCGTGAATTAAAAGAGTATGAAAAAGCCTTGGAATATCTCCAGCCAGCTTTAGTATTACGTAAAAAAATCGGTGATAAGGAAGGGGAAGGACAGACTATCAATAATATAGGAGAACTTTACCGCAATTTAGAAAAATACGATAGCGCCTTGGATTATTTTCAGCAATCTTTAGTAATTAGCAAACAAATTGGCGATAAGGCTTCGGAAGCAGGAAATGTCAACAACATTGGAGAAGTTTACCGTAACTTAGGACAGTATGCCAAAGCCTTAGAATATTTTCAACAAGCTTTAACTATTGTCAGAAAAATTGGCGACAAGGTAGGGCAAGCGAAAACTCTCAACAATATTGGGTTAATTTACATTCATCAAAGCCAATATCCTGAAGCTGAGAAAACTCTCTTTACTGCTGTCGGAATTTGGGAATCTTTACGACCAGGATTAACTGATGCTCAGAAAATCTCATTATTTGAAAGCCAGAACATTACTTACCGTTCACTACAACAATGTTTAGTTGCTCAGAATAAATTTAATTCTGCATTAGAAGTAGCCGATCGCGCCAGAGCTAGAGCATTTGTTGAGTTATTAGCCTCGAAGCAATTAGAGAAACCAAATGCTCAATTAAATATCAAACCTTTAAAACTCCAAGAAATTCAAAACCTTGCCAAACTAGAAAATGCTACTTTTGTTCAATACTCAACGTTGCAGGACAAATTACTCTACATTTGGGTAGTCAAACCCACAGGAGAAATTTCTTTTGAGCAACTGAAGCTAGAAAAGTTTCTCAAATCTTCTCTACAAAACCTTGTGGTTAACAGCCGCAGAGGAATAGGTGCAAGAGGTAGAGGCGTCGCTATTGAAGCTACATCTGGCGGTAAGCAAAATCAAGCTCGTCAAAAGACACAATTAAATAAACTTTATGACTTACTGATCAAACCGATCGCTCAATATCTACCTAAAGATCCTAACGCCCGTGTTATCTTCATTCCCCAAGAATCTCTATTTCTCGTACCGTTCCCCGCATTACAAGATGACCAAGGCAAATACTTAATCGAGAAACATACTATCTTGACAGCACCAGCGATTCAAGTTTTGGATTTAACTCACAAACAGAAGCAAAAAGTTAACCAATCCGCAAAAGACTTTTTGGTAGTTGGTAATCCTACCATGCCCAAGATTCCTATTGCTGATGAGCAGTTAGAACCTCTTCCTGGTGCGGAACAAGAAGCAATAAAGATTGCAGATTTATTCAAGACGCAAGCAATTATTGGTACCAAGGCGACAGAGACAGCAATGGTACAGAAGATGGCTCAAGCTAAGATGATTCACTTTGCTACCCACGGCTTACTTGATGATTTTAAGGGTTTAGGCGTACCGGGTGCGATCGCTCTTGCTCCTAGTAGTAAAGATGACGGTTTACTTACAGCCAGCGAAATTCTTGACATGAAACTCAATGCAGAACTGGTTGTACTTAGCGCTTGTAACACTGGAGGTGGAAATATTACAGATGATGGCGTAATTGGTTTATCACGCTCTTTAATTACTGCTGGCGTTCCTAGTGTTGTTGTATCGCTGTGGTCTGTACCAGACGAGTCTACCTACTTTTTGATGAACGAATTTTACAAAAATCTCCAACGCAATCCTGATAAAGCGGCGGCGCTCAGACAAGCAATGCTCACCACGAAAAAGCAATATTCTAACCCGATTGATTGGGCTGCTTTTACCCTAATTGGTGAAGCTGAGTAGAAGATATGAAGAGGTGAATTTTTGAGCTTGGAAACTAAAGTTTCGAGTTCAGAACACAAAACTTCGAGTTCAGAACACGAAACTCCGAGTCCACAACACGAAACTCCGAGTCCACAACACAAAATTCCGAGTTCGGAACACAAAACTCCGAGTCCAGAACACGAAACTCCGAGTTCGGAACATGAAACTCCGAGTCCAGAACACAAAACTTCGAGTTCAGAACACAAAACTCCGAGTTCAGAACACAAAACTCCGAGTCCAAAACACGAAACTCCGAGTTCAGAACACGAAACAAGCAAGAAAGCCTTCTTGCACCGTTGTCCTAACTACGTTTAGAGCAATTTGCAGTTAAATAGACCACAGTATGGGCACAACAATTTTGTGTCCTTACAATAATTTAGTCTTCAAGCGTGTATTCCATACTAATGAAAAGTTCTGTAATTACCTGCAAATGAGCATTAGGCAAGATAAAATTGCCGCCGTTGGCATTTGAGATGTAGCGATCGCTTGGAGATGAACCTTAAAAAATTAGTAATATGTACATATACCTAATTTTTTCACTAGTTAAAAAGCTAAACCTGAACTCTTGAGTGTGGAGTATAGACTAAACTAGTTATTTGTAATGTAGTGTTGTAAAACTTTATTGGCTAACTGTTTTATGGTTACCAGACTTTCAGCAGTTGTTTACGGAATGGCAACAGCACCAACTGTAGCTCCTGAACGGTCTACTCAAGTTACCCGCAAGCTATATCCGAATTATAAAGTGATTGTTTTAAACGATGACTTTAATACATTTCAGCACGTGGCTGAGTGTTTGATGAAGTATATTCCGGGGATGACCAGTGACCAGGCTTGGGATTTGACCAATCAGATACACTATGAAGGTCAAGCGATCGTCTGGGTTGGGCCTCAAGAACCGGCAGAACTATACCACCAGCAATTGCGTCGAGCGGGTTTGACAATGGCTCCTCTAGAGGCTGCTTAATTATCATGGGCAAACCTACTGATGGCAGACTAGTCTGGAATCACTCGACCCACATTTGTGGTCTCATCCCAATTTTAGAACGTCTGTGTCAGCAGGATGGGATTCAAACCGTCACGCCTGGAGTAATTGGGCGGGTTAGAGGACATAGCCCTAAAATGCAGCTGCGGGTGTCTGTGCCGATTCGGGGCGGTTATAAAATAATCGCACGGCAAGGTAAGACAGTGCAGGAAGTGTTTATTGTGACAACTTTGGCTCAAGATAAACTTGAAGATGCGATCGCGATCGCTATGAAAAGTTAACCATCATTCTATATAGTCAATAGTCCATAGCCTTTCGACTATGCACTGTTGACTCTGAACTATTCTTCCACATGATGTACTGCAAATTTGTGTAGTGGCAGACTCAGGATGCAAGAAAAAGTTAAAAAATATGACAGAGCAGTAGTAATTCTTAAAGACATTAGTATAGGTTCCCAGCTAGATAAAGCTATTTTCTCCAAGCCAAAAGCAACACAGTAGACTAGCCAGTAAGTAAAGCTCATTCTAAATAGAATCTGCTCTGTTTCTTCCATATCATCTTTTTGCTGTTTGCTGTCCCACAGTAAGATTAGTCCGACGATACAAGCCACAAAGGAAACAGCAACTACAAACTCATGACACAATACATTTACCGAATGCATTTGCGTTGATCCCAATATTTTTCGATTGAGATTCAGTCTAAAGGAATAGTCCTGTAGACGGCACAAAATAGTTACAAACTGCAATAGAATACTACGAATTCTGTAAAAAATTGCAACAATCACTTATTGCACTCAGCTAGAAATTTTTAATTTCATGTCAAGTAAAGGGCGACAGAATGTAAAAGCTGTTGACAATACCATTAGTAGTTAATGTTGATTAATGTGCCCAATTATCCCGCCATTTAACTGTGCCTTGCTCCACTAAAATCCAGCGACGGCTTACGAGATTTTCGCGCAGAGGCGGCTGATTTTCGCGCCAGAGAGCATATTTGTAGCATATTGCTTTCCCCGCGCTCTCATTGAAAGGAATTTCTCCGAACCAAGTATTGTTATTGATATACTCTAAAGCGTAAGCTTTGCTAATATCCCAATTACCCAACTCAGGGCAATCGCCTGTTACTACAACTGTCTCTCCTGGCTGGGTTTTAATGCCATTTAATTGTGCCCGGACAATTGTTTTTCCTTTCACGCGCTCCCCTAAATAGCTGAGAACAATTAGTTCTTTTGGCTCCAATTTTAAACCGAAAATTTTGCCATTTTTTACTTCTAAATAGCGATTCGTTACAATACAGTTATATTCACCATCTTCTAATTCGGTATTCTCTACATCAATAGTGATTGCGTCTCCTTTATTGATTGCTACAAAACAGCGATAATCTCGATAAGTCCGCAGATAAATATAGACATCAGATGTCAGATATTTTTGTTTCTGGCTTCCGAGAGAAACCGCAGGGTTTAAACGTCGCAATTTAGATAATAACTGAATATCTTTATAAAGCTGTGTATCTGTGTCCCATGTCTGCATCATAGGACGGTTATAAGGGTCATTACCGCCATTAGTATTATTATGTAAATATTGCTCTGTTCCATAATAAATACAAGGAATTCCACGACAGGTCATCACTACAGCTAATGCCAATCGCAAAAGCTGCGGATCGGGATTCAGGCTTTGAAAGCGAGGCATATCATGATTATCAATAAAGGTAATCAATTCTGTAGCCGTATTGTAAAGATAATCGAGATCGAAAACTTCCTGAACTAAATGAAATCCGCCAGTTAATCCTTGAGCCAAAGCTTCCCGAATTGCTCCGCACAAACCAAAGTCTAAAATCGACATTCCAGACTCATTGGCAAATTTAATTGATTGGGCATTTTTAGGATTACTAAAACCCCATTCTCCAAAGATAAATACAGAAGGTTTATGGGTTTGAATATCACTATTAAATTCTTGCCAAAACCAAATTGGCATATGCTTTACAGTATCAACTCGCAAAGCATCAACACCTCTATCTAGCCATTGTTTGATTGCGGTTTTAATATAGTGACGATAATCAGAATTACTTTCGTTAAAAGTGGCTAATCCTGACATTTCATAATACAAAAGCTGCTCTTCATTTTCCCAATCTGTGATTTCAGGATTATGATGATACCAATGTTTAACATCATTATAAAAATCAACAATTAAAGCTCCATCCTCATAAAGTTTGCCTTTTTCGCCGTTGACATCAGGGCTACTGTGGTTACAAACAATATCCAAAATCAGTTTCATACCTCGGTCATGCAACCCAGAGATTAATTTATCAAATGTGTTATTTTTAAATAAGGAATTTTCTTCATCAGTAGCTAAGAACCTAGGGTTAATACGTTTAAAATCTTTTGTCCAATAGCCATGCATTGCAGCATTTTCAAACTGTAATGCTTCTACTTGCTCAAATAAAGGAGAAATCCAAATAGCTGTAACTCCCATATTTTTGAGATAATCTAATTTATCAATAATTCCTTGTATATCTCCACCCCAATATTTACCCCACTTTTGCTTAGTCGAGTCGTAAAGTTCAGGATTAAGACCTTCATTATTACTCGGATCTCCATCATTAAAGCGATCCACAATAATGAAGTAAATTGTTTCTTGGCGAAATTCAATTGCTCTCGTAAAGAGAAACTCAAAATCTGAAATCGTTTCTGATGTTACTGTATCGGTATGGAAGCCAGCAGCAGCTTTAGTAGCTTGAGCTTTAATCTCAGAATGGGATGAAGAAATTTCCACCATAATCTTACTTAAGAAATCCTAACAGTTTTGTATTAGCCAATTAAATTTGAACTAGCGCTAGTTTAAATATTTCCTAGTGAGTAGCTTTATTTAAGCGTTATCATCCAATATTATTATGCGATCGCACTCATCATTTAATATCCAGTATATATGTATTATTAAATACTAAAGCAAAGCACAATTTAAATTTATCACTTCAGTTTTGGGGATAAGTTGCGATCGCCAGATATTAACCCTAAGACTTGTCTGCTTTACCTGCCGCAGTTTTTTAGCTTCGTCGAACTTACATTAAAGCAGAGGTAAGATAGAAATCTTCCTCTGCTTAGAGTGATTATGAAATAATAAATAATGAGTGGGAGAAAGCATACCAGTCGCCTCGCTCTCCCACCCTGCCATTTACCGCTGGAGCGAACAGAAATATCTACACTACATACGTTGCCTTTTATTTTAAGGGCTAATGTGTAGTTCAATGGCAACGTTCATACACATTGAATATTTCCATTGCAGTAAATGTCAATCTTAATTATTAATATTTGAATTACCAAGTGAATGGTTACAGATATTATTTTTAATTATGAATTGATTGCCAAAATCTTACTAGTAAAATAGTGTCTTAATAAAGTAGCTTTATGGCTTGGTAGACCCTGATAACAACACCCTTGAAGTCGTTTATCTTCTAAACTTTAACTTAGCTTTTTTAATCTTGGTTGCCAAATTGGCAATTTTAAAATTTTCTAATTGTTCATCTATAACTTCTATAGCAATCCAATGGGATTCCTGAATCGCTAGAGGCAGGGGACAGGGGACAGGGAAGAAGAAATAAGCAAAAATCAAATAGCGACACATAAATTATAGGACTTACGCACTCAAGCCTGAAACCCCGATCCCCCCTAGCCCCCTTAAAAAGGGGGGAACGTCTAAAGCCACGCCACTGAGGGAGTCGGGGAACCCGCAAGGGCGCAGGGCTGCCCCTTTCTAAGGGGGTTGGGGGATCTGAGTACGTAAGTTCTGAATTATTCGTAAGGGCACAACGGGCGTTGTGCGACGCCACTTCCTACCCTGCGGGAAGCCCTTCGGGTGAATCCTACGGATACGCTGCGCGAGCGGCAGTTGCTTCAAGTCGGGGAACCCGCCCAACGCACTGCCTCACCGCTTCGCGCCTACAAGTTTGGCAACCGAACGGAGTGGCTCCCCTACCCATATGTCGCATTCTTTTTTAAAATTGGTATAAATTTGTATTAAATGCAACTTATAAGACAAAACTAAAGGCATGGTGGTGCCATGCCTTTACTTGCAAAATAGTTAATTTGACAGATTTTTCTTTTGGAACGATATTATTACTTGCGTAATAAAGTAGGCAAGGAACTTTGTTTACGAAGATCCAATAAATCTGCTAAGGACTCTCTGCTTTTATCCAGACGATGCCTGTGATCTGGAGGTAGAACTGTCATCAAAGGCTTTGTGTTAGCTTGCATTGACACAAGGGGTCTTAGTGATGGCGATGGTACAAAGACTGGTGGATTTCTGAGAGTTTGTGGTTCCAATCTTTGCTGTTGACCTTGTACCAAGCTTGTCTGATAACGTTTCTGCTTCTGGGCTTTTTGACCTTTTGCTGGATGCTTGAGCAATCGCAAAATTATGAAGCAACCACTACCACAGCTGAGGGCGATCGCAGCAATCATCCATAACGGTGTAGGATCGCTAGTCTCAGAGGGCGTAGGAATTGGTTCTTCAAGTACAGTTAATAAATCCGGACTTGTTTCTGGTTCTTCCGGCTGTTGCACAGACCCAGCAGATCCAAGGCTATACAAGGCAAGGACAGCACTGCCGACAAATATTGCTGACAAGCCAATTAATAAAAGCCAAGGATGGCGTGCGAGCAAATTTATCAGAACTTGGGAGTTACTGATTGCACTTGGCTTAGTGTTTGTCAGCCTTGGAGTCACCCTTTTAGGTTGGGTTGGCTTGTACTGTACACTCTGACTATTTTCCATAGATTACTTTCAGATTTGTACCCCTCTAGACCTCGATTGTACTGGAGGAGTTAGCCAACAGGTATCCGTAGGCAAATTTTGGATTTAAGTAACTTTTTTAAGAAGCCTAAGCTACTAAATCCGCTAATTTGCTTGCAAATTTTGCTGTTTTCTTAAAGTAATCAATTTGCCTAACTCTTAGGTTCGGCAACAGAATATCTTTCTAGAGCCAGCTGAATCAACCGATCAACTAATTCTGGGAAAGAGATCCCACTATGCGCCCATAGTTGGGGATACATACTAGTTGAGGTGAAACCAGGTAAGGTATTGATTTCGTTGATTAATATTTCTCCTGTAGCTTCCACGTAGAAGAAGTCTACTCTCGCCAATCCAGCAGCGTCAACAGCGGCAAAGGCTTGTAAAGCCATATCTTGAATTTGACGGCTGATGGCTTCTGGTAAGGGTGCTGGAATGAACAAACCTGCTCGACCTTCAGTATATTTAGTTTCATAATCATAAAAATCGCTGTCGTAAGTAATTTCGCCTACAACCGAAGCTTGGGGATGATCATTTCCTAACACAGCGCATTCTACTTCTCTAGCTACAACTCCAGCTTCTACAATGATTCGGCGGTCATAACTAGCTGCATTATCTAATGCTGCTTCTAATTCTTGCCGCGATCGCACTTTGGCAATACCCACTGATGAACCTAAGTTTGCAGGTTTGACAAAGCTGGGATAGCCCAATGTCGATTCAATTTCATCACACAATTTCGGAAAAACACAAGGATTTGACCACACTTGCGCCCTAGTCAACGCCTTGTACTTCACTTGAGGTAATCCGGCTTGAGCAAAGGCAGTTTTCATGCCAATTTTATCCATCCCCATTGCCGAACCTAAGACCCCAGAACCAACAAAGGGAACTTGGATCAAACTGAGTAATCCTTGAATTGTCCCGTCTTCTCCATTAGGCCCGTGCAGAATCGGAAACCACAAATCTACTTCTTGTGTTTGTGGTGGAAATTGCCACAGGTTAGGAGTAATAGATTGATTTTGAATAGCAGCGCCGGATGCTAAAACTTGTTGGGCGACTTCCCCTGCTTGCCAGAATCCGTCCTTTTGAATATAGAAAGGCAATATTTCGTACTTACTAGCATTTTGCTCTGCACTCAAGGCTTTAGCGATCGCCCGTGCTGAACTAATCGAAACTTCATGCTCCCCAGAACGACCGCCAAACAGCAAACCCACCCGCAGTTTAGTCATCTTCATTACCTCTTAGCGCCATCACGCAGATAGCCTATCACACCCTGCTGAAAAATCTTTATTAGTTATCAGTTATCATTTAGCAACCTGTAAACTGTTAATTGATTAGCAATTACCTCAAAATCGCAAATGATTTAGATGCGTTTGTCCTGCAACATAAACAGGAGTAATTGTCTGAGCTTAACCAACCCTGTTAAGATGCCTTGATGTCAGAAACACAACATCACCTAAAGAAAAAACTTGGATGGTCTTTGGATGAGCGAGATCCAAGATTCATCGAATCGCTAATGCCACTTGTAGGGTGGTTTTATGACCACTATTTTCGAGTGCAAACTAGTGGTTGGCATTATGTTTCTCCCCAAGAAAAAGTTTTATTTGTCGGCTCCCACAATGGCGGGCTGGCTGCTCCTGATATGGTGATGATGATGTATGACTGGTTTCGACGATTTGGTGTAGAAAAACCAGTCTACGGTTTGATGCATCCTACAGCTTGGGAGGCGTGCCCCCCAGTGGCGGAACTGGTAGCTAAGGCGGGAGGAATCGTAGCTCATCCCAAAATGGCTTATGCTGCCTTGCGTTCTGGCGCTAGTGTGCTAGTTTATCCCGGTGGTGCTGAAGATGTCTTCCGACCGCATTCTTTACGTAACCAAATATATTTTGCTGGGCGAAAAGGGTTTATCAAGCTAGCACTGCGGGAGAGAGTACCGATAGTACCTGTGATTTCCACTGGCGCTCACGATACGCTAATTGTGCTGGCTGATTGCTATAAAATTGTGCAGCAACTCCATAAGTTAGGGATGCCTTGGCTATTTGGGATTGATCCGTTAGTATTTCCGATTTATTTGGGCTTACCTTGGGGATTAGCACTTGGCCCATTGCCCAATATTCCATTGCCTGTACCTATCCGCACACGGATTTGTCCACCGATTAAGTTTGAATATTATGGCAGAGAGGCAGCGTGCGATCGCCAGTATGTCAACGAATGCTACGAAATAATTGTGAGTAAAATGCAACAAGAATTAGACCAGCTAATAGTACTTAACCGACAACTTTAATTAACTAAGTTTAATGCCTCATTTCTTGAGCAATAATGGTATCAATTTCTGAAGTATACCAATTACAGGAAGAAAGACGTGAGCAGAAAT
Organism: Mojavia sp.; assembly: GCF_059505145.1. Classification (NCBI taxonomy): domain Bacteria; kingdom Bacillati; phylum Cyanobacteriota; class Cyanophyceae; order Nostocales; family Nostocaceae; genus Mojavia; species Mojavia sp. The sequence goes on from NZ_JCACKA010000115.1 coordinate 283,014, forward strand.
CGTTAGCAAGAATCGACGGAAAGTTTGGATATCGAAGGGCCAAACTGGAAATTTGTCAGTTAAAGAGTAGAAAGCTCGTAGGTTCTTAATTTTTTCAGTACCCTGTTTGAGGGTTTCTGCATCACCAGTCAGGCTGGCATGAATCTGGGAGTAATCAGCTTGAAACTGCCGAGCAATCTCGCGTAAAAGTTCTTCTTTTGCTTTCCTCATACCTCTGTGAGCCGCTAATAAAGGCCCAAAGAAACATACTATAGACAATAAAATATCTATTGGAATAATTAAGTAAATAAACCAGTAATTTTGTCCAGTACCTCGTGTAATGAACTGATACACAATCAAGCTAACCATCATACCTAAAACAGCTGCTAGATAAGCGGTTTTTAGTGCATAATCACTCAGAGAGCGGAGTCCACCACAACGGTCGGGATGTAGGGGATTAACGTTAAACTCTTTTCTTTCCAATTCCCTTTTCAAAATGTGATGGAGTATCCATATATTCGTAATCAAGTTGAGAATCAACATACTACCTATGTAAACTACTATCAAGGTAGCAATTGTAACCATCAAAATCGGCAGCGGGTGTGAACTAGTCCAACTGTTTTTCAATCCGAATCGAGTTGCGAAGACGAAAATACTAAAAATCACAGCACTACTAAGTGCTAACAGTTTACGCCATTGAGGTTTATAAGCATTGAGAGCAATCTGATTAACTTTTTCGATTTCTAATTCGTCAATTTCCAACACATCAGAAGCTTCAAGTTCCTGAATTACCTTATCTATTGCTTGAAAACTCTATAAGTAATAGCCGAGAACAACGGGGTTAATTAATAGTGCCCATATCCAGGGAAACATATCCTGAAGCAGTCCCTTCTGTCCCTGTGGTAACCATAATGTATTGCTTGCCCAAGCGGTGATTAAATAAATTCCAGTACCGATTGCAATGCTTAATAACCCAAACGTAAGGGGAGAAAGGTTAAGTTTTTCCACTAATAAATATGCAATAGGATCAAAACGATAGAGATTTCGTTTCTGCAATGATTTGAGAATTGTCATATTTGATTAAAATTTTATGTGTAGTTAGTCCGAGATTATACTATAAGAAATATATTTTTATAGTTAGACTAAAAATTAATTAATCTGGCTTGAAGTTTAACTTGCAAACAAATTATTAACATTACCAGTTCATCAGGATCGATGATGCTCAAAAACCAATCTCATCAAAGCGCAGGATTGGCTATTTTCCTAGTTATCTCTGCTGCTAGTATTGGTATCGCTGCTAGATTTTTTATCCCAGGCACAGTAGGACAATTGTTATTTATTGTAACGAGAATTTGGATACTAGCACTACCTTTAATATGGTTCTTCTGGGTTGAACGAGGCAAACTCATCGTGTCGCTACCATCACAAGGAGAATGTCTAGCTGGGGCGGTTTTAGGAAGTCTAATGTTTGGGATGATTCTTAGTACCTACTGGCTTGTTTGGCAGCACTGGATCAATATTGTTGATGTGCGTTCAAAAGCGCAACAAATCGGTATTGCCAGTCCTACTGTATATCTGCTCAGTGCATTCTACTTTACTGTTATCAACTCTCTAGCTGAAGAATACATCTGGCGATGGTTTATTGGTCGTAAATGCGAAATTCTTTTTTCTAGAACCGGAGCTATATTTTTCACTGCGTTATGCTTTACATTACATCACATCATTGCTTTAGCAGCGTATACAGTAAACTGGCTTGTTGTCGTTGTAGGTTCTCTTGGGGTTTTTATAGCTGGTGCTATATGGTCGTGGTGCTATTTAACCTACCGTTCCCTTTGGGCATGTTATATCAGTCATTTACTAGCAGATTTGGCGATCGCCCTTATTGGTTGGCATCTTCTGTTCGGTAATATGTAGCAGTTTTGATGAATGGAAAATTATCGGGCTTTTCAGCTCTAAACCTATTTTGATTTTTAAATGCTTTAAGTTGCAATATGGAAATTGTCGTGACAGCCAAACCTAAAAACTTGCCCACAAGCTCAAACACAAGTTATTAACATATCAATTTCTAATTAATATTGAGCATCAACGGATAACTAGCGAAAATAGATTATTTTACAAAAGGCAAAAGGTCAAACTCTTGACGAATTTCTAAAAGCGATCGCTCTAGCAGCGGTTCAAAATTCAAGAAAGGAACATAACGCCGACGCTTACGAGTTTTGAGCCACATCTGCGTTAATTCTGGCAGTAATTGTGGCAAAGTTAAGAAAATTGAACTATACAACCACAAAACACCATGCTGCTTAATCAAGTCCTCATACATGACGCGAATTGCCGGACTAATGGTTGGATCTTTGAGCGTTTGTAAGTGGTCATGAAACTTGTAGTCGCTTGTCCACCAAGTGAGGGGCAACAACTTAAGTTCATCATACATTCCCGTATCGCACCCGTAGGTGACATGACTGGCATCGTGCGCTAGCAAAATTTTTGCAAATTCTGGTGGCAGATCTTGAGGATTGGTGATATTCGGATTCACCGCATAATATTCATCGAGTCCTTGCTGAAGAGTCTGGGTGCTGTGTTTATCTTTATAGCGCGGGCGAGGACACTGGCTCATAGTACGATTCCTAATTCTTTACGAAACCGTTTCGTAAATTATAATAACATCTATGACTGATACCAATAAAAAGTCACAAGGAAGACCCCGAAGTACCCAAGCTCATCAAGCAATGTTGCAAGCAACCTTAGAATTGTTGGCAGAATTTGGTTTTGATGGTATGAGTATTGATGCGATCGCTGTTCGTGCTGGGGTTGGCAAACCTACTATTTACCGACGTTACTCTTCTAAAGAAGAACTAGTTGCTGATGCGATTGAGAGTGTTAGGCAAGATGTCGTAATTCCTAACACAGGTAATCTCTGGGACGATATTGATGAATTGATTCAGAATGCTGCACAAATTACCCTCAGTCCTTTGGGGCGAAAAACTGTTGCCATGATTATCAACAGTGCATCAAACAATTCTCAGTTTGCTCAAATCTACTGTACAAAATATCTACAACCTCGAAAACAAGCCTTTGCTGTTGTCCTTGAACGAGCAAAAGCCAGAAATGAGATTCAGGCAGATTTAGACCCAGGATTAGTCTTTGATACGATGAGTGCAATTATGCTTTATGCACTAATATTTCAACCTACACCTGAATCATGGGAAGCATACGTTCGTCGTGCCTTGCGTCTTTGTATAAGCTAAAATCCCAAATGGGTTAATGCAGTGGGTGTTTGTTGTTCCTATCTTAGCGAACCTGTACACAAATTCAAAGGCTAGCACCGCGACACGGGAAGCTGTAAGCGTTGTCTATCAAACTGTTCATCAGTACCGCGTTCGGTTCATTCAACAAGAATCTTTCTGCTGACTCATCGATAATATATTGGCGATCGCCAAGAGTTTGAAGCTATGAATCAAACGCTGTGGCAAGATTGTTCTTAAATTTTTAACAAATATTCTTACGATGGATTTAGGAACTTATTAAGCCAAAAAGTCAACTCATATGGCTGCAGAAAATCTTCTGGCCGCCTTGTCTACCAAGGTGTATGAGCAGCTCAAAAACAAAATGGAGCAGGTTGAGCTTTCATACGGTGAGATGCTCCACCAACCCGGCGAAACTATTAAAGATGTCTACTTCCCTCTCACCTGCCTGATCTCGGTCACCATCACGATGAACGACGGCAGCACGGCTGAGGCTGGAGTGGTCGGCAGCCGCGAGATGGTAGGGATCAACGCCTTCATGGGCGGGAGCGAAACGACGCAGACCGAGTACATCGTCCAGGTTTCCGGCAAAGCGATAAGAATGAAGGCATAGCATCTGCTCCAGGAGTTCGACACCAATAAGTCGCTGCGGGACGTGATGCTGAAATACACGCAGGCCTATATCGCGCAAATCTCGCAGAATGTTGCTTGCAACCGCCTTCATACTATAGAAAAACGCCTGTGTCGCTGGCTGCTTGAGTCCAGTGACCGTCTTCACTCGGATGAACTGTTCCTGTCTCATGAGTTCTTCTCCCATATGCTGGGCGTGCGCCGCTCCAGCATCACCGAAACCGCCAACCACCTGGAAAGGAAAGGTCTCATCGAATCCAGCCGAAAGAAAATTAAAACCATTGATCGGCAAGGGCTGGAAGAGACCTCCTGCGAGTGTTATGGGGTAATCAAAGACGAATACGATCGCCTACTAAAGTTTAAGCTAGAGAGATAACACATTAAGCTCTTCTACCTTTTGCTAACCGAGTGAGGGTCGAAACAGCCGTCTGATGTGGTTAAAACCCAATCAGAAATTGCAATGACCCCTTGGCGACGTAGCTCTTCCCGTTTGCGACGTAGCTCTTTCCATTCGCGGCGTTGCTCTTCCCATTCGCGGCGTTGCTCTTCCCATTCGCGGCGTTGCTCTTGCCGTTTGCGACGTAGCTCTTCCCATTCGCGGCGTTGCTCTTCCCATTTGCGATGTTGCTCTTCTTGTTCACAACATTGCTCTTCCCATTTGCGACATAGCTCTTCCCATCCGCGACGTTGCTCAAAGCTATAAGTGGGCATAGGGTTATAGGGAGAGCCAATAAAAAGAATATCCCGCCGGCGCTGTCGCCCCCAAGAGCGACAGCGCAAATATATCTTCGCTTTGCCCAAAATATTTATGATACGGCGGGACATTTTTTTGTTTGCAAGTGCCATAAATCACCTTTAGGCTTCGCTTTATACGTCCATTTGAGCGAAAAGTGATCTCAAAAATCTGCACGGTTTCGTACACTAAGCCTACAATCACTATCGTCAGGTTGCTTGCTCGCAAATAAAATTGAGCGATCGCATTCAGTTGATTCAGCAAGAATCTTTTTGCTGGCTCATCGATGATATAATTGGCGATCGTCAGAGGTTTGAAGCTATCAACCAAACAACGCCGATTTTATCCCATCAAACGAAGTAGGCTGTTCCAGTTAAGGGCAAAAATACATCTGCCATTACTGACTGTTTACCATTAGTGTTAACAACCAAATCTAAGAGTCCGTTAGCGTTGGGGTCAATGAGCTGTTTGCCGACAAAGTTTGGCACAGTTCCAATGATTCTTTGGTCAGAAACTGATTTAACAGATGCAGATTGTCCACCAATGGAGACTTTAGTATTCCCCAAGTTACCGAAGTTTTTGCCACCTATAACGAATGTATTACCACCTACTGCTGGCGCTCTCCAGGGGAATAAATCGTAGACAGTAGGATCTACCGCCGAAGGATCGTTAGGAAGCGCAACCGTAATTGAGTTGTCAGTCAAATCAACGCCGACAATCGCACCTCCAGGCCCATGTTTGATATCTAAACCATCTGCAACACCAGTCAGGGTAGTAGTTTGTTGCACTTTCGTTCCATCTGCCGAGAGTTTGATGTTATAGAATGTGCCATTCCATTGCTGGGCAATTAAATTACCTCGCATTTGGTTTTGGAATGTTGTGGCACGATACTCGTCAATTCCATTGGTTGAAGGAGAGAAAGTTGTCAGTGGAGCTGTATATACTCCTGAAACACTGGCTTTCTCTGCTCCATAATAAGTGTTCTGGCGATTGTCAGAGCGTCCACGATTTCGATTGGGATGACCGTAGTATTCACCTGCTTTGATCAGATTGAGTTCATCTGGGGCAGAATTGGTAGTTGTTGGTGTTTGAGTTGTAGCCGAGGTAGAGATGTCTCCAAATGATGAGTTGTAACCATTGTCTGTGGCATAAATTAATCCTTTTGTGGTGTAAACTGCACCAAAGGCATTACGAAGTCCACTAGCGTATACAGAAACATCTACACCAGATTTGACTTTTGCTATATCTCCAAAGACCTGACTATCTGCCGGATTAAAAGTTAATTCACTAGGAATCTCATAACCAGGTGGTAGAGGATTTGGTAGTTCGTACTTAATCTGCCCATTGAAGTTAGATTTGGAAATTTCAGCTTTGAGGATAGCAGCCGAGAAAGGAGACTCTGGAATACCACCTATATTGTCATTGGTAATACCTGCATTAGTATTGCCACCAACATTAATGTATAAATCACCTTTGTTATCAAACGTTAAAGCATTAATGCCATGGTCATGGTTTGAAACCGGTAGCCCTGTAATTAAAGATTTCCGTTGTGAGAAATTAGCTCCTTCGAGTATTGAAATTTCACCACTATAAACAGACTTTTCAGTTTTGGGAAAACCTTTACCACCATTATTGGCATATAGCTTACTATGAGCAACATAGATACTTGGGGCACCAGAAGTATCGTAAGGGTTAAAAGCGATCCCTAGTATCTGGTTGTTGTTTAGGTTCTTGATAGTGGTGATTGTTTGGGTAGCAGTAACGTTGTAGTTCTGATCAAAGGTGTATGCTTTGATTTCACCATTGTAAGTACCCACATAAAACCTACCATCTGGGCCCCAAGCTCCGACGGTAGGTTGGCTAACTGAAGCTACAGTTTTCTTACTAAAGCTGATAGCAACGATATCATTGTCGATGATGTCAACAGCAAGATTTGGGGCACTGAGACTTTTATAGTTGCTATCTGTAGTAGTGATCGTGTGAGTAATATTTACTGTTTGGGCACCTTCTGCTACCTTATCGTCAACTGCTTTAACAGTTACTGTTTGAGCTACATTCCAGTTAGTAGGGGTGAAGGTCAAACTAGTCTTGTTGGTGCTGAGCTGATTGCCAGGTACGATATTAATCGTCACATTCGCTGTGGGTTTGCTATTGAGAACCACCGAGTAATTATCACCAGTGGTTGCCCCTTCTGTGACCTGAGTTTGGCCTGCCGTTTGTTGCAAAACTACTTGTGGCCCAATCAATGCGATGACTTCAATAGCAGAGATAGTAGCGTTGTTAACGCTGGCTGCGAAATCAATGTTGAGGATGCCATCAGTCACAGTCTGGGTTGGTGCAGATAGAACCAAGGCAGAGTTATTACCTGTGAAAAAGGCATTTTTGGATTTGGCAAAAATGTCGACGTCATCGAACACTTTCTGACCTTCTAAAGAGACGTCAAATATCCTCTTATTAAAGTCAGTCCAATAATTCTCTGCAAAGTGTAGTTTAACGCTGTAGTTGCCGTTCGTTACCGGAATCTGATAAGCCAAGTTTTTGCCATAACGCTCAGTTTGATACAGAGCGTCGTCTTCTGTCTTACCGATTGGAGCAGTAGTGGAATAGGTCGTGCTTGTTCCTACAAAATACTTATCTGCTTCCCAAACTAGACCTTTGGTATCAGTATAAGATTTAGTTGCGCCTGTATCGATCCGAATGACTTTGCCTGTAACTGCATTAGCATTGTTGTCGGTAATCATAATATTAACGTTAGCATTCCTAACGATTGTGTAATTGTTATCTGTAGTTGTAGTAGTGTGGCTAATCTTTACTATTTGAATGCCCTCTATTAAGGTATCCTCAACAGCTTTAACAGAAGAGTTTGGGCTATATTCTAGTTATCAGGTGTGAAGGGTCAGGCTGGCTTACCCTAGCGTAATTTGATCACCACCTGCTAGGTTAATCGTTACATTGTTTGTAGATTTGGTATTAAAAACTAACGAGCAAGTATTACTAGCTCCTCCTTCTGCGATCGCAGTATTACCCGCAGTCACTTACACAATTACCTTTGAACCAACTGCACTCAAAGGGACAATTTCAATAGTCGAGAATTTAATATTGTCCTTACTGGCCAAGAAATTCAAATTTAGAGTGCCATCTTGAACGTTGAAGGACTTGTCTAAAACGATATTTTTACCCCCAGCCTGGGCAAAATATCCCAGTCATCAATGACTAACTCATTTTGTGTATCGCAAGTATAAATAGTTATTTAGCAGTCTTATTTAATTTATAAAAACATAGCTTACTCAAATAAAATTGAGCAATAACTTAGATTCTATAAATTATCTAAGCCTACTAGATTGATAACTAATATACCCAATTTTTGAATTCTATTTTTACATTCGCTAAATACAGAGGAAGTAAGCGCATTCAGATTCTTCATCCTCAATAATCATAAGTTTCTGCGGTTGGCAGCAGTTTATATTAATGGTAATTTTTTTAGTTGCTGCCTGCTCGATCTCTTCTATATATCCCGGTTGAGCTTATAAAGCATCCTTTGCATTTAAAAATGGGCCGAAAAACCAATTAAATTTAGGTAATTCGATAATGCTTTCTACCCACCAAACTCTACCTATTTTTACTAATACTTTGTCCTAAATTTATGGCATCTTTTTTTCATATTCATGATACTGTACTCTAAATTAACTCGCTAAAACTACTGGAAATTTTAGAGACATTTATCTCAGTACCTTTTTTGGAAAAATAAAATATTCCCCGTTGGAATAATAATATTATACATGATAGTTTTTAAACAAAAGTTGCTCGGTTTTTTTTGCTAATAAATTTAGTTGGTTATCATAATATTCAACTTATCTAAATAATAAAAATTAAGCAAAAAAATAATTAGTTTTAAACAATAAATATATCTAAAGATAGTAGAAAATCAAAATTTGTATATCTAAAGTTGAATATATTTTTAGAATAAATATATCTAAAGTAAGGTATTTTCTAATTCAAACGAGTGTATTAAGTTTTTTGCACTAAGTTCAAATAGTTCATTCAGGCTTTGGGACATAGTGCTTTCTCTAACTCTAAAAGCCCGTAAACCATCACAAATACTGGACTTTCTTTTATAAACTCCTTAAACACCTGCCAAGCGCAACATTTCTTTTCTCAAACCTGAGATTTTAACCTCTAGTTAACTAAACTACAATTTAGCTCATTACACAACACCTTGTAAAGCTAGGTTAAGGGCTAAGGAATTGAGGGAAAAGATATTTTTATGCATGGTTGTAAAAATTATTCATCGGAGGCTGTCATGAAAAGGGAAATAAAAGTTTTTGACTGAAGGTTAATGAGGTGGTAATTCCTATCACAGATGGTAATTCATTGCTTTCATAATAGGTTCCATGTAACTTGTCCCAAATTTTCAGATTAGCGCCATAGTTGCAATGATCAACTTCACTGCAATGATGCCATGCATGATCCTGCGGTAAGATTAACCAGGGAAATAGAAATCGATACAGCCAGCTATTTTTAGAAATTATCAAGCGGCTATGTCGCCATAAATCCAAGGCAGAAGTTAAGCTGACTCCTAGTAAATAACCTGTTGGATCGGTTAATAGATACAAAAGCAAAGTGTGTATCCATAAATAAACAATTAACAAACTTGTCCAAAGAGTGTTACGAGAAGTGCCTAATACATCCATCTGGGTGACGGTATGATGTACTTGATGAACTTGCCAAAACAATCGATTATGCAATAAACGATGATTCCAATAATATAAGTAATCTACTAAAACAAAACTGAGAATAAAAGTAAAAACTGGTGCTAATTTTAAATAACCCTGATAATTAGGTAATAAATGATGGTAAAGACAATAAACTAAAGTAGCTTGTAGCAAGGGAATCAAAATCCCCTGAATTGTTAAGCCTACACCATCTAATAGCCAATCTTCACGACTTTTAACTTGAAGTTGAATTCGACCAAATTGATTAGTAATAGTCCACCCGAATAATCCGATGAATGTAGTAAAAATTATTAATTGTGCAAAAATTTGCATATTCAAAACTCTCAAACCCAAAAAGTTATATTGACTGACTGGTTTGGCAATAATCGCGGGTCTTCTCCACGAGATATCGCTGCTCTAATTGACTCCACAAATACATGAATTGTGTCAGCAGGGGTATTAGAAAATTGTGTCCCGTATTTAGCGATCGCCTCTCCCTGAACGCCTAAAATTTCAATGTCCTGTCTGATAATATGTTGAGCAGTCCACCGCACAAACGGACGTGCTAGCTTATTCCAGATGCCGTAGTTGTAGGTGACATCAGTGTAAACCAGAGTTGAATTATCGGTTTCTGGGATAGATTGACTGGTAATAAACAAATGGCGTTGGTGAAACCCGCCGAAGGCATCGCGTCCCATTTGATATTCCACAGAAGTAATATTGGGCATATAAAAGCGATCGCTATGTTTAATTTCCGCACCCTCCCGATTCAGAAATCGACTATACCATCCCAAATTGCTGTTTTCGTTGCGGTACTCTACCAAAACCGAACCATTCCAGCGTTCTACAGTCATCTCTAACTTTTGTTGGCGGGAAGTACGGAAAACACCTGGATGCACAAAAGCTGTGTGGGGAATATCAATAAAATTCTCCGCACAATTAGTAACGTTGTTAGCAAAACGGTTAATCACCCGCACCGTCTCCCAACCTGATTCTCCATAATGAGGCATAGAAAACGGTTCAAACTCTTCGCTTGGGGTATTGGCTAACCGCACATATATATAACCATCCTGTTCTTTAGTTGCGTAACGCTTCGCTTGACGTTGTTGGGAAGGTTTAAAATCTTCTCCTTCAGCAGGAACAGCAATAACATTACCACCCTGATCGTATACCCAACCATGATAAGGACATTGCAAAGCACCCTCACATACTTTACCAGCTGACAAACGACTACTGCGGTGCAAACAGCGATCGCGCAACGCCACAGCTTGTCCATCCTCGCCACGAAATATCGCCAGCCACTCTCCTAAAACGGTTCGTGCGAGTACAGTATTAGGTCGTAGCTGTTCACTGAGGGCAACAATATACCAAAAATCTGCAAATTGCATGGTGAGAATTAGGGGAGAGAGCGATTGTGCAATTTTAATTGCCCTCAATATCACAGCTTAATCTTTTACTTCCTCAGTTTCTTGAAAAATATCGTCATCATCTTCAATTTCATCAGATTCTTCTTCGTCGTCCTCAGAAGAGTCAAGCAAATCTCGAACTTCAGTAAAGGAGTCATCTGATTCAGAAGATTCTTTTATCTGCTCATCAGGCAATTCAACTTCAGGCAATATTACATGAAAATCTTTTCTCCAAGAAGAAATCAAGTTTTCATTCCACTTAACGTCATTACTTACATCATCTTTAGTACTTTCTATCAATTTTCTAACACCCTCAGAGGAATCAGACAATATCATTCTGACAAGTTCTATACATTTCTCATATCCAGAGCCTGTAGTTATCATAGTTAGGTTTTCATTTGGACGCACTAGAACATTAGACCAATGAGATTGATCTCGGCTGAAAAAGCCGTCTTTATCCATTTTAGTAATACTACGCGATATGGCATTAAGCGTCTCTGGTATACGATGCTCTGCGTTTATCCTGAGCAAGAATCGTGAAACAGCAAAAAAAAGAATTTTTTGTCCCAGGACAGTATAGAGAATATTTGAATCTCGTAATTTCTTTATACTTGCTTTTTGATTTGAAGTTAATCGAGGTTGCTCTGGTTGAATAGGAATATTTATATTTACGTAGCTCATCTGTGATACCCAGTCTTTGAATGGCTGAAGTTCTGTAAAAAACCACTTGAGCAATGCTTTTGTGCCTATTTTAGAAAGTTTAGGATGAGACTCATAATAAGTTTCCAGCGCACTATTACGCTCAGTTGGTGAATTGAATGATTTTTTTAAAGCTTGCTTGTTATAATCTTTTAATAGTTCAACAGTACATTGGCTAACCAAATCTAGAGTTGTTAAATAAGGTTCTGATTGAGTTAGGTTTCTGGATTTGGAAGATCACTTAACAAATTTATCTTCAAGCACTCCTTCCTCTAAAAGTTTTCTAGGAATTAGTGCTGATATTTTACTGTCATCAAGCAAGAGTTGAGTTTGTTTATCAATTGATTTTGCAGTTTTATTTATAACTGTAAAGATATTACGAGTAGCCTTGATTATTTCATCTCTTACAGTTTCGGTTAAATCTGAATAACCAACCCTACCAAGATTACCAAATACTAGATAGACAACAGGTATATCAAAGGTTTCTAAGCAATGGAAGTTTTCATTGATTTGTTGAGGTGTTAAAGCCTCCTTTCCAGTATGAACATTCCAATATTTCTTTAAGGAAAGAAGTCTATGTTGCCCATCAATTACAATTCTAGCTACGTTCTTATATAACTTTAAATTCACCCATTTTTCAACAATTTTACCCTGACTACTAACTGTAGAGAAATCCCAAAACTCTCTTTGGTCATTCGAGTTGGGTAACAGTACTACGACAATTGAATTAAAAAACCGAATTCCATCTTGTGCTAGGTAAGAAAATATTTCTGTATTTGCTCTGGTTTCATCTAGTTTTCTTTGAACTCGTTCAGAAAAGCTCCAACTACCTTGAATTTCATCAGCAAATCTAATATTTTCTACTGCATCACTTTGCTCAAGAGTTGTTATGAAGTACCTAACTTCAAACTTACCACTACCAAACTTACCACTAATTGCCTTATATTCAATTGTCTCTGGAGACTGATTATCTAATTCCATTGTCTAACTCCTCTGTGCATTAAACTTAGGCTGGCATAGTTGAATTAACAGGCTTTCCAACTCTCTAGAAATCTTTTTTGGACAAGGGAAACAAACGAATAAAAATTCATCATTTGATCTTAAATTTCCATATTTTGAGAAAAACCCATCATCTCTTTCCAAATGCTGAATAAATCTATTTCGTAAGTTGATTGCCGTGCCAATGTAATCTGGGCGTTGGAGAATGCTGCATGAAATTAGAAGATTTTTTAAGATTCTTCGTTCTTTAGGCTGAGAAATAGCTTTGAGAAATTGCTCCATTTTTGGAGATAAACGAACTGACTCTCCACAAGTATCGACGATAAACTTACTTCTATTATCTTCCTCAGAGAACTTTGTTTTGAAGACCGTATTTTTTATGCGATTATCTATATACTCAGACAAGTTATTTTCTAAAAAATCAAATGCATGATACAAAGCATAAATACCTGATGTTTCAGGGAGATAATCTGCGGCAGATATAGTTGCTGTCACTACTGTAAAATTCTTGAAAAAGTTGTCGTGAACTGTTTCTTCCATTGATAGAAATCACAAAAATTAATGAATTTAACATAGCATATGTTAAATTAATACCCTGAATTATTAAAAAGTTTGTAGCTATGGATTTAAGTTTATACATTTGTAATCTTGGCATTAAAAATTGTAAAATTTTTTGCTATATAAAGTTTGTGTAACAAATAAGGTAAAATATAACATAAGAAATACTGAATAATCGTAACTAATAATTCTTAACAGTCAACCAATTGTTGTCAGTGTAAAAATTTCTGTTTCCGTTAGCTGACCCGCACAGCAACTTAACAAGGTGCTGAAGTATACCCGCTCAGGTGATTCATTGTCTCAGAACTCTAATCTCTAAATTCCCTGTAATATCTATTTGACAGGCTAATCGTGCATTACAATTGTTGGGCGCTAATGTGTCTAGCATTTCCTGTTCATCGGGTTGGGGAGGAGGAATTTTACCAATCACCTCAACTAAGCAGGTTCCACAAATACCAGTCCGGCAACCAAATAATACAGGTGAATTTTGTATTGTCAGATGCTCAGATAAATTTTGATGGAGTTGCAGATTGATGGGAGGATAATCAGTTCCCGGAAAGGATATCTTACAAAGGTCAGACATAATCAATTTATCAATTAACCCACAGCGACACGAACTTAAAATCTTTAGCACTAAATAGCCCGCGATCGCTCAATCCCTTTTATTTACCTAGCTTTATTGTTTCATCAAACATCAACATTTATCTGTTCTATCTGTCTAGCAGCTTTCTCCCAAAGCTTTGCTGAAGTTTCATCTTGCCAATGAGTTCTCAAATTTTCGGCTTTTTTGTGGCATATTCGCTCTAACATTTCTAAGATTGCTGATAATGTCAATTTATTAAGTAATGCTTCTAAAATCTCCATATATTCTTTTTGCATGATAGTCACCTTCTTATCTTCCACTGATATCTTCTGACAAAAATCATGTAAATGACTTTTATTTTCTCAAATATATAGATTAAGATTTGTTTCGATTGCTATGAATATTCTACTAGCTTATACACACAGTTGAGCTTGTTTTGAATACTCTGTTGATTTGCAGCAAATCCCTGTAAATCCTCATTTTTATGCTGTTTAAAACGTCGAAAAGCCCTTTGTTGGGTCACCAGATATCGAGAAATTGAATTAGCGCCCATCAATGACATTTCTCGATTTCGTTGCCAAAGTTAATCGAGTTTTTCCACATATACTTTATAAGATGCCATCGCTTCTTGATGAGTTAAGAAACTGCGGTGCAAACCTTCCAACTCTTCGGTAAAACAGCGATGCATCATTTCTTTAGCATCCTCATCGCTCATCTCAAAAATGGGCGATCGCAGCACCCGATAAATCTTAGAATACAGCGCCAGAGCGTACCAGAAAATCCCGTTAATCGCAGCCGAAAAGTGAAAGCGATCGCGCTGACATCCCCATAATCCTAAATTAGTACAGCAGGATTATGGGCTTTCTGCCCTCAAAATCCTTCTTAAGGTGATGAGCGCGGTTATCCCTTCTGTCCTATTGTGGTTCAAAGAAACCACCAAAAGCGATCGCCCTCATAAAACCAGTGCATCTTGCAGATTTAGTACATGAGCAAAGAAGCAGGGGAGCACTTGTGCAGAGGGGCAGAGGAGAAATTTCACCAATAACCTCAACTAAGCAAGTTCCACAAATACCAGTCCGACAACCAAACAATACAGGTGAATTCTGAATTGTGAGATGCTCAGATAAATTTTGATGAATTTCCAAAGTGATAGGAACATAATCACTTCTGGGAAAGGAGATAATACACAGGTTAGACATAGTATTTAAACTAGACTCTTGCATTCTTTTTGCAACGGCAGTCGCTCATGGGGGGAACCCCCTACGTACCCGTCGCTGCCTCGCCTTTGCGCCTTTGCGTGAGATAAAAAATGCTATAAATCCTCACTTTGATGTTGCTCAAAACGCCTAAAAGTACTTTGTTGAGTCGCTAAATATAGAGAAATCGAATTAGCTCCCATCAGCGACATTTCTCGATTACGCTTCCAAAGGTAATCAAGTTTTTCCACATACACCTTATAAGATTGCATCGCCTCCTGATGGGTTAAAAAACTGCGATGCAATCCTTCAGATTCCTCCGTAAAACAGCGACGCATCATTTCTTTAGCATCCTTATTGCTCATATCAAAAATCGGCGATCGCAACATATAATAAATCTTCGTATACAACGCCGGATCATACCAGAAAATTCCGTTAATCGCAGCCGAAAAGTGAAAGTGATCACGCTGACATCCCAGCAATCCTAAATTAGCAACCAGTCGCTCAAATGCAGTTTCTGTAGGAAGGCAGGTAACAATATCGTGAGATATAATTGTCGAACTATTAAAGTGAAAGCTTTCATCCAAAAAGTGATAGTAAGAGATTTTGGCAGGAATAGGAGCAGTATCTGGATGGGGATGTTTTTGATAATAATTGCTGAGTTTATGCTGTACTAACTTACCATTTAGTGTCCTTATTCCTCGGACTGTGAAATACTGACAAGCCAAAAATGTATTATTCGCAGAAATCAGCCCGAAGTATTGCAGCTGAATCTTTTTCCACCAAGTTTTTAAAGCATTGGTGTCAGCATAAACCATCGTTTCGGTAAAGGGGCCGCGCATTGGATAGGTAAAGATGAGTTCCCCAAACAATGCTTGCTCAACTTGTTTGGCAATTGTGCGAAATGCGTTAATGTGCGCCCGTTCTTGAGAGGATTCCAAATCTAAGGTATCGCAGATTAAGCGGAAATCTTCTTGAGCATAAAGCCCTGCTGCACTAGTTTGATTGAAATAGATAGTTGCTATTTCGGCGGAAACAATTTGTGAGTAGTATGCTACCCAGTAAAGTTGATTTAAAATTACACGCTGATGCTGGCTGGATTGTTCCCATAAAGGTGTGCCGTAGAGTAGGGAAAATTCTTCTGGATTCCAATACTCGTTTTGGCAATCTTCATAGCGAAAATTGGCGGCTGCTTCATCGATTAAAGCAGTGTGATCCTGCTGTTTGTTGCGGGTGTGGTTAATTTGTAATTTGCGATAGGTAGTTGGGCTATCTGATAATTTGTAAATAGTATTTTCCATAAAATATATTTTTTATTTTTAAACGCAGAGTGGCGCAAAGGTTCACGCAGAGTCACACAGAAGTTTTATTAGAGCTATCCCTGCCTGATTAATACACGCATTTCTGAGGGGAGAGTGGTTCAAAGGCTCCTCGCTCGTCTAAGGCTTGGACGATCGCTTGTGCTGATGCTCCTCGCATGAGCGATCGCAGTATTTGTAATCGGGTTCCACTGTGGGTTTGTGTATCTAATTCTTCTAGGATTTGGATTTTTTGCGATCGCGAAAGATGTCCTTTCACCTGTTCAACGGCTGCTAGGACGTTTTGCGGCCCTACTTGCACCATAGATAAAAACTGTGCCAACACATCAAGGATTGCTGTTTGACTGGATGCTGCAACTGAAATCTGGTTAAATAAGGTAGTTCCTGTGCCGTGATGACGGGCTTCTGCGTGTAGAAAACTGGTGAAAAGTTCAGCCAGGATTGGATGGCGACATTCCTTAGCTAATCTGCGGTAATGG
The DNA here is from genome assembly GCF_059505145.1 of Mojavia sp. Lineage (NCBI taxonomy): Bacteria > Bacillati > Cyanobacteriota > Cyanophyceae > Nostocales > Nostocaceae > Mojavia > Mojavia sp. Next base: position 299,549 of record NZ_JCACKA010000115.1, read on the forward strand.
CTTAAGCCCCATCCTTCTAATACTACCTGAAGCACAAACAACAGCACTGTTTTATCTGCACTTTCAACTACTTCTGCTAGTAAACTGAGAAATGGATCGTTGCTGTTAGTTGGTTCGAGTTCTGGTAAAAAATTGGTTATCTGGCTGAGGTGAGTAGCTTCATCAGCCGTAAACAGTGCATAGAGCATTCGCTCCTCAACTGTTTCTGCTAACAGTACCATTTTTGCCATGTAGCCAACGCCTGCTTTCTCAATGAAATATGATTCCTCTAAGAGGCTACGATTGGTGAGCTTTAGTATGGCAGATTGTTCGGCTACACTTGCTTGTTGAAATATTTTGACTTGATGCAAGTTGAAAAATTTTGCATTCCAATAATCTGATTGCTGCTGTGAAGAACTATCGCTGTAATTTGGCAATGCTGATCTTAGTATGCGTTGCAATCGGTCATTGGGATCTATATGCGGTAGGTCGAGTCCGGCAATTTTATATATATTAGTCATACTAAAGCATTAAAGAGGTAGATGAAGAAGGGCGATCGCTGTTTTCTGGACTATCAACAGTTTCCCAAGTTCCCCAACTTAAAGCTTTTTGGCGATTAACGTGTTGAATAAATTGCAGAATTGACTGATCTGCTTTGGTAGGAGTCTTCAAATCAAACTGAATTGTCTGAAATACTTGAGTATCGCCTTTGGCGAAGTAATTACCAACCTGTTGCGTTAACCACAACAACCCACGATTTACACCCCAACCCAAACATCCAGGTCGCTTGGGAGTCACTAAGATTGTTTGCCCTTCGGTTTTGCCACCTTCAATCATTCGCAGCGCAAATATGATGTAGAAGTGCAGAAAATCCGGCCCCAGTGTGACAGTCCCAGTACTACCATACCAATAGCACATACTATAAGTAACTTCGTTGCGATATAAAGGACGAATCAGGCGGATTAACCAGGAATCATCGCCGCCGCGTGTAGTATTGCTGAAGGTAATAGCGTTGGAGTTGAGGTCTTGGGAATCAAATACAATCTCTAAAGGTAGATTGTGTACTGTATTGAAATGGTGAGCATCGATCGCATTAATCAGCAGCACATTGGGATGGCAGTTTTTGACAAAGCGAGTCCCCAAAATATAATCGCAGTCGACCTGTTCTAATTCCGGGACGAAGGGTAGCGAACTTGGCTTTTCCTCTCCGACCCAAACCCAAATCATGCCGTACTTTTCTGTCGTTGCCCAGGTTTTGATACATACAGGTAAAGGTTTTCCGAGGAAAGGAACGTCTACACAAATTCCGCGTTCATCGTATTTCCAATTATGGAAGAAGCAGCGAATGCCATCACCTTCTACCTTACCCTCTGCTAAATGTGCGCCCATGTGAGAACAATAAGCATCCACCGCCACCACCTGGCCACTGACTCCTCGATAAATTGCCAGATTTCTACCCAGTAGCGTTACAGCTTTCACCTTGCCAAGTTTTAATTTTTTAGATGGTAATGCCCAGTACCATCCCTGTACAAATTGTGTCGGGTTATTAAAGTTCGAGTTTGGGCTGGTAGGATGCATAGAAGTTAAATAAGAACAGAATCTTGGACAAATTCTAACAACGATTCTGACTGCCACATCCGTTGTCCAGCACGGGTCAGATTCTCATACCGGATTTCAGTTAAACAAACCAATTCATCCCCTAGTCGATAGCCTGGGTTTTTTTCCTCGAAAAACTGGATATGGGGGTTAGTCTGTCTTCCTGTGGGGATTTCTATTAAACCTTCCCGCAGAATTTGGGGATGCTGGAAGCGGACGATACCAGTTGTTTCTTCGTAAAACTCACCATAGTATTCCTGTGCCAGATGTGTTGTTAGATTCGCAACATCGGCAGGTGTTGCTGCATCATAGCGGGGATAAAACTCTTGCCAAAAGGTAGGGAGAAAGCGGTAGGTGCGAAAACCAGAGCAAATTAGCAGCCAGTATAGTTTGTTTGGGGCATGGTATTGGCGAAGATAATTAACTGCGGCAATCCAGGTACGTGGTAGTGTTGTACTTGACCAAGCGCTGGGATCGACAATCGTATCGCCAGAATACACAACACTAATTCGCTCTCCAGAGAAAGTTGTTTGGCACAACATTAGGGTTGAAAAGCCTTTTAGAACATTGGTTATTTCTTCGCGCAACAACAACACCCAGTTTTTGCGCTCTAGATCAGCCTGGAACGCATCCCAAGTTACACCTTTGAAATGATTATTCAGCAATGCATACATGGCTATGCGATCGCTTGGTTGCAGCTTTTGAACAGGAACCAGCCAACTCTTCATTATTCGGAATTTACCTAAGCTCGGTTTGGAGAAAGCCTTAGATTAACACTTTAACGAGCAAATTGGTGAAATTACGGTGTAATGTGACAGATTCCAGAATGGTTATTTACAATACTTATAGCAATTTTGGATTTGAGATTTTGGATTACCTATCCCACCTTAGCACCTTGAATTGCTGTTGGTGCGTTACACTAAAGCAATAACACACCCTAAAATTTAATTTACTTAATTCTGAATTATAATTTTTGAATTTACCGCAGGAGTTGACCATCGAGAAGGTTCTAGCTCGTTTACATACTCCATATACTCAGCCAACGGCTTATCAATACTGAGGAGCAACTTCGGATTAAAGCGAATATTATCGTAAATCTTGCCGTCTTCATCTCGGAGCATATAGTAAGCCAATCGAGTGCAGAATAGCAAAAACTTACTGAGCAGATATCCTACAAATCCTTTGCGTTTTTCAGTTACATAAATCGGTTGAATCCGCGTTCTTCCAGGAGCAATTGGAGTATATGCATATATCATATGCAATGGGGGAAACAGCCGCACTTTTTTCATCATTGTTAACAAACCAATGCAACCATGAGCATACCGCATGGAATACTCATAGTTAGAACCAAGAAATCTTTGACCTAATCGTTCTCGAAAAGTTGTTTGAGGAAATTGTCCCCGCATTGTAAAGTCAATTTGTGTACCTAATTCGCTGCGATGTAGCGACAAATCCATTTTGATATCTAAATGATGAATTGTTTTTAAATGTTGGGCATCAATACCATTCATCATACAAATATGGTGGTGACAACTTCTTTCAAATGCTGTATCAGGTTGTGCAACAATTTCTTTACCCTTTAATTCATCAAAATCAGCCACACCTTCTGGTGCTACAGCGTCAGGATAAATCCAGATAAATCCATACTTTTCTGCTGTCGCATAAGCTTGTACTTTTGCTTTAGACGGAATCTCTGGTTGACAGGGGATATTTTGGCATATTCCTGCTTCATCAAATGCCCAATGATGAAATGCACAACGAATCCAATTACCATCAACCTGTCCAATTCCTAAATCTGTTCCCAAATGAGGGCAGTAAGCATCCAAAGCACGCACTAGCCCATCCTCACCGCGAAAGATAGCAATTCTTTGACCGCATACTTCTACAGATTTTGCTTTTCTTTTAGGTAATTCATGGCTAGGACAGGCAATATACCAACCCTTAGCAATGACATTCCAGTTGTTAAATATTTGCATAATTGCTTGAGTGATAATTATTTAATATTTCTTGTCGTTGGCGAATATCATCTTGATATTTACCCATGATTACCCTGAGTAGCATTCTACCTAAACAGTAAGAAGCCCGCCAAGAAAACACCGCATCTTGTAGATCGATATGGCTACGCTCAAATAAAAAATGTCCGGTTAATCCAATTAACTGAGTTAATGGTAATCCCAAGAGTAACCAAAAGTTTTGCAGCTTCCAGGCAGAAAAGAGCAAACCGTAAAAAAAGAATATCCCTACAATATGGAGAGCAATATTAATTGGATGCTGGTGTTTAAGAACAAAAATATCCCAATAATCTGTAAAAGGATGCTCCAAAATTTGGTTATTGATTTTATTTCTCAAATTCAGACGGCTCCTCTTCATTAAATTCATTGAGATCGTCAGAGTCAGGATCAGCTTCTTTCGCAGATTCAATGAATGTTTCTATATCTTGTCGCCACTGCGTCCAATTACGAACGTTACAAGCATGTTCCTTGAGATTTCCAATATCACTACCACAATGATAAGCTTGCTCTAAAAGTTTAAGGCATTGCCATTCGTTCAAGTAGTTTAATCGTTTCCGAAGAATACCTCTAATGTAGAATAGTTCCCGCATATAAGGCTTACTCTTCTCCACTTTCTTTATTTTGCAGATCCCCCCAATCTTAGACCATGCATGGCTAACACTCTTCTGGGTTGGTTGATCGTTTTCATATTGCAAGTATTGCTGAGTTGCAACTCGCATCGCTTCCATAACTTCATCGGCGCTATGCTGTCTTAGCAGCTTCTTTAAACTCTTCAGCCCTTGCTCAGTAAGTCTATATGGCTCAACTAACTCCGCCCAAAATTCAGCTATCTGCTCAACTAAATACTGATCAAGCTCAACTAAGCCTCTTTGCCACTCCATCATCATCTCAATTTGCTCACGCCGCTCTTGAAGTTCCTCCATCTGCAAGCGCTTACGGTCAATGATGGTAGTATCTGCTAAAGTCCGATCACTTTTGCCTAGATTGCAATCTATGCAAGATGTAATGAGGTTTAATAAGTCGTTAGTACCACCGTTTGATACCGGATTGATGTGATCCGCATGAAGAATAACATCCGGTGCCTTTTTACCGCAGTACTGACAAGTGAATTTATCTCGTTTGAAAATTTCAAAACGGGTGGACTTGGAAATAGGCTGTCGCTCAGATTCTTGCTTGCTCATGTCACACTTCTTACATCTCATTCTAATATAATTCTCCAGAGAAGAAATGGCATTAAATTGCAGCGTGTCTAGATGTTTACTCACTTACTCGAAAATTTTTTGGATATTCTTTTTATGTAATAATCTTCAATGAGTAATATGAAGTGATACTCACGCAGGGAATGGCTACCGCGATCGCCAAGAATTATTACCAATTGGCGATAATCATTTATCTTCACTGACAAACCAAGCTAAAGCATGGGTATCTACCACATAAATATCCATTTGTAACTTAATCTTCCCACTGAATTGCATCTCGAAAAACTGCTTTTTCAGCTACTTCTAAATCTTCATCAGTGACAATCACATCTTTCCATAAACCTTTAATTTGAGTTTTATTTCGAGAACCTTCAAGTTGATGAATAACAGTTTTTTCAATGCTTCTAATTCTTCTTGAATAGCTTGAATCCGAAGTAAAACATACTGGCTCATGATCAATATTCTCCTAAAGTGCAGTTAGCATTAACATTACCTTGAGTAAAGCGCAAAAACAAAAATTAGGCTGAATCCTCTCTGCGCCTCCTTTGTCTCTGCGTGAGCTACCTCCCTAATACGGAGACAAAACGCTTCCCAATCTTTCACGCCCCAAGCGATCGCTCACTTCTTACAGTTGTTAGCATAGCCCTCATAAACTCATCCTCACGGCTCATACGCCTCACTGCGATGGGCGATCGCCACAACAAATACCTGCATCAGTTCATCGTCTATCGTATAGATCACCCTGTAGTCGCCGATTCGGTAACGATAGTACCCTGCATAATCTCCCTTGAGGGCTTTGACGTTGGGGTGGAACTGGGGAGTTTGCTCTAGTTGCTGCAAACATCGGGCAATTTTCTTCGCTAGGGCTTTGTCAGCACTGATATAAATTTTTTGAGCATCAGGGTGCAGAAGAACTTCATACATCAGAGCGAAGACTTCTCCAGTTTGTGTAATCAGTTTTAGGGGTTGCTTGATTTTGCTTAATTCGCTCTAGCAAGCCAGGAATTGCCAATAGTTCTTGGGTTGCAGCTTCGCTTTCAGCATTTGCTAAGTAAGCTGCAAAATCAGTAAGCACCTGTAATCGCTCTGGCGATAGTTGCTTGAGTAATTCATTAAGCTGGCGCTGCAACTCTGCCACAGATACCAAATCTGCTGACGGCTTATCTTCTATTGGGGAATTATCCGTATTCATCGCCTGCTTTGCAACTTCAAGGTTTAGTGTCTATTGTAAAGCAACCAATTTGAGGAAAACATTTTTTGCTAGCTCGAAGGCTTACGCGATTCTTTGCGCCTCTGCGTCTGGAGCGTGACATAACCTGATTAACACGGAGACAACACAGTTCCCAATTTTTCACGCCCCAAGCGATCGCTCACCTTCCCCTCACATAAAACCCGAACTCCATTAATATAAACCGCTTGCATAATCTCATCTGAACCGCGCTTCACCATCCGAGGTTCACCATCCAGCACTGGATCTGATATTTGAACTTGTGGGCTAATTGGCTGATTTAAAGCATTGGGATCGAGTATAACTATATCTGCTTTCGCACCAACTTTCAGCACTCCCGTATCAAGACGAAACCAACTAGCAGGTTCTCCCGTGACACGATAAATCGCAGCTTCCGGTGAAAGGAAACTCGTGGCGATCGCTTGTTTGAGCAAAGATAAAGCACCATCATAGTAGCCAAGGTTACGCACATGAGCGCCAGCATCAGTAAAACCAGGGAAAATATAAGGATGTTGCATCATAGCCAAACGAGGTTTTAAGCGATCGTTGGCTCCTGTAGCCACCCAGCGCAAATCTGTATCGTAAGTCTGCAACGCCTGAATGAAAAAATCCACTGGTTCCTGCTGCTTTTGGTGGGCAATTTCAGCAAAGCTTAACCCTTGCCAATTTGTTTTGGGACAGTCAACAACTTCCATCAAATCTAACTGACGATGGAATGATTTACGCCAATTACTGTTCCATTCTTGGCGAAATTGGCGGCGAAAACCTTCAGATTGCCATAGTTGTTGCCGTTCCTGTCGTGACTTACAACCATTAAGTTGTGCGCCTGTCGAGAATTCTTCAAACAAAGGGGTGACAGGGCCATCTGAGTAAATTGTGAAGGGTTCGGTTAATGTTTGAAAGCGAACATTACCGTTTAGAATCCGGTTCCAGATAAACAGAATGGGGGAAAATATTCGCCATAGTTTGCGATCGTGTACAGCATCCAAGGCTGAGAGAACAGTTAGCCGCAGTGGTTTTTGTCCAATCCCCGATCCCATCCGCAGAATGTCTATAAAGGAAGCCAGCTTTTGTAAATTGGGAGTGACTTGAAAAACGCGATCGCTTTGTTGACAGAGTTTGGCTAGCATCGCATATTCTTTTAAGTTGGCGTGTTGAGAAGGAATTGTGCAACCTTGCCATTCTCCACTCATCCGATGCCAAGGAAACATATCAATAGAAACGCCAACAAATCCAGCATCTAAAGCATCTGCCGTAATTTGCTGCATAATTTTTAGATCGAATTTGCTTGGCTGAACAGTTAAACTACGTTCCAATCCCATAACATAAGCGCGTAATGCACTATGACCAAATAAAGGCGCAACATTGGGGCCAAGTGGTAACTGTTGCAAATGGTGTAAATATTCTGCTGGTGTCTGCCAGGAAACCGACTTTTTCAGCCATTTATCAATCAGGCGATGAGAAAGCGTTTCCACTCTTTGAAAAATATCTGCCAGCATTTGGGGTTCACCGATCGCAATCGACAAACTACAATTGCCAATGACAACGCTGGTAACACCATGACGCACTGATTCGCTCAGTCCCGGTGCAATTTCCAACTCTAAATCGTAGTGGGTGTGAATATCGATAAATCCTGGTGTAACCCAAAGTTTGGAAGCATCAACCACTTCACGGGTTTCAACAGGTAAACAAGGAGCGATCGCCACAATTCGGCCATTTTGAATCCCAATATCACCGCGAACAGGTGCAGATCCTAAACCATCGAAAATTAACCCGTTTTGAATCAGCAAATCCAACATGATTCTTTGTTGCCCTTTGGTTGTTCTTGGATCTGTTTAGGGTAATTATAGGCAGGGAGTTTATTAAAAATGGCGATCGCTTGTTCTTGAATCATATTGTCAACCTGCCGATAGCCTCTCGATCCCGCGATCGCTCAGTAGTATAAAAGCTCTAGATTTGCTCGCTGTTTCCCTGGTTTGTACCCAGTAAAGGCAAGGCTAACATCTTTAAAACCCTTTGTGTTTATTGCATACGACTTTTATCAAAGGGGGAAATTTCACTTAAAGCTGAACATACCCGATATAAATAGTCGGGTATGTTTGACTGGTATTTTTACTCGTGTTAGTATCAGGCGACAGCCGACAGACAAACAGGGAAAGCTAGTTTATGACTCAGACAAAATCCGCACATACTCAAGCAGCCACTACATCCTTTCAAGCCTTGAAGTGTAAGGAATGCGGCGAGGAATATGAACTTAAAGCCAACCATGTTTGTGAGTTATGCTTTGGGCCTTTAGAAGTCAAGTATGACTATGATGCCCTACGCCTTTCTGTCAGCCGTGAAAAAATTCAAGCTGGCCCAAATTCTATTTGGCGCTACCGTCCCTTTTTGCCTGTCGCAACTGACAATGTTATAGATGTGGGAACTGGTATGACTCCCCTGGTTCGTTCCCACCGTCTGGCACGTCGTCTGGGTTTAAACAAGCTTTATATTAAAAATGATGCTGTGAATATGCCCACCCTAAGTTTTAAAGACCGGGTGGTTTCAGTTGCCTTGACTAGAGCGCGTGAGTTGGGTTTCACCACTGTTTCTTGTGCCAGCACTGGTAACTTGGCAAATTCTACAGCTGCGATCGCGGCTCATGCAGGGTTAGACTGCTGTGTTTTCATCCCCGCAGATTTAGAAGCTGGTAAAGTTCTAGGCAGCCTGATTTATAGCCCTACCTTGATGGCAGTGAAAGGCAATTACGATCAGGTAAATCGTCTCTGCTCGGAGGTAGCAAATACACATGGCTGGGGTTTTGTCAATATTAATTTGCGCCCCTACTACTCTGAAGGCTCTAAGACGCTGGGCTTTGAAGTTGCTGAACAACTAGGCTGGGAATTACCTGACCATATCGTTGCCCCTCTAGCTTCTGGATCGCTATTTACCAAAATTTATAAGGGTTTCAAAGAATTCGTAGAAGTTGGTTTGGTAGAAGGCAAAGATGTCCGTTTCAGCGGGGCGCAAGCCGAAGGTTGTTCACCTATCGCTCAAGCCTTCAAAGAAGATCGGGACTTTATTAAACCAGTGAAACCGAATACGATTGCTAAATCAATTGCGATCGGTAACCCAGCAGATGGTGTTTATGCTGTGGAGATAGCTAAGAAAACTGGCGGTAACATCGAATCAGTTAATGATGCAGAAATCATTGAAGGAATTAAGTTGCTGGCAGAAACAGAAGGCATCTTCACTGAAACAGCTGGTGGTACAACCGTTGCAGTTCTGAAAAAATTAGTAGAAGCTGGCAAAATTGATCCAGATGAGACTACTGTGGTTTACATTACTGGCAATGGTTTAAAAACCCAAGAAGCATTACAAGGCTATATTGGCGAACCTTTGACAATTGATGCCAAACTCGATAGTTTTGAACGGGCGTTAGAGCGATCGCGCACACTTGATCGTTTGGAATGGCAGCAAGTCCTCGTTTAAACAATGTAAACGCCTAGAGAGCGTTTTCCCGAAAGGTAGGATAAAGGATAAAGACTGAAACAATTTAGTCTTGACTCCTAATACTTCACACCTGATATTTCACACTTCATACTTCAACTATGTCTGTAACAGTTTTAGTTCCCACGGCTCTTCAGAAATTTACCAATAACCAAGCTACGCTAGAATGCAGCGGCAATACTATTGCGGAACTGTTCGATTCCTTAGAGCATAGCTGTCCTGGTATTAAGTCACGCTTGTGCGATGAAGAGGGAAAACCACGGCGATTTTTGAATTTGTATGTCAATAGCGAAGATATTCGCTTTTTGGATGGGACAAGTACACCCCTTAAAGATGGCGATGAAGTAAGTATTGTCCCTGCTGTTGCAGGTGGTTGATAGAGAGAAGTTCTAAATTTGCTAAGTATATATCTTTAAGCGTGCTTTAATAGCACGCTTATGCTTTTTTATGGGTTGTGGTTAAGAGTCATGATATCATGTCCGTTTAAATAACCGTCATTGCGACCGAAGGGAAGCAATCCCAAAAACTTTGCGATTGCGTCGTTTGACTTCGTTCCACTCGCAATGACATATTCAGGGTGATTTGCCGGACATCATATGATTTGTCATTTGCCATTAGGTATTTGTAGGATTTAGGCACTATACATGCAAATAATCCTGGGTTAAAAATAGCTTGATTGCAGCCACGATCGCTACCACCCCATTTCGACTGAGCAAGTTGGCAACAAAATCAATCCGCCGGACATTGATATCCCGATCTTGTTTACTAAATCCAAGTCCTTGAGATAAATGGGTGCGAACGACATCACCATCAAGTAATTCTACTCGGCAACCCCGCGATCGCAATTCTTGGGCAACAGATGAAGCGATCGTTGTTTTAACCGCCCCACTTAACTCTGTCAGCCAGAGGATTATACCTTGATGGTTCATAACTCGCTTTTTCTTCATCTATGGAAGAGTGCGATCGCACTAAATCCCCGCTTCTAGCTGTTTATGCTATTGGGGTGAACAATAGTAATTCCTTCAACTTCTACAAAGTCTTTTGGGTTTAAAGTCAGAATATGGCTGATGTTATGGGTAAGCACTACTGCTTGTATGCGTAAATCGTGGGTGCGTTCCCCGGAAATCTTGTGAGTTGTAGCGAGGCTAAACCAAAAGCGAAATACATCTGGTGTTTCTTCTAGCCACTCAAACTGATTTATGAGCATTTGCACCGTTCGTTTGGTTTCTTCTGGTGTCCATCCAAATCCATTTACAGGTACAGGACGGATGGCTACAACCCAAAATTCAATTAAAACTTGAGATGTAATAAAACATTGATGGTTATTAGATATTAGATACCTGATTGTGTGATCGACAAGATTATAATCGGGTGAAGCTATATCCCTGGAGCGTAAAAGGATATTGGTATCTAATAAATAATCGGTCATACTTCATCATCGTAAATATTTTCTCGACGCAGAGCTTCATCAGAAAGGTTGGCATAGCTTTTTGGTGCTGTATCTATCCACTCCTGCCAAAGTAATAATCTCTCCGATGATGTTTGAGGTTTACTGTTTAGTAACGTTAAATGCTTGTTACTCAGTTTTTCTTGAAAAAGTTTTTGCTCTTCGGGGGAGAGATTTAGTACCACTTCTACAAGGGAATTAACAAGTTGTACATTCATAGTTGTGTATACCAATTCACCGAGTCAGTCTATGCGATGAGCTTTTGCCCTGCCCTTGTGCCGCTTTACTATAATACTGGTTATTGCCTCTACCAATCGCCTCAATGACCACATCGGACAAAGATCCAAGTCGAAACGAGGATCTTTGTTCTATATAATTAATAGTTATGCAGAGTCGTGAGAGTGGCGATCGCTACTACCGATGAAGGCTGAGCAAGGTCGATTTTTGCAATGCTCATGCATCAAAGTTGCTCTTCGATACATCATATGATGTCCGGCAAATCACCCTGAATATGTCATTGCGAGTGGAACGAAGTCAAACGACGCAATCGCAAAGTTTTTGGGATTGCTTCCCTTCGGTCGCAATCACGGTTATTTAAACGGACATGATATCAAAGGTGCAGGACGATGCAGCAAAGTTAGATTAAAGTACGATTCCTATACGGGGGCAATGACTTATACTGCACTAAATAATTGTTACTAGTCAAAAATAAGACAAATATATACGATGCGTTCACCAAGGCGAGCATTGTAAAATTCATTACGCTAATAATTAGCAAAATTTTGGCGCTTGCCTGATTTTTGCTCATGCTTCCTCTGCTTCTTTTTCCTCTCTTCCCTAACTATATGAACATTTAGCAATAAATATGCAAATTTTGTCTTTCTTACACCAATAACCTGAGCGAAGATATATAAAAATTTGTATGCTGAGGTTTATAGGTCTTAATAGTTTATTTTCAAACTGGTGCAAGAAGATTTTAGGCTAATTGTTGATTTAGTTTCAGTTCTCGCCGTCGCAGCCTGTGGCGGACTGTTAGCGGCGCTGTTACGACAACCTGTTTTGCTAGGTTACCTCATCGGCGGGATGATTGTCGGGCCAGCTGGGCTGGGATTGATAAAAGAAGTTATTCAAGTAGAAACTCTGGCTCAGTTTGGGGTCGCCTTTTTGTTATTTGCCTTGGGAGTTGAGTTTTCTTTTGCGGAACTTAAGAAGGTAAAAGCGATCGCCCTTGGAGGAGGAGGGCTACAGATTGCCCTAACAATTCTGATCACAGTTGTGGTATGTGGAATAACTGGAGCGTGGGGAGCCTTACCTGCTAAGGGCGTATTTTTGGGGTCAATTCTGTCTTTATCTTCAACAGCAGTTGTCCTCAAATGCTTAATGGAGCGTAACGAAACGGAAACACCTCATGGACAGGTGATGTTGGGCATTTTGGTAGTGCAGGACTTAGCACTAGGACTAATGTTAGCAGTCCTACCAGCCCTCCATGAACCAGGTGAAGCTATTGGCATAGCAGTCGTGACAGCACTGGTAAGAATTGGTTTATTTGCTGCTGGTGCAGTAGTCGCAGGAATTTGGCTGATACCACCTCTGTTAAGGCTCCTCGCCCGTACTGAAAGCCGAGAGTTATTTTTGTTAGGCGTTGTGACATTATGCTTGGGCATTGCTCTACTGACAGAGTATTTAGGGCTGTCAATTGAGATGGGGGCGTTTGTCGCCGGTTTGATGATTTCAGAGGTGGAATATGCCGATCAAACTCTCACTTATGTAGAGCCACTAAGAGATATTTTTGCCAGTTTATTTTTTGCCGCCATTGGGATGTTAATAGACCCAGTGTTTTTGTGGAAAAACCTGGAGTTAATTCTGGGGCTAGTAGCATTGGTGTTCGTAGGCAAGTTTTTGATTATTACACCTTTGGTAAAGCTATTCCGCTATCCATTGAAAACAGCCTTAATTGCTGGGTTAGGATTGGCTCAAATTGGGGAATTTTCTTTTGTGCTGGCCAGTGAAGGGCAAGCGCTGGGGTTGGTTTCTCGAACAGTGTATTTACTGATTTTAGGAACCACCGCAGTTACGCTCATGCTCACCCCGTTTGTGCTGCGGTTAGTACCATTGTTATTTAATTTGGCAGAATCCATGCCTTGGCTGAAACCGTATCTCGAAGATGTTCAGCCGCGCGATGTATCAGATGATTTGCCATTGAAAGACCATGTGGTAGTCTGCGGCTACGGGCGAGTAGGTAAGAATTTAGTGAAATTGTTGCAACAACACCAGCTACCTGTAGTCGTAATCGACCAATCTGAAAGCAGAATTCAGAAGTTGCGTGAAGCTAAAGTGCCTTATGTATATGGTAATTGCATCAGTTTTCATGTTTTAGAAACTGCTGGAGTCAACCATGCTAAGGGAATGGCGATCGCACTTCCTGACCCCATGAGTACACGTCTTTGCCTAAAACGCGCTTTGGAATTGTGCCCAGAATTAGATTTGGTTGTTCGCGCTACCCAAGATAAAAATATAGAAGTGCTTTACCAACTGGGAGCCAGGGAAGTGGTGCAACCAGAATTTGAAGCCAGCTTAGAAATGGCGACTCATTTATTAACAGGGTTAGGCTTGTCACCAGCTATAGTGCAACGAGAAATGCAGCAGATCCGCAAAGACCATTATTTACAATTGCGGCCAGAACGTTCTGCATCCGAAGTATCCCGTGATTTGCAACAAGCAACTCGTGATTTGAATCGCCGTTGGTATCCCCTACCATCTGGTTCGCCTCTGATTGGTATGAGCTTAGAAGAAGCAGATATGCGCTACTTAACAGGGGTGAGTTTAATGGCAATTCGCCGCGCTAACGGTGAAGAAGTCGACTTTCCCAACAATCAAACTCGAATAGAAGAGGGCGATCGCCTCCTAGTGGTGGGAGCAGATGAAGAACTAGCGGCTTTGGCCGAATTGGCTCTAGGTAGAGTAGCAGTTCCAGGCGAAAATAGCGCTTGTCAGTGGATCACAATTAATGCAGATACTCCAGTCTTGGGTAAAACCCTTGCAGATATAAATATTGGCGACCAATACGGAGTACAAGTGCAAGCAATCCGGCGGGATGGTAAGTTTATTCGCTCTCCTGAAGGACAAATGGACTTGCGAGCAGGAGACCAAGTTTTACTATGCGGTAGCCTACTGAGTCTGAATAAATTACAATCTTTGTTTACTACAACCAGTGCATTGCCCTTTTCTATACCGATAGTAAAAGTTAGTGAGGCAGAAACTCTTTGAAAGCTTCTACCTATAAATAATTTGTGGAGTCACCAATAGTCAATGTCTCACGTTATGGACTATTGACTAAAACTCTTCGGCTTGATGTAAGCGATCGCCTGTTTCCAAACTGTAGTTTGCTGGCTGTTTTCATCCATAATACACACACAGTATGGGTCTTGCCAGATCACCCTACCCGTTATTAGATCGCCAGTCACCAGTTTAAAATCTACCGCTGCTGTTTGTTTAATCAGGTTTTGCACTTGCCGAATACTAGGCAGTGAAGTATCGAATTCTGTAAGCATTTTTGGTGATGATGTATGCATAAGGCAGAATGTTTTAATTAAGGAGCTGGGGGCTAGAGACTGAGGACTAGGGATTTGGGACTGGAAAAAATCTTTCCTAGTTTTTTATCCTTAATCACGAATTCTTAATCTCTAACAACAGTGACTAATCATTGATAATTCATCATTAAATAAATGGCAATCGAATTTACTAAGTATCACGGTTTGGGGAATGACTTTATTCTCATTGACAATCGTTCCTCATCATTGCCTGCACTGACTCCAGAGCAAGCAGTTAAGTTGTGCGATCGCCACTTTGGTATTGGTGCAGATGGTGTAATTTTTGCTCTACCTGGAGAAAACGGTACTGACTATAGTATGCGGATTTTTAATTCTGATGGTTCAGAACCGGAAATGTGCGGTAATGGTATTCGCTGTTTAGCTGGTTTTTTGGCTGATTTGGAGGGCGATTCTAGAAACAAAGACTCATATCGTATTCATACATTGGCTGGTGTGATTACTCCCCAACTCACATCCGATGGCCAAGTAAAGGTAGATATGGGTTTACCCAGACTACTTGCTGGAGAAATTCCTACCACCTTGGGTGCTGCTGATACAAAAGTGATTAATCAGCCTCTAGAAGTGGCGGAACAAATTTGGAATGTCACCTGTGTCAGCATGGGTAATCCCCACTGCATTACTTTTGTGGAAGATGTAGCCGCAATTCCCCTAGAAACCATCGGCCCCCAGTTTGAGCATCACCCAGCTTTTCCTCAAAGAACAAATACCGAATTTATTCAAGTAGTGCGACGAGACTACTTAAAAATGCGAGTATGGGAAAGAGGCGCTGGTATTACCTTAGCCTGCGGTACTGGCGCTTGTGCTTCCTTAGTAGCTGGGGTGTTGACTGGAAAATGCGATCGCACCGCAACCGTAGAACTACCTGGTGGCCCTTTGCAAATTGAATGGTCAGAAATCGACCAACGAATTTACATGACTGGGCCGGCGGAGCGAGTTTTTACAGGGAAGCTATAGTTTTCTTAATCGGCAGGTAAGCTATTGCGCCTACAAGTTGCACAATTTAAATTCTAGGGAAAAACTTCAAACTCTCTCCTCTGCTCCCCTGCTCCCCGAAGTTTGCTTGGAGGGAAACCAACGCCACTTGCTCCACTTGGGGAAACCCCTGCGTACCCGTCAGTGGCTCCTCCTGGCAACTTCTCTTCCTGCCCCCCTGCGGTCTAAACTGCAAATTAGGTGTTTAATAGCTTATCTGGCCTGCCATGCCAAAAAACTGAATTTGGTAGGATATGAACAATGAGAATCACATCCTACCCCTATGCCCTCACCATTTCCGGGGATGAATCCTTACCTTGAAAATCCTGAACTTTGGCCAGAAGTTCACAGTAGGTTGATTGTGGCTATCGCTGATGCACTAGCGCCCCATTTACGTCCAAAGTATCGAGTGGCGATTGAGAAGCGGGTATATCAGGTAACTGATGAAAATTCTGTTCTAGTTGGTATCCCTGATGTGAGCGTGGGGCGATCGCTGACAAAGACAGAAACAGAATTATCTAACATTGCAGTTGCACGACCGCCAGTTAAGCCTGTTACAGTCAATGTTCCCATGCCAGAGGAGGTGCGGGAAGCATACTTAGAGGTAAGGGAAGTAGGAACAGGGGAAGTTGTCACAGTAATTGAGGTTCTCTCACCCAAAAATAAGCGCTCAGGAGAAGGACGAAACGCATACGAACGCAAGCGTCAACAGGTATTAGGTAGCGTGACTCATCTCGTGGAAATTGACTTACTACGAGGCGGAAAACCTATGCCTATTTTAGGTAATCAGATTCAGGCAAGTTATCGCATTTTGGTGAGCCGCAGCAACTCTCGCCCTAAGGCCGAATTATACCCATTTAGTTGGCAAGAACCAATTCCATCCTTTCTATTACCACTGCGTAAGGGAGATATAGAGCCTTTATTAGATTTGCAAGTATTAATACATGGGGTATATGACCGGGCAGGTTTAGATTTGGCTATAGATTATACCTGTGAGCCTGTGCCGCCGTTGTCGGAAGCTGATGGTATTTGGGTGGATGCTTTATTGAGAGAGCAAGGGTTAAAGTAGTTTTTTACAGTAAAATTAAAGATTAGCCTCACGCAGAGACGCGGAGGCGCGGAGCATGAGAGGATAAGAGTTTACAGCATTTTTAATTTTGAATTGCCTGTAAGGGCATTGAGGTAGTAGTGCCAGAGGATTCTGGTGGCGACTGCACGCCAGGGTTGCCAATGCTGGGCGATCGCTTCTATTTGTGTTGGTGTTGGACGTGTTGTTAATCCTTTGAGTTTTTGTAAAGCGATCGCTACCCCTAAATCGCCTTTGGGAAAGGCATCGGGGCGTTGTAGTGCCATGAGCATGTAAATATCAACTGTCCAGTCTCCAATGCCTTTGACACGCTTTAGTTCTGTTCTAATAGCAGCGTCGTCCATTTTCTCCAGCTTGGTTAGATCAAGTTGACCACTTATGATTGCATCAGCCAAACTACGACAATAAAGAATCTTTTGCCGACTAAATCCCAAAACTCTTAATTGAACATCGTCAAGTGTCAAGAAATTTTCTGGTGTCAGCGGTTCCACAACCCCACATAAACGGTTAAAAATAGCCTTTGCAGCCGCCAAAGAAACTTGCTGTTCCAAAATTATTTGCAGCAGTGTCGGAAAACCTGTTTCTCTTCGCCAGATGGGTGGAGGCCCCAATGTCTCTAAAATCCGAGCCAAATCACTATCAAGATTGGCAAGCACCATTAAAGCATGAGTAAAACTTTCTTGAGTCAATGATTGTGTTAATGTCATCTTTTTAAATAATTGAAATTGTTAACTAGTTAAGTGTTCACCGTTTAAGGAGACAGGGAATCTTAAATTATGTCAAACGGCAATAATGTTAGTTATGATTTCCAAGTAAAAATTTTTCTCCACTCGCATACTGCCTGTTTGTAGCAGCCTGAAAGTAAATAAGATTAGGAATTTTTGCAATCGTTTGGTAAATGGTTCACCCGATTGGGTGAATGCGATCGCAGCATCCAGAACTACTCTGAAAGAAGAGGTAGTTTTATATGTTGTCGGCGATAATTCCCTTAGCATAAAAACTGTCAAGATGGCAAAGATCGCCTTAACTCATACATCAGTCGCTTGCGTAACAAAGGCATAAAGAGTGGATGAAACTGTAAAATCACTGCATAAACTAGATTTTCCACAAGGGACTATGACTTTGTTGGAAAAAGTTGCTGCCATTCTACCGGGAATGATTTTTCAAGTCCTGCAACAGCAAGATGGTTCCCAGGAAGCTGTTTATATTAGTTCTGGCTGTCGAGAACTATATGAATTAGAACCAGAAGTTGTCAAGGCAGATTTTCAGGTACTACACAAACTGATTCATCCACAGGATGTGAAAACCTTAGCAGAATCTGTTGCTATCTCTGCTGCGACTCTTACACCTTGGCGTTGGGAAGGTCGCATCATCACACCTAGTGGCAAACTCAAATGGATTCAAGCTGCTTCCCAACTGAAACGACAAGCGAACGGCGATCTGTTGTGGGAAGGCTTGATAATGGATATCACAGACCGCAAACAAGCAGAAGAACAATTGCGTAATAGCCAGATGCGCTATAAAGCAATTTTGGATGCTATCCCTGATTTGATGTTTCGTGTTAGCCGTGATGGTAAGTATCTTGACTTGAAAGGCGACGGAGCAAATATTGTCCTTTCAAAAGAAGAGATCATCGGTAAAAATATGCACGATGTCTTGCCAAGTGATGTTGCGGCTATTTGCCAAGAAGCGATCGCCAAAACTTTGGATTCTCAGAATTTGCAAACTTGTGAATATCAGCTACCAACGCCTTTGGGAATGCGAAATTATGAAGCACGATTGGTAGTTAGCGGTGCAGATGAAGTCTTAACAATTGTCAGAGATATTACAGAGCGCAAACAAGCAGAAGCTAATCTGCAAAATCTGGCTCAAAAGTTTTCTAAAGCTTTTCGTTGTAGTCCTAATCCAATTACAATCAGCACTTTCCAAGAGGGACGTTATCTAGAAGTTAATGACAGTTTTGTTAAACTTTCCGGTTACGAGCCAGATGAGGCGATTGGACGGACTGCTTTTGAGCTAAATATGTGGGTAAATAAGTGCGATCGCATGAAATTGTTGGAGGAGTTGCGAACCACAGGATGCGTTAGTAACTTAGAAGTTGAATTTCGCACTAAGTCTGGGGAGATAATTACAGCACTAGTTTCAGCAGAAGTAATTGATTTAGATACTACTCCCTGCATACTGGCAGTAACTCACGACATTACAGCACGTAAGCAGGTAGAAGCACAATTACGCCTTTCAGCACAACGCGATCGCCTATTAACAGAAACCCTAGCGCGAATTCGCTCTTCACTTCATCTAGACCAAATTCTCCAAACCACTGTGAGCGAAGTTAGGCAATTTTTGCAAGTAGACCGGGTTTTTATTGGTCTAAATGAGCCAAAGTTAGGAGCCGAAATTGTTGCTGAATCTGTAGTTTCCAACTATCCACCACTATTAGGTTGGACAACCCAAGATGAAAGCTATCTCCAAGAATTGAGAACTTTACTGACAACCAATCGTGTGCGTGTAGTGGAAGATATTAACCAAATCACACTATCTCCCAAATTGAAAGCACACTATGAACAATTCCAGACAAGGGCTACCTTAGCTGTACCAATTATGCTAGGTGAGGAATTGTTTGGTGCATTAATTGCTAACCAATGTTCTGGGCCTCGTCATTGGCAGCCAATCGAAATTGATCTACTACAGCAAATGTCAGAACAACTGGCGATCGCAATTCAGCAAGCACAAATTTATCAAGAACTGGCGACACTCAACACAAGTTTAGAACACCAGGTAGAAGAACGCACCGCACAACTACAACAAAAAATGCAGGAACTAGAAGAACTGCAACGGGTCAAAGATGTTGTGTTACACACTGTTGCCCACGATTTGCGAACTGCTGCTATGGGTAATTTGATGGTGTTAAAGAATTTACTTAAAGGTCAAGGGTGCAGTAAAGAATCTGTACAATCTCTAATTTCAGTGCCTCGCTCTATAATTGAGCGCATGGTTCAAGGCAGCGATCGCCAATTAGGAATGATTAACTCATTACTAGAAATGCATTGCTGCGAAGGTAAAGGAATTGTCCTTCGTCGTGAACTGGTGCATTTTAGCACATTGCTGGAGTCGATCATCAAAGACTTGCAGCCAATGCTCAATCAAAATCAAGCAACTCTCAAGACCTTGGTTCCTGAAGATTTACCTTTGGTGATGGCAGATCCAACTCGGTTACACAAAGTTTTGGCAGATATATTTACTCATGGCTTATACAATAATCCACCAGGATTAAATTTTACTTTAAAAACCACAGTTGAAGCCGGAATGATTCGCACTGAAATCCAAGATAACGGTGTAGTAATCAGCAAACTAGAGTGCGATCGCCTCTTCGATTTATATGTCCGCGATCCCCAAGCTTCTTGTTCCACAAGTATTGCCTTAAAAATGTATCTGGTTCGGCAAATTATTCAAGCCCACGGTGGCGAAATTGGCGTTAGTAGCCACCACAAGCGCGGGTTAACTTTTTGGTTTACATTACCTTTAGCAACTTCATCTACAACCGCTTGTCCATAAATTACCATCAAAAGGCCAGGGTATTATGGCAGTCTGGAAATAGGAAACCCTTTGATGGTGGTAAAGTTGGTAATACGCTAATGGCTACCTTATTGAGAACAGTGCAAAGGTGGTGTAAACAATCCTTTTCGGCATCAACAACAGATGAAACTACAGCCATTGCCAAAAGTTGGTGTCAAGATACAGAGTGGCTTGCTGCTAGACATCGCTTTTTGTGGCAGAGATTGCAACTATGGTTATTGCTGGCGCTAATTTGCTTGTTGTCCTTTACCTTACGCAACATTTACGACGTATTTTTCCCCCTTAAAGAGTTTGAAAAACTACCAGAGGCACTCAAAACTCAAGGGCTGTTCATCAATGTAGCGATGCTGCTGACTCTACTTGTATGTTTTGCCCTGCATAAAACTAAGTTCGGTCATCGTTATCCAGAACTGTTATTTTTAGGATCATCTTTATCAATTAGTTTGGGATCACAGTTTTTCGCTACACTCAAGGGTTTTGCCTTACCTGATACTCTCGGTTGGTCGTTGCTGTTTTTGAGTCAAGCGATATTCATCCCAGTTTGTTGGCATCTGCACTTTCTGACTCAGTTGGGTTTGCTAATTTACTATTTTGGAGTCAATACTGTATTTGGATTAAAAACACCGTTACCCGAACACCCCGAAATATATAATGTAACGTTTATCTTGTATGTGTTTTGGTTATGTGCCATATGTGACATTGGTGTTTATCTTTACGATCGCCTGCAACGCTCTGAGTTTTACGCTCATAAAGAACTAGAGTCAGCCTACCAAAAACTCAAGGTTGCAGAAGCTAAATATCGCAGTATTTTTGAAAATGCCGTTGAAGGTATTTTCCAAAGCAGCCCTGATGGAAAGTACATTACGGCAAATCCTGCATTAGCAAATATCTATGGATATTCATCACCGGAAGAGGTAACAGCAAACTTCACAGATATTGCACATCAATTATATGTTGACCCCAGCCGTCGAGCAGAGTTTGTGCGCTTGATTGAAGAGTATGGCAGGATCTCAGAATTTGAATCCCAAATTTATCGCCGCGATGGGAGTATTGTTTGGATTTCAGAAAAAGCATACGCAGTCCGTGATGAACAGGGAAAACTGCTTTATTACGAGGGAATTATTGAAGATATCACCAAGCGTAAGCAAGCTGAAGAAGCACTACGAGTGTTTTTTCATGCAGTTTCTCATGACTTACGTAACCCGGTACTTGGCACTTTAATGGTACTGAAGAATTTGCTTGCAAGTCCAGAAAGCAAAATCAGTATTTCACGTTCGATTTTAGAGCGGATGGTTCAAAGTAGCGATCGCCAGCTGAGTTTGATTAACTCATTAATGGAAGCTCATGCCAACGAGGTGCAAGGGGTTGTGTTGCAACGCCAACCAATAAAATTGCATACGATAGTGGAAGCCGCGATCGCAGATTTAGAGCCAATGCTAGCAGAAAATCAAGTAACCTTAACAAATTGGGTGACCGCAGATTTACTATTAGTAAATGCCGATCCAACGCAACTATGGCGAGTATTCTCTAACCTAATTGTCAACGCTGTTAAACATAACGCCCCTGGTTTGCTGTTGACAATCAACGCTCATCTTGAGGAAGACAAGATTTATTGCACTGTCAGTGATAACGGTGTGGGTATCAGTCAACAACAGAGTGAACGCCTTTTTGACCTTTACTTTCAAGCTAGTAACTCTCGCAATTCTGTGAGTTTGGGATTAGGACTGTATCTGTGTAAGCAAATCATTCATGCTCACGGTGGTGAAATTGGTGTAAACAGTGCATTAGGAACAGGGGCAACATTTTGGTTTACATTACCAATTAGTTAACTCAAGCAAGGCTTTTAATTAGGCGATCGCGCTTTTATAACTTCAGATACGTCTATAATTTTTATTGAGAGATTAATGAGGTGTCATACCCCGTATAGCAATTTAGAGCAATTACTGTATTATTGGGTAAAGGAAATTACCTAAATAAGTTTTTAATAGAAGCGCTAAGTATAGCCTTTCATTAATTCGTAGCGAATTGGTGTGTGAAAATACTCTGCGTTACTCTGTCTTGAAAAGTTTGCTCAACGGGGGGAACCCCCGCACGCAACTTTTCGCTGCGCTTACTTTGTGCCCCTCTGCGTTGAAAAAAGCTACGGACTTATGCAAAACGGTGCTTAGTGAAGAGAATTAGGTGCAAATAATATTTTGCTTCTCTAACATGAGCATGAGTTTTTGTTAATTATTCGTAGTTGAGTGGAATCGGCCATTATCTTAAGTAGGTAAGGATATACCCTACCTACAGTGCATCTGTAGTTTTACTCAATTGCCAATTCCTAGAAATTTGTTGAACCTCAACCTCATAATTTAAGAGATTTGAGGGCAAGTATAAATTGTTTACAGCTTTTGTCCTGTGTAAATTGACCGCACTTCGCCGTTACGACGGATGATAGCTTCGCCGTTACTAACATCCACTAACGTCCAGCCACTTGAGCCAATTCTTTCACCCACGACAAAGCGCTGAGTTACACCCTCAATTTTAAACAAAGCAGCAGATTTGCTTCCTAACTCTAGCAATCCCTCTAACGTATGGCTAGGAGCCGCAGTCGTTGGAGGAGTTACCTGTTGCTGAAATGCCACAGCCACGGGTGCTGTATCCGCAGACAGTTGCGGTGGTGCAGATCGGAATGGCACTACTGGGAATGCAGGTAGAAGTTTGGATGATTTTCCTACGGTGATTGGTGCAGTTCGCACAGCCACAGGTTTAAGTTCTGGTCGCACAGCCGCCGCCAACATATTTACACTCACCGGCTTGGGTGCTTTCTGCACTGAATTCAAGGCGTTTTTCACCGTATCAGGTTGAGATACTGTCGCAGTCGCTACTGATGATATGGGTTTAGGAACGCCAGGAATTACTGGAGGTGTATAGCGCATTGGGGAAGGCGCTTGATAAACAGGTATATATATCCGCTCAACAATGTTTGTAGAACTTTTGGGAGCAGGTGGTGTATTATTAGCCGCCAGAGGAGGTGGTAGGATAACACTCCTTTGATTGTTAGCAAATGCTAAGGCTGTTTGGTTGGGAGTTCCTGCAACGGCCAGTCCAGAGTTGGCAGAACTGTAATTGTTTCTGGATTGTTGCCGATCAATAACTGCCAGCGCTCCTAGCATATAGTCAACTAACTCAGCCTCAACATCTACCTTTGTAGGCAATTGCGGCTGTGACACCTGAAGCTTAGGCAGTGTAGGTGTGAAAGTTAGTAAAGTTAATACCCCAGAGTGTACCAAGTAGATAACACCAGCGATCGCCACACCCACAGTTGACCCCACAACTAGCAACTTGCCCAAAGCACGATTACTTGTTTGAGGACTTCTACTAACTGGTTTTACACCATGAGTGCCAACCACAACCTTACTCAATGGCTTCCTCTTTTGAGGAACTCGTTGTACAGTTCGGTTTAGTTGATTTGGCAAGACAATCTGTGGCATTTTAACTGTCTGTGCCGAACCATATCCTAAATTCCTAGTTTGGGAAGTTATATTCCCGCTAACATCTAAAATTTGGTCGATATCGGCAAAAATATCATTCATCAAACCATCAGCATAAATATCTATCGACCAAGGCTCATTGACGATCAAGTCTTCTGAGATTTCCGGAATAATGAGATGAGTGCTGGCTTCTTTTAACATAGGCTTTTGGGTGGTAGCTGCTAGGACGGAGAAATACCGCCCCTACTGCCGGAGAGTCAGGATTTTGATGAAACATCCAATCGCACGTCCAAATGAGACGAGTTGATTGTTGGGTAGTATTAAATTCAACTAAGAATTCAGAGACTGCTGATGATGCCAGTTCTTAATCCATGTCATCTATCATACCCATCTCCTCCTTAACTACTATACTCACGCTTCATGAAGTTTTTTTGAGGATAATGCTGTAAACTCCGGCTGATTCTTTGTTTTGCGTAATTCTAGATATATTAACAAGGCATTAATATCGGCTGGGTTCACCCCACCAATACGTGCAGCCTGACCAATTGTGAGTGGTTTTACTTTACTTAGCTTTTCCCGTGCTTCTTTAGAGAGAGTATCAATTGTTGTGTAATTTAGCTCCGCAGGTAACTGGCGGTGCGCCTGACGCGCAATCTGCTCAATCTGATTTTGTTGCCTAGCAAGATAGCCAGAATACTTGATGTCTATTTCTGCACCTTCTTTCTCAATGGTGTTAAGTTCTGGGTTTCCCAGTCCATAGCGATCAAGGTGAAGGTAATGAAATCCTGGCCGCCGCAGCAAGTCAGCTAGGGTGATTGAGCCTTTGATTGCTTGCTGGGTATCGGTGGCGATCGCTACCCCAATTTCATCATGCTCCTTAACCCGCGTAGCGTGTAGCCGTTCTTTTTCGGCGATAATCTGTGTTTGTTTTTGGGTAAACAAATCCCAACGGCGGTCATCAATCAAGCCGATTTCGCGTCCCAAAGGTGTCAGACGTTGATCAGCATTATCAGAACGCAGTATTAATCGGTATTCTGACCTACTGGTGAGCATCCGATAAGGTTCCCGTAAGTCTTTCGTACACAGGTCATCAACCAGGGTTCCGATGTAACTTTGCTCACGGGGAAAAATAATCATCTCCTGATCGCGCACAAAGCGAGCTGCATTAATTCCCGCCACCAGTCCTTGAGCAGCAGCTTCTTCATAACCTGTTGTGCCGTTTACTTGTCCAGCACAAAACAACCCAGCAATTTTTTTAGTCATCAATGTGGGGTAACACTGGGTGGCTGGTAAATAATCGTATTCCACAGCATAAGCCGGACGTAACATCACACAGTTTTCTAAACCAGGGAGACTACGCAACATTAATAGTTGCAGATTTTCCGGCAATCCTGTAGAAAACCCTTGAATATAAAGTTCGGGAATATCTCTGCCTTCTGGTTCAATAAAGATTTGGTGGCTTTCCTTATCTGCAAAGCGCACAATCTTATCTTCAATACTGGGACAGTAACGAGGGCCTTTAGCTTCTACCCAACCACCATATACAGGTGACAGGTGCAAATTTTCCTGAATCAAGCGATGGGTTTCAGGAGTTGTACGGGTAATGTAGCAAGGCATTTGTTCCCGTTCTACCCAAACTTCAGGGTCAAAGCTAAACCAACGGACTTCTTCATCCCCTGGCTGGATCGACATTTTAGTGTAGTCTACCGATCGCTTATCTACCCGTGCTGGTGTGCCAGTCTTGAGTCTTCCGGTTTCAAATCCTAAACGATTTAGGGTTTGCGTCAATCCTTCTGCGGCAAATTCTCCAGCACGTCCGGCCGCCATCGATTTATTACCAACCCAAATCCGTCCCCCCAAAAAGGTTCCTGTCGTTAGGATAACTGCTTTACACTGGAACGCCATACCAAAGTAAGTCTGAACGCCAATTACTTCATCATTAGCGCCTAATACCAAATCTGTGGCCATTCCTTCCCGAATGATCAAGTTATCTTGATTCTCAACAATCCCTTTCATCACAGCAGCATATTCCCGCTTGTCTGTTTGGGCACGTAATGCCCATACTGCTGGCCCCCGTGAAGAATTGAGAATGCGCTTTTGCAGGTAAGTACGGTCTGCTATCTTGCCAATTTCACCACCCAGCGCATCAACTTCATGGGTTAGCTGGGATTTGGCCGGCCCACCCACGGCTGGGTTGCAAGGTTGCCAAGCGATTTTATCTAAATTGAGTGTCAACAGCAGAGTACGACAGCCGAGGCGTGCAGTGGCAAGGGCCGCTTCGCAACCGGAGTGACCTGCACCGACGACAATCACATCAAAAGCGTCTTGAAATTCAACGGAATTGTGCATGGTCATACTTACAGTGTCAGCAAGCTTAAAGTCATTTCCAATTTTAGCTGATCCCGTGGTTTCATGGATGTAGTTTGATATGCAACAAGTTATGAAAATAACTATGTATTTAGCGCCTACATATTAGTCTGTTTAGATTTAAAACTTTAGTAAAATATATGGGGTTTTGTCATAATTTGTTTCAATCATTGAACAATCCTATGCCTAAGTCCCGCTTTGCATAAATTCGTAGCTTTTTTCAAGGCGGAGGGACGCGAAGTAAGCACAAAGTATTTTCAGGCATCAATTCGCTACGAAAAAAGGCTGTAATTTAAAGTAATACTTGTATATGCAACGAATTTTGCGGAAGACGGCTTTTTTTAGTATTATTTTCTTTATCGTTTTTGCTTTAGTTGCTAGTAACGGAATTGCTCACCACAAATTGGTTGGTAATACTGCACAATTCATTGACTGTAGCTCATTGCCATGTAAAGATTCCTCCCAACAGGCAATAACACCATCTCCAGTTACACCATTTACTCCCAATCCGCAATTAAATGAGCAGCAGCGTTTTTTGTCTGCAATTACTAATAAGTTATTAACTATTCCTGAAGCTGGCACTTTTGAATATATTTTGCTGCGTCAGTATGGTGCAGCATATGCGAATCAAGAACCAGAAATTAAACTGCCTAAAAAAGTTATCTTTGACAACGAACAAGAAACCAAAGAATTCCAATCTACTTTAACAATGCTGAAAGTTGATGGTACTAATGATTGTTATTTACAACAGCCAGCAACAATAGCTTTTAATAAAGCGCGATCGCTACAAAATATTTCCCTCAAATCTGGTTATGGTAGTGGTGATTGTACTCGTACTTTCACCACAAATTTAAGATTTTGGCACAAATATGCTAACGATAGAACTTTAGAAAAAGTTCGCCAAGGTAAAGAAACAGTAATACTTGGAATAGTTGCACCGCCTGGAACATCACAACATCTCTGGGGATTAGCAATTGATTTACGCGTATCAAGTCAAAAGCAGAGACAAGCTTTAAATCAAAATGGCTGGTTTCAAACTGTAGAAAATGATATTCCACATTGGACTTACCTAGGTTTAACTGAAGATAATTTACCTTTATTTGGTTTTAGAAAGCAAATTGTCAGAGGTATTGCTTATTGGGTAACGCCGCTGTAATCAATTCAAAATTAAAAAATACAGTAAAAATAAATTTGCAATATTAAATACAAAAAATAACCTAATCGATTATTATCAATACATGATTTTTTAAATTCATCGAACTTCCACATAACGTAGCTCTGCATTTTGAGTTACTTCATCAACAGTTTCTAGATAAGCTTTAATCGCACCTTTGATATTTTCTAAAGCCTCTTCTTCTGTTGCTCCCAAAGTCCAGCATCCTGGTAAAGCAGGACACCAAATAGCATATCCTACATTCGTTTTGTTAAGCTTGACTTTGTATCGCATATATAAACAACCGCTTTTGTCTGTTATTTTATATGGTTAAGTTAAATAAAAATCGATCATGCGATACTGCACAAAATTAAAATCTTAATTTATCAAGCAGAAGTTGAGAGTTTGTTGACATACAGCAGGTTGCAAACGAGTGAGGTACAGATTATTGGGCACAACATTGTTGTGTCCCTACCGATGTACTTTGATAGCCTTGGAAGATTATATCTAGCGTCCCACTAATGGTAATAGTCATAAATTCGTCTAAGTAGATAAACTTGAACAGTCTTAAGATTAACAATCGTTACCGTGCATATATCACTTATAAGGTAAAATCTGCCTGTATCTAGAGTAAGAATTTAAGAGGATGTTTTAAAAGTCCTCTTGTTGGTAGCAAAACGTTTTAGATCCCCCTAAATCCCCCTTAAAAAGGGGAGGCAGTGCGTTGCGGAGGTTCCCCCCGTTGTAGTAACTGCCGTGGACTTTAAGAAGTTTCCCCCCTTTTTAAGGGGGGTTAGGGGGGATCAATAAGTGTTTAAAATCACAGCCAACTACTTTTCAAACAACCTTTAACTTATTTAAAAGAATGATGTTGTATAAAAACTCATCAGAAATGAAAGCTATTTTACAGTGAACTATTACGATCCGCTTTCCGCCGATGATTATAATTACTACAATAAAATCACATACCTGACTCTGGAGTTCTGGCAGTGGGCTTATTTGATGATTTAAGTCGGTTTCTAGAAAACCGTTTAGAAGAATTCTTGCGTAATAATCCTCATTTGGAATTAGAAGCGCTGTTAGAACAGTTGCGGGAGCAAGAGGAAGATACTTTAAAGCTGGTTGCAGATTTACAATTACAGGAAAAGCGATCGCAAGAGGAAATTTTGTCCACCGCTCAAGAAATTCAGCGTTGGCACATCCGTGTTCAAAAGGCAAAAGCTGCTGGACGAGAAGATTTAGCAACTGCGGCACAACAGAGAGAAGCAACCCTACTACGCGAAGGAAATCAACGCTGGGGACATATGCAGGGGCTGAAAGAACGCATTAATCAATCTAAAGAACTACTACAAAAAATTCAGTCGCGGCGACAAGAAGTACAAGCCAAAGCTACTGAAGCACAAACAGCACGTGCTAAAGCTCAAGCTCAACAGCGTTTAGAAACTAATGGTTGGTCGAATCCAAGCAGCAGTTATTCTAGCAGTTTTGACGACTTAGAAGACAAGTTTCGCCGTTGGGAAACCCAAGACGAGTTGGAACAAATGAAACGTAATATGGGAAAATAATCAGTTTTCAATTATCAGTAATCAATTACTCAGTCTTGAGGCTGTGTACTGATTACTGATGATTAATTACTCACAAAATAACGGTATCAAATAATATTTAATGTGATTTTTTCAAGTTTTAGGTTAAAGCCATTCAGAAAGTAAATTATTCAAATTTTATTTAATTTTTTAATCAGGCTTGATTTTTTTGATAGAGTTAATTTAATCAGACTGTAACACCTCCTGCTTATTTGTATCTTTGCCATTTTATGCAACTGCCGCAGTATTCCCCAGACTTTCCAAATGAGAACTGAGGCATGGAACATAGTGTATTTTTGGATGTTTTATCGAGCCTACAAAAATTATTTGTCGGTTATATCCCAGCCGCTGTTTTAGGTAGTTTTATTGGATACTTAATAAGCATAAATGGTACGGTTTATCAGCTATTAAAGCGGATATTTCAGATACCTCATAGTATCCCCCCTATAGCCTTACTACCGATTGCGCTCATAATTTTTAAAGAGGGCGAAGCCGCAGCCGTGGTCGTAATTTTTTCTGGCACTCTCTGGTCAATGATTGTTAATACAGCAATAGGTATGCGGCATTTTTATAGACAAAATAATAACTTTCGAGCCGCTATCTTTCATATATTTCATGCTTTGAAAGTTGGCATTTGGGTAGCATGGTTTACAGTTATTGCTACAGAAATGTTGATCGGGCCAAAAGGACTTGGCTTGCTTGCCTGGGATGCTTATAAAGCTGGCAACACCAATTACATAATTCAGTCGATACTCTACATTGGTGTTATCGGCAGTTTACTCGATCAGTTTTTAGACTTTACAGGTTATCTTCTGGCGCAGATTGTCTCAGAAGGTAAGAAATCTGCTTAATTCGTAATTCGTAATTAAAAAAGTCAAACAATCTTATTTTGAAGAATCGGTATAAGGGTTTTGAATATTTACAGCCCTATACCCCTACGAATCGCACCTTGCCAGTTAATGCTTTGCTTTGCTGAACGTCCACTTAAGGAACGGGTTGCCACTACTTCTATATCAACATTTACACCGGGGTTAAGGGCAGTCACACGAATTGGTAGCTTGCCTAAAGCAAGGATAAAACGGTTATAGTCGCGCTTTACAAGTTCAGCCGGAATTTCTCCTTCATATACAGTTTGGTAGTCAGACAAGCCAGACAAGTTATCCTGTGCCCGGAATTTGACACGAAATTGAGTCTGAATGATGTTGGATTTTGCTGCCAAATCGACTATTTTCAAGTTGAGGTTTTGTTCTGCACCAGCAAATTCTGCCACTGCTAGGCGTGTGGCATCTTTTTTGGCGATCGCATTGTTCACAGTAAAGGTTGTTAAGTTAGCCTCTGTCTTACTGCTACCATCAATCCACAAATCTTCAGGAAAAGTAATTTCTACCTGCTTGCTATCGTTTAAATTTAAGGTTGCAGCTTGGTTAGCAAAGCTGGTAAGGGGTTGCTTGTCTCGCCAAATCAGTTGAAAAGTCCCTTCCAATCGTTGATCAAACTCCCGGTATTCATCAGCAATCACAGAACCAGGAGCAAGTAGAGAGGCGGCTCCTGTCCGTAGATTCCACTTATTCTTTGAGAGGTTGAACTGTTTACCTGTCAGTTCCGAAATTGGGGTTTGCAACGTGGGAATATCATCCACCAAGGATTCTTTGCCCTTAATAATACTTAAGGTTCCTAAGCGTCCTCGACTGCCATTGCTGCCACTGTTACCATATCGCCCATCTCTACCGTCGTGGCATCTGTAACGCTTTTTCGTGCATTTGTAACTAGGTGTACCGGGAGTTCCTTGGCAAGTTTCCACTTCCCAACTCCGTTGACGACAGTTACAACCTACCCCACCGTTGCCACCGCGTCCGCCACGCCCGCCTTCTCCTCCTGTAGCCCGAACAAAAACATTCCGCAAGTCTGCCAAATTAGTGTAGTAGGCTGTAATAGAGCCGCCATGGCCGCCATCTCCTCCTTTACCGCCGTCACCACCATTACCTCCATCCGGTGCATTGATGTCATGGCTTACGTTGTCAGGTTGGTAACCGCAGTCAGGTCGATAACCACGTATGCCATCCTCACCATCTTCACCATTCTCACCTGACAGATCAAGATTGGCAGAAGAACCATCAACAAAAATACTCTGGTTCTGACCGTTGCGACCATTTCTACCAGGACGCCCATCAGTGCCTTTGCTGCCATCTGTGCCATAATTTCTACCATATCCGTCATTGGCGATCGCTGGACAGAAAACTGATCCAGAGGCAGGTAAAAAGCTAGTAAATAAGCAGAATATTAATATAAGTGGCAGCTTATTGGAAGAACCCTTGAGCATCGCTGGATAGCTAAATATTTGCAACTATTTCTGTATTTGACTCTATATTTCGGTATTTTGCTCCCCTAAGCAGTGAACAATCTAAAAAATATTACTACTCCATAAACTACCATTGAGTAAGAATCTTATTACTACCATTTGGTAAGATTATGCAGGTTGAAAAGTTATCAATTTCCTTACCAGCATTCCTGGTGCATTTTGTGGAAAATTACAAAGTAGCCCATTCGTGTAATGGAACCCGTATTAATTTATGATGCTAATTTTGCAATAAAAAAAGTGGCTCTGCACTAAACAGAACCACTCTAGATTTAGTAATTTGATTAACTAGCGGGCCATACCTTGAGCAGAAACAGCATCAATTGGTTTCATCAGGTACAACCGTAAAAGTTGCCAGCCTATGGAGGCTAAAACTGGTAGTTTCTGGAAGAATTGGAAGAATTTGGGAGTTTTGGAGTTAGTGATCGCACTCAATTTTTCCATATTATTGACGCAAACATCTAACCGTTGATAAAACTCTGGATTGTCTACATCCAGCATCAACGGGAACACTCTTCCTGCGGTTTCATTGGTCTTTTTGATGACATATATGTCATATTCCCGCGCATCTAGTCCAAGTGAAGCATAAAAATCTTTGCGTTGGATGTCATTCAGGTACATCGTTGCAAATACTGACAACAGGAAGAACCGACTCCATAGCTTTGCCTTCCAATCATTGAGCATTTGCGGTTGGGATTTCATCACTGCATCGAAGAAATCGCCGTGACGATTTTCATCCTGACACCAGTTCTCAAAGAATCGGAATATTGGATAAATCCGGTCTTCAGGATGTGCTTCTAAGTGGCGATAAATCGTGATATATCGCCAATAACCAATCTTTTCTGAAAGATAAGTAGCGTAGAAGATAAATTTCGGTTTAAAGAAGGTATAATCGCGGCTCTTAGTTAAAAACCCTAAATCTAGGGAGAGATTAAAGTCTGACATCGCTTTGTTCAAAAAGCCAGCATGACGTGCTTCATCCCGTGACATCAGGTTAAAGCATTCTGCCAATAGAGGGCTTTTATCTTTCAAGCGGCGACCGAGTTCTTTGTATAGCAGAAAGCCGGAAAACTCAGCCGTACAGGAACGTTCTAGAAATTCAACAAACAAACGGCGAGTTTCCCCATCAATATGATCCCAGGATTGTTCAAACTCGGCATCCCGAACAAAATGATGACGGTTGTAGTCAGCACGAAACTCTTCCAGAATGGCTTGTAACTCGTCTTCGTTGACGGAGATATCCATCCGCGCCATTTCATCAAAGTCGGTTGTATAAAACCGGGGTGTTAACAGGGTTTCTTTTGCCGGGGCTTTAATCCCTGGACGTATTTCTTCAAAGCCTGGTTTTTTTAGGGAATCTACCATGTCTTGATTTCTCTTTTGTCTTTATTATCTTGAGTACACCTGAAAGCCAAAGGTCAGGCGATTGGGCTTCGCCCACTGCCGAAGGCGATCGCAAGGCGCAACTAAACGACAATAAACCATTTGTATAAAATTCAGTCTACCAAGGTGCAGGATGAAAAAATGTAGGAAAAACGTTAAGAGTTGCAACAATACTTCAATTTCGACGGAATCGAGAATTGAAAATTGGTAGTGACCTAGAAGTTGTCTTAACAATAGGGGTGACTAGATGGACGAGTTCCCCGAATTGTCCAAACTGGCGGCAACAAGCAAAAGAAAAATAATTTTTATGCTTCATTGTCGGCTAAAAAGACCAACTTAGTGATGAAACAAAACAGCATCAGAACATCGTCTTAGACAATAAGTGCGAATCCAAGGGGTCGAAAACAACATGAATGTTGACAACAACACTAATAAAGACCGTCTTCTTGTCTCCTACATCTTATGTGCAGTCGGGTTTGTTGGCTTAGGAGGACTGCACCGTTTATACAATGGCAAAATTGCGACGGGTGTGTTGTGGCTTTGTACTGGCGGTTTATTGTATATGGGGCAGTTGGTGGATCTATTCCTCATTCCCGGTATGGTTGAAGAACACGATCTTAGACTCATGGCCAAAGCTGGTTTATCGCCCTTGGGTGTACCGCTAAATCAACCTGTAATCGCTTCCCAAGTTTACCGCCCCAGTGGTAACCAACTAATGATTAAACTGATTGAAGCAGCAGAAAATAAGGGTGGGACTCTCACTGTTACTCAAGGTGTGAAAGCAACGGGAGCCAGCTTTGCGGAGGTGGAAACGACACTTAAGGAGATGCTTAAATCAGGTTATGTAAAAATAGATAACGACCCCATCACTGGAGCCGTCACCTACCATTTCCACGAGATTTGAAGCTGAGTGCTGAGTGGGGAGATAGCTTTCTCCAATGCCCCATGCCCAATGCCCAATCCCCAGTCCCCAGTAGTAACTAATTTCTACCTAGCCACTTTTGACCGTTCAATCGCTGCACTAAGCCAAACACCAGCAAGTCAAGAGTGATTTTGCGTTCATCGATTAAGAATGACTCAAGTGTGCTAGGCTTTTTACCCTCATTGCAGGAAAATCCTTTTTTCCCTTGAATATCCTCATCGGGGAAATACAGGTTAAACTGACGCAAACCGTTTTGCCAACTTCCTATAAGTTGCCAGCATTCCTCGGCTGATTCAAAGCCGGCGATGGGAAACTTCTGTTTAGCAAAAGACAATTGTAAATCTGACACACCTTGCTGGGCGATCGCAGTTTGCACAGCAGGTAAGTACTCTTGCTGTATAAACTCTACAAATGGCTTATCTTCAACAGCTGGGGCTTTTTCCTTTTTGGCTGCTTTAGCTGCGGCTGCGGGTTTTTCTTCTGCTCCTGCTTTAGCTGCTGGTTTCTCGCGCTTGGGAGCCGCCGCCGCTGGTTTGGCGGCATTAGGATTATCTTCTGCGTTTACTGCTTTGGGATCTGGCGCGTTGGCAGTAGGGAGGTCTGTCGCTACTGGTTCGTCAGTGCTAGGAGCGTGTTCTTCAGCGACACTGGGGGCCTGTTTGTCAACAGTGCTGGGAGCTACTTCTCCCGCTTGATTATGATTGGTTTCTTCTGCCATAGCTCAGGTCAATCCTTTATCTAGCTTTCAGAGCGATCGCTCACCTTATGGTATTAGTTATTTTCATTTTGGCATAGGAGAGCTTTGCTAGAGTATTTTGAATTTCGCATCACAGTATTACTTTAAGCGATCGCTTCCTTAATATCTCTAATCAATTCATCAATTCTGGCTTGCGTCGTGTTCCAAGAACACATAAAACGTACTCCCCCAACACCAATAAATGTATAAAACTGCCAATTTTTTTCTCTCAAAGTTTGAATAGCATAAGCTGGTAGCTTGGCAAACACAGCATTGGCTTCTCTAGGAAACATTATCTCAACGCCATCTATATTTAATAGTTGCATCTCTAAGTATTCAGCACATTGATTTGCGTGTCGCGCATTTTTGAGCCATGCGCCAGTTTCTAGTAAACCCAACCAAGGCGCGGAAATAAACCGCATTTTTGAAGCTAGCTGACCTGCTTGCTTGCACCGATAGTCAAAATCTTCTGCTAACGCTTTATTAAAGAAAAGTATCGCTTCACCTAAAGCCATGCCATTCTTTGTGCCACAAAAACATAACACATCTACACCACTTTTCCAAGTCATTTCAGCCGGACTTTTATTCATGGCGGCTACTGCATTAGCAAAGCGAGCGCCATCCATGTGAATTTTTAAGTTATACTTACGAGCAATTTCTTTAATTGCTAAAAGTTCTTCAGGAGAATACAAAGTTCCTACTTCAGTTGATTGCGTAATACTAATAGCTTTTGGTTTGGGATAATGAATGTCAGTGCGCCTAGTTACCATTAACTCTATTGCTTGTGGTGTTAACTTCCCATTTTCTCCGGGAGCGAGTAATAATTTAGAACCATTAGAAGCGAACTCCGGTGCGCCACATTCATCTGTTTCTATGTGCGATGTTTCATGACAGATAACGCTGTGATATGACTGACAAAGCGCAGCTAAAGATAAAGAATTTGCAGCTGTACCGTTAAAAGCGAAAAATACTTCACAATCAATTTCAAACAATTCTCGAAAATAATCTGTTGCTTTTTGAGTCCATTCATCATTACCATAAGCTGGCGCACTACCATAATTAGCTTTAATCATGTATTCCAGTGCTTCAGGACAAATGCCAGAATAATTATCACTAGCAAACTGTTCTAATTGCTTATTCATAATTTTTAGTTAGATTTTTTATAAATCGATATGGTTTAGTTCAAGCTGACGTTGTTTTATGTTATCAAGTTCTCTTCTATAGCAGTCCTATTTAATTTGTGAAAACTACTTTTAAGTGAATCAACCGCATTTGTAGTTTAATCACCAAACTCTGCAAACAATGCTGCCAAAACTACATTAGAAAATAAAAAGCCTTGGGGATCGGTCAAGCGCAACCTTTCTCCAACAACTTCTACCCAACCTTTATGAAAATACGGCTGCAAAAATTTGTAAATCTCCTCTACTTTCCCTTCCCCAAACTCAGCCGCCAACGCTGCCAAACTTACACCCTCTGCTAAACGCAACCCTACCATTAAGGTTTCTAATAATACTTCTTCTGGTGGTGTTTTTTCGCAATCAATTTCACAGCCTGCTTTCACCCACTGATAATACTCTTTAGTTTTACGTGGACGAGTGAACCGCTTACCTTCTACGTAACTGGCTGCACCCATACCAAAACCATAATAAGAGCGATTTTCCCAATAAACTCGATTATGTTGGCACTGATGTCCTGGTTGGGCATAGTTGGAAATTTCATAATGCTGATAACCTGCACCAGTCAAAACTTGCTGTGCCATCTGGTACATTTTGACTGTGGTTTCATCTGTCGGCAAAGGACTAGAACCAGGTGTATAGTAGCGACCAAAAGCTGTGCCTGGCTCTATGGTAAGGTCATATATAGAGATGTGAGTTGGGGCGAGCGCTACTGCTTTTTTTAGTGAATCTTGCCAATGAGCCAAAGACTGATGCGGTAGAGCAGAAATCAAATCTAAACTAAATTCGGGAATCTCGACTTTGCGGATTAACTCCACAGCTGCAAAAATATCTGCAATTGAGTGCGATCGCCCAGCTACTTTTAATAACTCTTCTTGAAACGCTTGTACACCCAAGCTTACGCGATTCACCCCCAAGCTGCGGTAGCCTGTTATATGTGGTAAATCAAACGTTCCTGGGTCTATTTCCATCGAAATTTCCGCACCAGGTGAAAGAGTAAAACGCTCCTCTAATGCTGCTAGGATCTGCTGTAACTGTGCTGTTGAAAGCAGCGAAGGAGTACCACCGCCAAAAAAAATTGTCTTCAACGGTTGACTAAATGTTGGTGTGCTGGCAATTTCTTGACATAGCACTTCAACATATTGGGAGATAGTACCAGATGTTTCACCACGCAAGCGATCGCCCACAACAGATATAGGAAAATCACAGTAAAAGCATCTGCGTCTGCAAAAAGGAATATGCACATAAGCAGAACTTGGAATACTAAAAAAATTAACTTTTTTAACCATTTTGAGAAAGAATAAAATTAACCATACTGAAAATTACAATCAATGAAATTTATTAGTTTATTTACAAGTTGTATAACAAAAGGATGAAAAATATTAAGCTAAAACTATTTGGTTATAATGTTTGCAGATATTGCCTGCTTAAACCCCTAGAGTTAAGGAAATATTTCTGAATACATTTTACCGATGAAATAAAAAATACTTAACTCTGTTGGTTAACACAGTTGCAGGAAAACAACACAACCATGCTTGATGCAATTATTATTCTCTCATTTATCTTTGCTGCATCGGGAATAGGGTTCTACAGCATTGAACTACTACCCAATGGGGCACTAGACAGGGTGACAAACTTAGAAGCTTTACGCCTAGTTGTTGCCGTTTTTGCCGCCATTATTGGCGGTGCAGTTGGGCTGAGTTTCCAGACGACATATCGTCGCTTAGAAGCACAAGTCCGAGAATTGCCACTCGAAGTGATCTTAACGCGTGCTATTGGCTTAGTGATTGGGTTATTGGTCGCCAACTTGATGCTGGCCCCATTATTTTTGTTACCCATTCCTACAGATTTTAGCTTTATTAAGCCCTTGGTAGCAGTCGTCGGCAGTATTTTGCTGTCAGTGACTGGCATGAATTTAGCAGATACCCACGGGCGAGGATTATTGCGATTCATTAATCCCAACACCGTCGAAACGATGGTGGCGGAAGGGACTCTAAAACCTGCTAATACTAAAGTTTTAGATACCAGTTGCATTATCGATGGTCGCATTGAAACGCTTCTGGAAACAGGTTTTCTGGAAGGACAAATTATTGTGCCGCAATTTGTCTTACAAGAACTGCAACAAGTAGCCGATGCTAGCAAAGACCAAAAGCGGGTACGGGGAAGGCGAGGATTGGAAATTCTCAACCGCGTTAAGGAAACTTACCCCGATCGCATTTTGATTAACCCATCTGACTACGAAGATATTCCCACAGTCGATGCCAAGTTAGTGCGCTTTGCCCAAGAAATCAACGGCACACTACTAACTAATGACTACAACTTGTCAAAAGTTGCTAGTGTACAGAAAGTACCAGTATTGAACGTCAATGATTTAGTTAACGCTGTTCGTCCCACCTATTTACCTGGTGACAACCTTGACCTCAAAATTCTCAAGGAAGGCAAAGAACCAAGCCAGGGAATTGGCTACTTAGACGATGGCACAATGGTTGTCGTTGAAGAAGGTAGTAGTTATGTAGGCGGTGAATTGCGAGTTGTAGTCACCAGTGCTTTGCAAACTTCCGCAGGACGGATGATTTTTGCTAAACCCCAAGCTTCAGCATTGGCGTGAGACAATAGAATGTTAAATTCGAGTCATATTTGGCGATCGGTGTAGGTTAACTGCACCGATTGTTTATTGGGCTGTTATTCTCCCCTGCCCTCAATGCGATCTGACTTTTCACGGTAAGTCCTCAAACCGCTAAACAACGTAGCTTTTTCCACAGGCTAATTCTCAATAGCTCTAAGTTAATGAAAATCGCTAACGTAAAAATTAGGGTTTGAGAAAAGCTCAAAATGTCGTTTTCCAGATGCCGTGAAAAGTCAGCAATGCGATGGGATATTTTTTTATACCAATTCAAATAATGTTTGCGACACATAGATTATTCGTAAGGGCACGGCATTGCCGTGCCCCTACCCATCTGTCGCATTCTTTTTTCAATTGGTATTACTTGGAAGTCCCTTAAATTCTGCCTTGCTGTACTAGTCACTCACTGGGGATTTAATACAGATTGACATTATTTTGTCATTCTTACCTAACACAATAAGAATAACAGAATCTGAGTAGGTGGAAATGATTAAACCTAAAACACAGACTCGCAAAAAGCACTCAGGAGAAGTATTCTTCCTTCTGCGTTCTGCCTTCTACTTAAAATGACTACAAATTCTTGGTTAAATGCGGCGCTAGTGGCTGTCCTAGTTTCACTACCGACAGCTTGCGTACAGTCAACTCGCTTAAATAATATTGTTGAAATACCAAAAGCCGAGGCGCAAGAAAGCGATTACGCAAAGCGTAGCGCCAAAGGCGATCGCACCAATGCAACTTATGCAGATGTGCAAGCTTTGGTGAATATGGGCCCGCGAGTAGCTGGTACACCAGTTATGGAAAAGGCTAGCAGCTATCTAATTGATCGGTACCGTCAGGCTGGTTATGTTGCCGAAGTTCAGACTTTTAATTATGAAAAGTTTGTAGACTTAGGTTCAAATCTCACCATTAATGGTACGAATATCGAAGGTAAAGCACTCAATGGCACGATTCCGGGAAAGCTGAATGCACCACTAGTAGCAGTTCCCAATTTTGGGCGACCTGATGACTTTGCCAAGGTGAATGTCAAAGGCGCGATCGCCATTGTCCGGCGTGGTGAAATCCGCTTTTCTCAAAAAGCCAGTAATGCTGCTGCGGCTGGGGCGGTTGGTTTGGTTGTTGTTAACAATCAACCAGGTAATTTAAACGGTGCGACGTTGGGTGAATCAGCAAAAATTCCTGTCTTAGGACTTTCGGGCGATCGCGGTAATCCTTTACTTCAGCAAGCGCAAAATGCACCAGTTAATGTCAGCCTCAATGTCAATGCTCAACGACAAGTTGTTAACGGACGTAATGTAATTGCTCATCTACCAGGTGTAACTCAGCCAAAACTGATACTTGGTGGACACTACGATTCTGTGCCAGGTTCCCCTGGAGCAAATGATAACGCTTCGGGAACAGCAGTTGTACTGGCGATTGCGCGTAACTTAGCTAACACAAATCTGGCTCGTCAAACTTGGTTCGTCGCCTTTGATGGCGAAGAAGACGGGTTACATGGCTCACGAGCTTTTGTAGATACTGCTAAACCAGAGTTCCTCTCAGGGTTGAAAGGAATGCTGAATTTCGACATGGTTGGCGTTAACAATCAGCTTTTGATTGGTGGCACATCGTCATTAACTGCGATCGCCAAAGCTGTTGATTCAGACATCAAAACCTTGGGTTCATATACCTATGGTGGTAGCGACCATGCACCATTTGCTAACAAAAACGTGCCAGTCCTGTTTTTCTACCGTGGTCAAGATCCGAATTATCACAGTCCAAACGATAAAACAATA
The DNA here is from genome assembly GCF_059505145.1 of Mojavia sp. Taxonomy (NCBI): domain Bacteria; kingdom Bacillati; phylum Cyanobacteriota; class Cyanophyceae; order Nostocales; family Nostocaceae; genus Mojavia; species Mojavia sp. The sequence continues at coordinate 339,291 of NZ_JCACKA010000115.1, forward strand.
GATCCAAAACTACTGAATGAAACCGCTCAAGTAGGGGTGGGTATCGTCAAGCAGTTACTGCAAGCCAAGTAATAGTGCTGAGTGAGGAGTGCTGAGTGCTGAGTGCTGAGTTACGAGTAACGATTTATCCTCTTGTCTCCCCTGCTCCCTGCCCCCTGCGGTCTTCATGATAAGTCTTTAACCGAACACGATATTACTCCTTGTGTTCTCAATGCCCAATGCCCCATGCCCAATACCCATTTTCAATTCTTTAACTTAGAAATCTGCAATGTCTACTAATTTTTCTTTGAAAAAATCTCTAATCAATTTGTCTTTAGTGTCTATGGGAGCTGTGTCAGCACTTGCTGGAGTGCATTTGATGCCCACCAAGCCAGTGCTGTCTCAACCAACAATTGCACAGTTGCCTTCTAGTTCTTCGGTGAATACAAATAACAACTTTATTGCTGAAGCGGTAGAAAAAACTGGTTCAGCAGTGGTTCGCATTGACTCCACGCGCACAACTGCTAGTCGATATACACTATCTGGTACGCGGGTGGCACGGGGAACTGGTTCAGGGTTTATTATGAGGTCAAATGGTTTAATTTTGACTAACGCTCACGTAGTTTCTGGTGCAGACAGAGTAACTGTGACATTGAAAGATGGTCGTCGCTTCACAGGTCAAGTATTGGGGGCAGATAGAGCGACAGATGTAGCAGTTATCCAAATTCAGGCTAATAATTTACCGACTGTCAGCATTGGTAATTCTGAACAATTAAAAATTGGAGAATGGGCGATCGCGATCGGTAACCCTCTCGGTTTAGATAACACCGTTACAGTCGGGATTATCAGTGGCACAGAGCGTTCTAGCCGTGCGATCGGCGCACGCAGCCGCGAGGTTCGTTTTATTCAGACAGATGCAGCTATTAACCCCGGTAATTCGGGTGGGCCACTACTGAATCAAAATGGGCAGGTCATTGGCATTAATACCGCGATCATTCAAGGGGCCCAAGGAATCGGATTCGCCATCCCCATTAACCAAGCGCAGCAGATTGCCACCCAATTAATTGCCCAAGCTGGTTAATGTTTGCCAAGAAAAAAAGCCTGCGGAAGCAGGCTTGGTTCATATCTTAAGAGTGACGGCTACCTACCTCAATCAGTTATTGGCGTACTTACCAATTACTTTTGCCAAGTCTGGTACTGCTTCCTCTACGTATTTTTTGGCCGAACCACGGAATTTTTCATAGGTTCCTCGCACGATTGGGCGCTTTGCTTTCTGCACTCTCGCGTCGGTAACGCCTAGCAGTGCGTCCGCCGTATCAGAGCGACTGGTAACGAGGTGATCAACTGGGTCACCTTTTTGCTCGCCCTCGCTCCAGATGGGATCAAGCGCTGTGAGGCACTGCGGCAGAATCTGCTCAACGACATAGGGAATGTACCCTGGCTTGACACCCTTCAAGGCGGCAAAAGCTGTTTTTAAAGTTATGCCACTAATGCCTGACTTGGAAGCAATCTGTGTTTCTATCAGATTGCAACAGTCATCGACAATCATGGTCTTTTTATCCGGCGGGTTCAAAAGTCTGTCGCTAAGTCCCATTTCGCTCCTTCTTGTCCTTTGTGTCAAACTGCCTAAATTTCATTCAACTCATTTTCCTAGCGATCGCCATCTTTAGCTCTTGTGTAGCTTAAAGATTTGACAAAGATTATGTTTCAAATAGAGAAAAACTGAATCCCTCTATTTACTGCCATCTGTCTCCTTCAATTCGTCATTCTTCCAGTAATTCCCGGATAGCAGCACGAATAAAAGCTGCATCTTCAGGATGTTGGTAGGGGTTACCTGCTCGGTGTCCCCAAATTGAGGGAATTGGAAGATACTTCGCCCCAGGAATTAGGGCAGCTTCAGCAGCACAATCTTCTGGAGTGAAGTATAAATCTGTTGTGGCAGGCATTACCAGTGTCTGAGATGGAATTGCAGCCAGAGCAGCTTTATAATCTTTTTGATAAGTTGAGTTATCGCTGACATCGCAGCGTAGCCAAGTGTCGAGCATCGCTAGTAAATTGTGGGGATCGCGTTTTCTGTAGGTAGATTCCCACGCACGCAACAAGTAGTCTTCTAGGGATGTATAACCCAGCTGATAGTAAATACCCTCCCGATAAAACGCTTGGGAAGCAGCCCAACTCGCATAAATCCGGGCAAAAGCTTTCAATCCCCGTTCTGGGAACACTTCAAAGCGATCGCCATTCCATGCAGGGTCTGCTGTTAAGGCGGCGCGTAGGCTTAGTAAAAAAATACGATTGTGGTCGGTGGTGCGAGCTGTACCACACAGAGCAGCAATCCGAGCAACGCGATCGCCAAATAATGCCCCCCAGTGATACGCTTGCTGTGCGCCCATTGACCAACCGTAAATCAGCGCCAGACGTTCAACTTTGAACACTTCTCGCAATAGCTGTTCTTGAGCGCAAACATTATCTACATGAGTAAACCAAAAACCTCGTTCGCTCAAACCACAGTCTTGAGAGTTGCTAGGCGAAGTTGACATTCCATTCCCGAACATATTGGGAATAATAATGAACCAACGGCTGGGATCAAGAATGCCATCAGGATGAATTAGCCACTCAGTATCGTAATGTTGCGCTCCGTAAGAAGTTGGATAGAGAATGACATTAGTGCGATCGCTTGCTAGTTCACCATAAGTTTGGTAAACCAACCGCGCCTCAGATAGAACAGCACCACACTGAAGCGTAAAGTTCTTCAATGTGAAACAACTTGGGGATTTTGTCATCCTTCCAACTGTCCCAATTGAGCGACAATATTCTGGTTGACCTTGATGTAGCCTGGATCAATATGAGTAAAGTGCGAATTTAATTGCTGATGTGCTTGCGGTAGCGCGTGAAAGGGGATTGACTGATACAAATGATGTTCTGCATGATACGACATATTCCACATCAACAATCGCATCGGCCAGAGTGTTAGGGTTGTGCGCGTATTCGTGAGCATATTTGCATCAAGAGAACAACCTGTATGTTCTGCCAGCAAAATCATACGTAAAATTGGTTGACCGACAAACAGAGGTAGCAGCCAATAAAGTACAAACCAAGGCTGACCTACGGCAATTGAGATGGCGATCGCAGCTGCATAAACAGCTAATTGTAATTGAGTAGAGCGAATAACTTCAGATCGTCCTGTTTCTGGCACAAAAGGACAATCATCAAGTTGACCGAGTGCAATCCGAAAATGCCCACGTATCTTTCCCACCCACCAAGGTAAACCGCTAATTACCAACAAGTATTCACCCAGGTTTCTCGGTGTAATATCGGTCAGTTCCGGATCTTTGCCAGGAACGCGAGTGTAACGGTGGTGCCACTTGTGATAACGACGGTAAAATGTGCTGTTGTATAATGACAGCACGCCTGCACACCAAGCAACAACATCATTCAAACGGTTGTTAGCAAAAGCAGTTCGGTGACCGCCTTCGTGCATTGGTGCAAACATAGAAGCAAAACTAAAACCGTAGATTGCCAATGCTGGTATTGCCACAGGCCAATTGCCAAAGTTCGTCCCCCACACATAGCCACTGCATCCCATCACCGTTAGATGTCCTGCTAGTTGCACCAGCCCTTTCCAGTTAGAGCGAGCATTTAAAATACTTAATTCTTCGACACCAATAATCTGCTCGGAGTTGTAATGCTGAACAGTCTCCTCATCTAATAATTGAGATTGAGCAATGGCATCACTAGACATAATTAGAACCCTATATGAATTTAGATAGGCGAAATTATACGTACAATACATCTTTATTTAAAAATTGTCTGGCAAAAGCAAAAATATTGTCAGAACTTACGCACTCAGATCCCCCAACCCCCTTAAAAAGCAGGGCCGTTTCATTCGTTGCTGTTTAAGATTTGTCAAGAGGATAATCTCACGCAAAGGCGAGCCAGTGCGTTGGGCGGCTTTGCCGACTTGAAGCAACTGGCGTCGCAAAGGCGAGGCAGCGACGGGTACGTAGGGGGTTCCCCCCATGAGCGACTGCCGTTGCAAATAAAAACAACGTATTTAGGGCTTAAGGCGCAAAAATTTTTTCCTAAAATTTAGGGCTTGCCCTAAATTTTAATCTCTTTGACCCTTGTAATTTTAACCATTTGAGGGGATGAAACAGCCCTGCTTTCCAAGGGGGGCTAGGGGGGATCAATAAGTGCTTAAAATCACAGCCAACCACTTTTCAAACAACCTCTTAGATTCTTTTTCCCCAGCTTTTTATATCAAGTTCGGATAATTAGTTATAATTCCCACATCTGTGCAAAAACCGCGAAATCTTTTCTCCCTACCCCCTGCCCCCTGCCCCCTGCTTCCCTGCGGTCTTAATGATAAGTCTTAACCGAACACGATATTATTTATTTGGAAGTCCCCTATTAAGCTGATGGGCGTTTAGGCAAGCAAACTCGGCAACCAAATAGAGCAATTCATCCAAGATGACTGGCTTACGTAAATACATCTGAAAACCAGCTTTTAATGCATATACGAAGTCTTCCTCTTTAACAAAAGCACTTAGGGCAATGGCTGGAATCCATCGGTCTCGCGCCGCCTCTAAATTTCGGACTTTTGCAAGCAGTGAGTGACCTGCTGCATCCGGTAAATAAATTTCGCTGATCACCATGTCCGGCAGAAAACGGGACATTACATCTAGTGCTTCACCAGATGTTGCAACAGCTTTAATCTCTGCTCCCTCTGTTTCAAAGAAAATCTTGAGCAATTCTCTAGTATCAACATGATCATCGATAATTAGCAATCGTAGACCATCAACACCGATGGATTGATGATGCATTAATCATTCCTTCTTGTACTTTTTTAACCTTGAGTAGTAATAGCATTAAAATGCTTAATTCTTAACTATACAAATGCTCAAGGTTAGGAGTCGGTACGGTTTAGCGCATCAGGTAGATAAGAGCAGAGATTATCTCTCCCTAGAGCTAGCTCTGTGTCCCTAGCAACCGAGCATACTCGTTTTTGATTATGGAATAACACTCACAAGATGTATCTACCAAGTCTTCCCGATTCAGAATGGTAATATTTCCACGCTTGTAGCTAATTATTCCAGATCGGCTGAGTGTGCCAGCTGCCACCGTAACACCAGAGCGGCGGCAGCCCAGCATGTGGGCGAGAAATTCTTGAGTCAGAGGGAATGCATCTGATTGCACATGGTCAGATGTTATCAGCAGCCAACGGGCGAGTCGCTCTTCTATGCTGTGCACGCGGTTGCAGGCTGCTGTTTGTGTCACTTGGGTGAACAGCGCTTGCGTGTAACGCAACAACAAACTTTGAAGCTCCCCACCCCGGTTAAATTCCGTCTTAAGTTGCTCTGCTTTCATCCTCATCCCACTGTCTGCAATCTGCACAAACGCGGTTGTGGTTGTAGAATTGCCGCCCCAAATTACAGGAAGACCAACCATACCATCATTGCTAACCACACCAGCTTCAACGGTCGAGCCGTCCTCTTGGTTACAGACTAAAGAAGCTATTGCCTGATGGGGAAAATAGACGTGTGTGATTGGTTCGCCTGCTTCGTAGAGAACTTGCTTAAGTTCAAGATGTACTCGCTCTAGGTGGGGAACTAGGCGTTGATACTCAGAAGCCGACAGTGCAGCAAGTATCTGATTTTTTATTGGTAGATGAGACTGGTTAGATACAGACATTAAAATCCTCCAAGTCAACTATTTTGCGAAGAGCAACAGCTGTTGGCAACTTGAGAGGAGCTAAAAACTAGTCCCAATATGTCAAAAGGTGAATTTCTTTCAAAAGTTGCAAGCTTAACAACTACAACATCACGTCAGACTCTACACTAGTGATACACTTAGGTTTGACGCACTGCTTAATATTGGCACATTTTTCGTTGGGAATCCGTCCGATTTCGTACCAATGAGTGTATAAGCGATAATCTGGGGAGCATCCCCTTTTGAAGAGACACCGGGCGATTGGAAGTTGTGGCTATACAAACTAAACCTGTGCAGGCGGGTTTTCGGTTTTCAGATAGTCCGCGTTCGCGTAGCGTTCCGAAAGAAAGGCGGACTTCGTTTGTGTAGCCTTAGACTGAAGTATGAGAGGTTGTTTGAAAAGTGTTTCGCTGTGATTTTGGGCACTTTTAAATCCCCCCTAACCTCCCTTAAAAAGGCTACCGTGTACACACAAGTCTTTGAGAGTTGTCCCACAGGCTTTTGATCCCCCCAACCCCCCTTTTTAAGGGGGGCTAAAATCCCTCAAAGTCCTCCAATTTATCGGAGGATAATGACGGATCTACAATGATTTCGGTTTAGTACAGAGATGTGTGTACACCGTAGCCTTAAAAAGGGGGGAACCGGAATTAAAGTCCCCCTTTACAAGGGGGATTTAGGGGGATCTAGAACGTTTTGCTACCGACAAAAGGACTTTTCAAACATCCTCTGAGGGGCTATTTGCTGTATTACGCTGTAGTTTCAGAAAATTTATTCTCTTGGAATTTTAGGAAAACTGGTGTTTGTAGCTTGGAAGAATTCCTTGCTCTCAAACCCAAAAGTATTAGCTACAAGCGAGTTGGGAAAACTCTGAATTTTTTGATTATGAGCTTGTACCGCTTGGTTGTAACGCATTCGCTCTACAGCTAGGCGATTTTCAGTACCTGTTAGCTCATACTGAAGATTGATAAACAATTGGCTAGATTGCAATTGGGGATTGGTGGCGGCATAATTGCGGAAGCGGTCGATCGCTTGATTAATTTGTACCGTAGTAGCAGCTTTTTCATTGGGAGTAGCTGCTTGCAAATAAGCCTGACGCGATCGCACCAATAAAGAGACTAACTCTTTTTGCTGTTTGGCATAAGCTTGTGTCACATTCACAAGGTTGGGGATTAAATCGGCACGTCGCTGGAGTTGATTTTCTACTTGCGCCCAAGCTGCTTCAACTCTGGTGCTACTACTTTGTATAGAGTTATAAGTCCAGGCAATCCAGACAGCCAATGCAGTTACTATCCCTGTACCAAAAATCAGTAGTGTTTGGCGCAGATGAGCTAAGTGCTTTTGTTTCTCTTGTTGTTGTTTGTGCTTTGCCTGTACATCTCGGATAGCTTGCTGAATATACTCAGCAGGAATATCAACTTCTTGTCCTGCTGCCACTAATTCAGAAGCCGAGTAACTTTGAGTGTGATTGGCATAGTAGCGCGAGGCTAACTCTAGCACCTCTGGGGCAATCTCTTCAGGAATTCTCTTTTGTTGATTGTTCATAACATTCATAATTTACCAGCTACCGCCAGCACCACCACCACCGCTACTGCCACCGCCAAAGCTACCACCACTGCCACCACCACTGCCACCACTATAACCACCACCACCCCATGAACTGCTGGGTGGAGGAGGCGGAGGAGGCGGTGGCAAGCGAGGAATTATTTCCTCATTTTCGTGGTGATAAGAACAACTGTGGCACTCATTGATAATTAGTCGTCTTCCCGAACTGTATTGCGTAGCTGGTTGGACAGTCTTCACAGTATGGATGACAGTCAATTCCTGACAGTGGGGGCATTCCCGAAATTTAGATGCATGGGATTGTTGGGCAACAATGTGGAAGCCAGTACCAGTTAGCTTCTGGCTGCAATTGGAACATCTCCAACCCTCAAATTTAACACTACCTAAGTTTTGTGCTGTTTTTTCCGGTTTGCTTAGATATGAATCGACTGTGGTTTCGTCTACTTTTTCCATTGGCTGTTGGCAATCAGCACACAAAAAAATGTAATTGCCCTTACTTCTACGCGTATGCCCTTTTGGTTCAATGAACATTTTACGAGGGCGCACCAGGTAAACACCACCTGCGATCGCCACTACCAATATTCCACCCCCGGTTACAAGTCTCCAAAATATAGCGTTATCTTCAGTTATTGTTTCTACATTTGGGGAAGCTACCGGGTTTGGATCTGTTAGCTGGTTTACAGACGAGACGCGATCAGACTCTAAGACAACTATTAGTGCTTTCGTTCCTGCGAGTGTACCATCTTCAAAGTCTCCTTTTTTGAACCGCGGGATGATTTGGTTATCGATAATGTTTCCCACTTTAGCATCGGGCAAAATCGCTTCCACACCGTAACCAGTCTCAATTTCCACGCGGCGATCGCCTACTGAAATCAAAAACAATATGCCATTATCTTTTCCTTTCTTGCCGATTCCCCAATAATTAAACAGTTCTGTTGCAAATTCTTTGACAGAAGCAGCAGGAGCAGTTGCTGGCACAGTTACCACCGCTATTTCTGTACCATTTTTCGCTTCCAACTGAGAAATTATCTGATTGATTTGGGTTTCTGTTTTTTCGCTGAGGATATCTCCCATATCAGTTACCCAACCACCAGACTCCTTTCTGGGATTAGGAACTTCTTTGACAGTCAAACCTAGGGTAGAAAGGGGAAAAAGAAATATGGCAGAGGAAAATAAACTCACCCAAAAAAAGCGTTTTGGTTTTAGTAAATTAAATTTCATTGCTTTAACCTCCAGCAGGCAACTGACAAAAGCCTGTTTAAGTACAATCAGCTTCTGCTGTGCGTTTGTCCTCTTAGAGCTTTTTTATTAACTTAACCAGCCATGAATATTTCACTACACAATTCACGAGGTCATTTCCAGATGCCGCTACTTTTATTTTGAAATTTAGATATAGGACTCATATTTGATTTTTGAACAAAATTCAGTACACCTTTATTCCTTCTTCCCAGTCCCCAGTCCCCACTCCCCAGTCCCTTACCTCTACGAGTGATTCAGAAATCAAATCGGATTGCTATAGCGTAAGGAGTAGGCACAAGGAATGCATGGATTTGTGACCAGTAACTAATGTTTCAGTTCGCTGGCGCAAACTGTTAGCCAGGGTTGGCAAGGGTGCGATCGCCTCTGTTTAAAAGTTGCACGGGGAAAAGGTAGTCAGGGTTTGGAAGTATTCATCAATTATCATTGATAAAATAGAATAGGATAAATTTCTATGTTATTCAGTCATCAGTTGTGAATTTTGAAATTTATACCATGCTTGTTACTGATTACTGATTACTGATGCTGCGAGGAATTATGCTGCTAACTGAACGACGCGCTGATCGAGTAGTTCTCTACAATATCAGTTGGCAACAATTTGAGAATTTATTAGTAGGCTTAGGTGAAAGTCGTGCAGCTAGAGTAGCTTATGATGATGGCACGTTAGAGATTATGACACCATTACCAGAACACGAATATTACAAAGAAATAATTGGTGACATCATCAAAGATGCGGCTGAAGTTTTAGAGCTAGATTATGAATGTTACGGCTCAACTACCTGGAAACGAGAACTAAAAAAGGCTGGGATCGAATCTGATAATTGTTTTTATTTCCAAAATGAAGCTTTAATTCGAGGTAAGCTCAAGTTTGATCTAAATCAAGATCCACCTCCAGATTTAGCTTTAGAAATTGATGTTACTAGTAAATCTTTAGATCGCTTTCCCATCTATGCGCGGTTAGGTGTGCCTGAAATCTGGTCTTATGATGCTGAAGAAATCAAAATTTACCAGCTGCAAGGTGAAGAATATATACAAAGACAAACAAGTTTAGTGTTTCCGAATTTGAAAATTCAAGAAATTCCCTCACTAATTGAAAGATACCGCATGGCAGGAAGACGAGTTTTCCGGCAAGCAATCAGGGAGTGGGTAAGGGGACAGATGGGTCAACAAGAGTAAGGGGTGCGATCGCTTTTCGTTAGAAGTGGTGTGGTAGAAAGGCGGTAATATTTGGATTTGTTTTTTTGAATGAGTCAATTTGTTGGTTGTTAGGTTCATGAGGTAAGTTTACCAATTTCTAACTAGGCATTCCCGCAGGGTAGGAGCGCAGAGGTAAACGCAAAGTAACGCAGAGTATTTCTAGGGGTCAACCGCTACGAATTACAACAATATACAGGTTTTGCTGTGGCGTGACTCGCAAATTAAGTTTCTGACTCGCAAATTAAGTTTCTGAATCGCAAATTAAGTTTTTGATTCGCAAATTAAGTTTCTGATTCGCAAATTAAGTTTTTGATTCGTAAATTAAGTTTCTGAATCGCAAATTAAGTTTCTGAATCGCAAATTAAGTTTTTGAATCGGATTTTAGCTTCACAACTCATAAACCTGTTTTTCTCAACTTATTTCCGCAAACATACCCGTAATTATCCAGTTTGCTAATCCCCACTCATACTTTTAAAATTCTGTAGCTTCACTCAGGCTAGTGCATCTGCTGGTTGCGTATTGTAATGATATCTCAATAACTCCGTTGAAAGTCCAAATAGGAAAACTTTATGGCACAACGCAAACGCAACTCCCCCGCACTCACCAAAGCTGAACGACGGATTGAAGGAATACAGATGATTAATCCTGAGTTAGACTTTGGCAATGGGTTATCAATAGCTATTTACAACAGGAAAATTCTGGAAATACGAGAAAAGCTAGCCGCCTACAATCAAGCACGAGCGATAGTAGATAAAAGACAGAATGCGTTACTAGAAGCAGAACGTGAGTTAAATAGTTATTCTGAGCAAATGCTGCTGAGTGTTGCATCCCGCTATGGCAAAAATAGTGATGAGTATGGGTTGGCTGGTGGAACGCGCAAGTCAGACCGCAAGAAAGCACGTCCGGCGGTCAACCAAGAGGTAGTTATATAAATAAAATTCTGCATAATAATTAGCTAGATCTCTACAAAGTTAGCGGGACTTAAACAAAAATTAAGCCCAAATGTAGCCCAAACTAGCTTTATA
>NZ_JCACKA010000116.1:0-24815 GCF_059505145.1 Mojavia sp.
TATCTTAACGGTTTACTTGCTATTTGAGTGTTTCTGCCAAAAGTGGATGCTCCCTTTCATTTTTAAACAAACTAGGCTGCATTTCTTCAATCAAAAACTCAGTTTTCGATTCTCGCTGCATCTGTTGAGCTAACCAAACAAGCCACATTTGGGTTCGTTTAGCATTAAGTGGTTTGTTTTTTAAATATGCCCTAAATTTAATATCCCGTGTTAACATCCGCCCTATGTAAACATCTAACAAATACTGAATTCGCTCTGCTGTAAAGTTCAAATGCTGCCATTTTCCAACAGATATTTCTTGAAAGGCTAGAACAGTAATGCTGAGTAGTAAGGGAGTTTTAACCAACTCTACTAGGTCTAAGTCACTACTTATGGTTGACCACAGTTCTATATAATTTATAGATGTTAGATAATTACAAATTTGATTGTTAGTCAAAGGCTGTAAATAAATAGCACCATTAAGTTGTAATTTATTAGCGTAGTTACTATATTCTTCACTTCTGACTGCAAACAACTAGATAAAGGGGTCTAGTTTCGCTTACTAAAAACTGATTAATGGCATAAACGCAAAGCTCTTGACGTTGTGGTTCAAGTTCATCCAAACCGTCAAGCAATGGTAGCAATTGGTGGTTCTCAACCCACTCTTGACCAAGCTTTTTTGAAACACCATATTTAGATTTAAGTTCTGCCACTAACCAATCAGTTATAGATTGTTGGTCATCTTTCCAAGAAGATAAGTTAAATAAAACTGGAACCGGATAATCAGGCTGTTCTTCTGCACGGCTAACTAAAGCTTGAGCCAGTTCTAGTTGTGTGGTAGTCTTACCTGAACCTGGCTCTCCTAAAATTAACAATTTACCTGCAATTTCTTGGGAGTCAAAAACTTCTAAAATTTTTGTCGTGTCTGGGATAGGTTCAGCAGGCTTTAAGCCAATTTTTATGTGGGCATCCCAAGGTCGCTTTACCTGCTGGGGTTGTGACTCTTTGCCCAAATTAATCAGCACGGCATTGTGTAGAGATTGTCTTAACCGTGCGCTCACTTCTTCCTTAACTGCGGCTAGTAGTATCCGTTCGTTCCTTGGTCGAGCCGGATTGCCTACTAGTGTTGTCTGCTGTCCTAAGAAAATATTCCAGATGTCCCCACCAATTCTGCCAGCATTCACATTCTCAGCATTAATAAACCCACCACCAAACTGGGCATTGCGTAAGTCGTTGTTATTGCCTTGCTTCGGTTCTTGGGAGTCCGGCATGGGTTAACAATTGATTTGTAGGTGTCTGTATTATAAATATTTCCACCCTGAAGATGGCTTAGAACTATGATTTCTTCATAGACTATTTCTTCTTCAATACAGGAGTTAAATGTTCGGGAATTCCTTCTAGTTGAATTACACTGCACCCAAGTTTATAAGCAAACTCAACTGATTCACCAGACAAGAGCGCATTGTAAAAGCCTGTGGCAAATTTAATCGCAGCTTGATCCCCAATCTCTTGGCTCATTCCAATCACATAGGGAATATGAAGTGCGATCGCACTGGCTTGAACTTCGCTGTAACAAGCATTGAGGACGACACACTCAATAGAAGACGCAAATAATTCAAACAATCCTGCTAGTGCTTGTGTATCTACTAAGCGTACATTTCCAGTTTCATCTTCTAAAGCTAAACCATCATCACCAACACCATGACCGCTAAAATGAACAAATTGTGGTTTCAAGTCCAGAAATGATTGGTAAACATCTTGAACACGCACAGCCCAGCGCTGCTTTAAGTCAAATAATTCTCGTTTTTTTGCCCGTTGCAGTCCAGCATCAATTTCTCGCACTTCTTGATCCAGTCGCAAAGAGGAGGTAGTTTTGGGATTTGATGCCAAGATTAAAATTGTCTTGACAGCAGTGGTATCAGGTTCTGTTTGGACAAGCTTGTTATCTGAATTATAGTTGGTGATGTTTCCACCTATTTGATGAGCATTCACCGTGTCAGCATCTACAATTCCACCAGCGAATTGAGCGCCTTGTAAATTAAAGTGAGAAATTCTTTTAGAACCTTCTGGCATTATCGTATCTCCTTGGTTTTGATAAGTTTGAGCATAAAAGTTAGGGCGCTGTAATGCTGTCACTACCATAGTTTGTAAGTCAGCAATTGTGTTATCTTTCTGTGCGATTAATTTCTGTACTTCTTGTTCTGCCAAAGCTTTTAGCTGATTGTAAGTAGCGAAATACTCTGCACTCAGTTGCGATTTATCGGCTGCGATCGCTGTTTTGGCACGGAGCAAAAACTTGTCCTCACCCCGTACTTCCATACCTACAATTCGCAAATCCGCTTCTGAGTTATTTTCAGCTAATCGCTTAAACGAGATGGCGATCGCTCTGGGGTCAACTCCTTGGCTATGGTAGAGGTCGAGGGTGTCGAAGATTGGTTTGATAAAATCCCCAAACTCGCCCGGAGCAAATACCTCTTGGCGATTGTCAGGTTTGCGGTGAGGGTCTGGGTTATCTGGTGTAGGCAGGCGCATATAAACGTACTCGCAGCGTACTCCATCAAACGTAGTGTCAGTAGTAATATTCCAATCTTCAATAAATGCACCAGTGAGAGTTGCACCTGTAAAGTCAGTGCCATCGAGTTGAGTTTGTACTAACTTGACTCTGGTTAAGTCTGCATCTTGTAAGTTAGCCTCACTAAGGTCTGCACCTATAAAGCTGGCATCTTGGAGATTAGCCCCCTGTAAATTGACTCCCCGTAGATTTTGATAATCAAAATTTAGCTCTTGTCCTTGTCTGCTAGTAACCAACTTTCGCACTTTTGAATGCATGAGATAGGTATTTTTGGCATAAGTAAGGTCAAGCTTTTGAGTTTGATGCCAACAGGTACAAGCGAGGTTTGCCTTTGCTAAATTAGTAAATCTAAGGGTAGCTTTGGTAAAGTCTGCATTAGCTAGGTTAGCACTATAAAAGGTTGTGCCACCTAATGACCCGACTGCCAGTGCCGCTAAACGAATCCAAGTAAATTTAGCATCTCCCGCAACTGCCTGTTGAACAATGTAACTTCCAATCATTGCCAATACCCATGCGCCGACTCCAGACATTACTAAAACCTGTATCTGAGTTGATGGATCGGCGACGAACGCAGAGAAAGTCCAAACTATCGCTTCAGTACCTGCCCAAATCCCTGCCCGCCAGTATGTTTCTGTAATCACCTTCGTCAAAATACCTGCAATCACCCATAATCCTGCCCAGGCTGCAACTAAACTTAATGTCGAAGTCCAAACTTGAATCCCAACCAAGATAACCATTAGCGGAAATATTAAACATACAGCCACTATCCAAACTAAAGTTGTTAGCGCAGTTAAACCATATCGGATAAATGTCATCAACAACAGTCCGATGATCATGAAGATGACAACAGCAGGAATCAGAGTATGATTTTGAATAAATGTATAACTCAAAGCACTTGAACTTAAAAGCTTAAATAGCCCAGATATATATCCTGTCGTACTTGCTAGTGTCAATGATGCTAGTATCAATCCATTTATCCATCGATACTGTAACCCAGCCCTAGCATGACTAAAGTTTGCCCCTCTCAAATTAGCCCCGCTAAAATCGCAAGAACGAATATCTGCACTGCTAAAGTTTGCCCCCACTAGCTTTTGACCTTTGAATGAACGACCTCTGAGGTTTTGGTGGGAGTAGTCTTGGGGCATGGCATGGCTGGCCAAGGCAAGGCTTGACGCTGGATACAACTTTAGTATGTGCTTTTACGGAATGTTGCACAAACAAGATTTATTACTTAGTATGGCAATATTTACTGCGATCACCTACAACCAAGATGTACAGCACTACGCTCTAGTTTATGCCCGTAAGCTAGAAGTTCAGACAATACTAACCAAGCTGTCTCAAGAAAAGCTTGCCAGAAATCTAAGACTCTTGGGACACGGTTTAATTTTGCGGGTCAATCCTGGTTAACTGAACCAAGATAGCTCCAAGCTGATTTAATGCAGCATTAGTAGTTCGCTGGTGTTCCTCAAAATTACGCTGGTGCTGCTCAAAGTTATGTTTTAATTCTTCGTGGCTATCACGCAGTTCTAGCAATACATCATTTAAAATTGCATCCCTAGCTAATACAGAGTTTACATTACTGGTTAGCTCACTAACGTTATCAGTCAAGTTATCTACCTTGTCGGTTAGATTGTTTAGTTTGGTGGTTAAAGCTGCTATGGCTTCAGTATTCCCAATTGCTAGTAATTCAATTCGGTCTAGTCTGCTTGGTTGGTTTGGTGTGCTGGTCATAGTGATTTTAATAAGAAGCTAATCACGTATCGGCTCAATAAAATTACAGATACCTTACAGTATAAGCTTTCTGGCTCCTTAGTAAGTTCATTTTGGGGATTTGTAGTTAAATTTTGCTTAAACGACATCAGCGTTAGTCGCTCACAACAGGATATATAGCATTTGAGCAAGTTTACAGTCAGGAGTCATAGCTTTTTGAGAAGCTTTCTTGAATTTAAGGATCACAATTTACCGAAATTTTACACTAATTTATGGTTAATTTAGATACTAAGTAGCTTGATTTGCTTTATATTAGCAATATGTTTTAAAAGCTCGCCTCTATTACTCTAATGAGATTTTTATTCAAACTGCTCGGTTTAGCACTGCTACTTGCTGGTGTTTACTTTCTCGGTCAAAATATTTACTTTACTACTAACGTATATCCTTACTGGTGGCGAGGCATAGCTGCTGATACTTCCATACTTTTTCTGACAAGTGGGATTCTCATGTTATTTGTCCTGCCCCGCCAAGATAAAGCTTTAGGTTGGGTGGCGTTAGGAGTGGGTATACTTTTAGTTTTTTTAAGCAGTCGCGCTGTCCTCAACCCTACAAGCCTTTGGCAGTTTTGCCTTTCAATGGCTTGTTTTATTGGGGGATACCAATTATTGACTACAGGCCGCCTCAATATTTAGTTTCTGAGAAACGCTTTCATGCGTTACGCCGGACTGGAGGGTGCAGAAGGCTCAACTGGAATAGTGAATTTGGTAGTACGTTATCTACCAAACCCTAATGCAGCACCAGATTTTTTGTTGTGTTAATTCACCAGCTTCAATTCTTCGCGCTTGGTGTTTGAGCCAACCATCTTAATCAATTGCTGATTCAGGTAACTCTGGGCACAAAGGTAAAGGTTATCCCAAATTACAGGATTTCGGCAGATTTTGCTCCCAACCGTATTGCCTGCTAATTTCTCTGACAGCAGATACTTGCGGTAATAGTTCGTCCACAAATGCTGTAGAAAATCTTCCGCGAACTCATCAAAGGGAATTATCCAATTGTACTGTTCATTCAAGAACACCCGATAAGCGGCGACAATTGGCATGGCAATATCAGCCGGCGCACTAAACCCGAATGAGTATCGGCTATCAGGCAACAGAGTATTCTTGCGCGGGTCAATTGAGGCGAGGTCAACTACTCCCTTTCTTCTGGGCTTAGTGATATGTGACTCGATTACCTGAAATAGCCGTTGCTCAATCCACAAAGCTTTGGGCAGTAGCGGCAGCAGTAAGGACAGCCTTTGCCTTTCAGCTTCAGATAAAGAAGGTGTATTGCTTACGGGCGGGTGTTTAGTTCTGCTCTTAGAGTCTGGGTTGTATTTGTTCCTGTCCAGGCAGTTCATCAGCTTAATCAAATGGTTGACGTTGCACTGGGGACTCTTGGGCGCACCGCTCTGGTTTTGATAATAGGCGATGCGGAATGTTGTTTCCTCTTCCAATCCCAACTGAGCTAAAAATTGTTTGATAAATTTGTAGTCACCCCTGGCGTTCACTTTAGAACGCGCATCCACCGGGGCAGATGTGTTTGATGCCAGGGCTATATCTTTTGCGTCGTCTTCACTCAGCCCAATGTGAATGGTAACTTTGACTCTAGCTTCACTCAGGTCGTACTTGTAATCTCTGGCTTGTTGAAAGGCTAAAACCGTATGCCCCCCGTTAATGATGCCATCGCTACCGCCCTCACTAGCCTCAAGTATTTCTAACTCTAGCTGTGTCTTTTTACTGTTAGGCTTCACCTTGTTGGCACACAGTACTATTCCGCTATGCCGCTCAAAAAATTTTTCGGGTTGAGTGGTTAATGAATCGAAAATTTGTCTGTATGTGGAGCTTTTGCGGTTAGGTTCCCGGATATTTGGCTCTAACGGTAAGTCGGCGGGGAAGCTGTCAACGTGAACGGTAGCGATAATGCAGTTGGGGTTTGCATTAAAAAACTGGTCTACTTTCAAAGCCCAATTTTTTGGCATAGTCTTTTTGTGGGAGGAGTGCAGTGCATATTTATCAAGAGTACAGAATCTCGCAATCAAATAGCACATTTGTAAACTACCTTTTACTGCCCCCAATACTACGCTAGCGACAGAAGCGATGGCTGCGCCAAAGCCTTCGGCTAACGCAAGAGCTAACCCAGGCAAATATTATCCTGGCACGGCTAGATTTGGATGGTGTACCGATAGGTGTTACTGTCGAAGTTGTACGGTTTTTATGCCATTTTGGACGAGTTGCTAAGTAGAAAAGAAAAATTCTCACAGCCTTAGTTTGATTTGCTCCATGCTCTGATTATCTGCCAGAGAATCCTTGCCACGATACTAGGTTGGAACAGTACTGTTGGCGGTTCAACCATGTGTACTACTGCGGCAAACTTTCGGTACACGTCAGGAGCATCTATCATCAGCTTGAGCACTTGGTCGAAATAATGCTGTGTTATTTTGCTAATAGGATCTGGTTTCCCTCCTACTGTCGTTGGCCAACGTAAATCTTCTCCTGTTGCCATTAACCAAGGAGTTGCAATGGTTTTTGCTAATTGATGCTGAAACCGTCGCGTCAGACCTACTAAAGAGTTTTGGTTGGAGTTCAATTTCTTCTGAAGACATTTGTCTAGAAGCAAAGCTTCCATCGCTGCGACTGTAATTCCTTGACCGTAAACTGGATTAAAGGCACAAACTGCATCTCCCATTACTAGTACTCCTTCTGGGAGCAAGGACTTTTCATAGTGACATCGACGGTTCTCTGTTCTCCTATAGCTATAGACTGGGGATAGGGGTTGTGCATCTTTGATTGCTTCATAAATAATTGGACTACGGAGACTGCGAGCAAATTCTAGAAAGCCAGCTTCTTCAGTCGGTGGATAATCTCGACCAATACCTCCTAGAGTCACTACCCAACGATTGCCTTCTACTGGATAGAGTACGCCACCTCGACCCGTTTCGGGTGGTTTTGACATAACTGTTGCACCTTGCCAGTCTGCCTGAAACTCTTTGGGTCGCTGATACCAGCGACTAGCGTAGCCCAAGAAAGAATTAACAATAGTCACTGGTGGCGAAGGGTAGCCTAAAGCAACTAACCAGTCAGACATGGCAGAATTGCGACCTGTTGCATCCACTACTAGATTGGCTACTAAATCCCGTGTCAGGAGTGGAGTAGTTTTATCTTCTCCTGCTCGATAGCTTAATCTTACCCCAGTAACTTGCGACTTGTTGGCGTTAATTAATAGCTCTGTTACTTGGCACATATCTAAAATTTGCAAGTTTTTGTTCTGAGCTAGTCGCTGCCAAAGTACCCATTCGAGGAAGGTACGGCTACAGGTATACCCCTTTAAGTCACTGGCAAAGCGTTGTCCCCAACCCCAAACTCCTAATACCATCCAGTCAGCTATCCAGTCCACCGTAAGTGCGCCTGCTGCTGTTAGTTCTTCCTTTAAACCAGGAAACAGTTCTTCTAAAATTAGCTGTCCTTGAGTTAGTAGAACGTGGACTTGATTTGCTTGTGGCACACCGGGACGCACTCTTGGCTCTTGAGGAAAGCGATCTCGCTCCACAAGGGTTACCATCTCAAAGTGATTAAGTAACACCCGTGCAGCAAGCAAGCCAGTAATACTACCACCAATTACTACAGCTTGCTTGCCATAGCTAACTGTAGTAATTGATGCTTGTGTGAGATAGTCACGTGCCTGCGCTTGTCTTGTCATCAAAGCTCAACTCCTAATACTTTCTACCATTGCAGCATTCGCAAGAGGTTGAAGTCGGATACTATTTGTCAAAAACCAATAATACTGAAATATTGCAATATTGCTAAAAATCTGGGTTAAAATCACAATTTTTGAGCAGGCGAGCGCGTAATCTTGATACGCATCATTAAACTTCGACCATTACCAGTTGCAAAATGCCCGTACCTGTTTTTATACAGTAACACCTCAAGAACATTTTATTATTGAATCAACAGGAAAATCATGGCTGATGTCTGGCTTTTCTGGACATGGATTTAAATTTGGGGCATTGTTGGGTTTAGGTGTGGCTGTTGCGATTGCCGGATGTTGCACCCCAGAACAACTCGGCCACTGGGCGGCGGGTAATATCAGTTAAGGGAACTCCAAAATAAATTATCCAATTTCACTCCCAATACTGTTCGGTCTACTGAAGTTATCTGTTGAGGTGAGCAGGGGGAGAGGAAAGCGCAGGGGAAGCAGGGGGAGAGAACAGCCATTGAACAGTAATTTTTCCCCCCCAGCCTCAAGAGCCTTAAGAGCTTATCCGAACCGTATTGATTTCACGTGCTAATGCTGTGGATTTTGAAATTACATTTGGTTGTTTAGATGCAACAGGTGGCAAAGGTACAACCCAAAGTCCGTTGATGAAATCGGAAATCATGAGTGTAATAAATGCCCAGAAGACGACTTCAATCATCAGTGTAAGTAAAGATTGTAATTCCACGGGAATAGCTCCTGAGTTTTTCTAGTTTTCAAAGAGTTTTGGCGAAGCGTAAAAGTATCTTTGTGTAGCGAGTGTGTACTTTTACTTATTAATGAACTGTTTGTAACTTCAAGCCAGTATGAAGTGTGTACAAAAGGTATCTAGCTACAAAGAAGATTTGGACATACTTCTATATTGTTTTGGCGTAGCCGCTTATACAATTTGTTACTCCTAGAAGAATGAATTAGTTCTAAATAGGTACTTGAAACTTTTATAATCAAGGCTAAGATGCAATTGGGTTAATCAATTTCAACTCAACAAAACCCCCTAAACCGATAGACAATGCCAAGTAAGGTAATTGACGTCAAAGAGTACACAGTAAGAGCGCACAAGCGAGAGATTCACACTCGCGTCTTCAACTTTATCTGCAAGCAGTGCGAACAATCAGCACAACGCGAGACTTTTGGGCCGCGTCCTTTGTACTGTGAAAAATGCCGTGCGCCACAACCACCGAAAAAGTCAAAAGTGTCGCGCAAGAAAAAAGCATTGCCTCGTCCTATGACTTATAAGAGCGATGTTGATTTTGCAAGCTGAACTTGTAGGTTAATGTAATAACCAGCGCTGCACTTGAGATAAGTCCAAACAGTTAATAGCTATCAAAGTTTGGGTTGTAGCTGAAAGCACAACTTAAACTGGTATGTCTGTTGTATAGGATACTGGAGTTATTGAACATGACAACTCTTTACAACAGATATACAACAAAAGCGTGAAAGGAATTTAAAAGTTTATGGAAAGTGAATCACAATTACAGCCACCGCCAGAAAACCTCCTCAATCCACTATTAGAATTACAAAATTATTATGCTCCGCTTGTAGAAAAGTACGAGAAATTATACACACAAGCATTAGATAATCTTAACCACGTAGAAGCATTAATATCTAACTGGTCAACGAATTCAAGCGCTAACGGCAACCTCCCAACTCTTGAAGTGACTCGTGAGGTATTGCCTGCTCCTATTGAGGAAAATCGCTTGTTAGGCAATAGCGCGAGCATCAATGAAACTTCAGTCAACTTGGTAGAACCTACTGATTCTGAACTTACACAAACAAATGGTTTAGAGGTAGAGGAGTTATCTCAATCAATTCCAAATATCGAGATGCCGTCAGTAGTGGATGAGGTAGTTTCTGCTGCTCTTGATGAAGATTTGTTGTCATCAAACAGCGATAACATCACTGAATCTTCGACTAGCTTAGTTGAGCCGAGTAATTCTGTTGTTGAACAAACAGATGTAGAGATAGGGGAAGAAGACGAGTTACTAGCGTCAACATCTACGATTCTAGAGACATCTTCAGCAACTCCAGAGATATCGAACAAATCGGCAGATATTCCAATGCTTGCGGAATATCAATCTCTGAACCGCCCTGAAGCGATCCAAAAGGTATTGCAAAAACACGCAGGTACTGTCTGTCACATCGATTTTATTGTGCGCTCGCTGTATGGAGAATTAGAACCAGATGTTTTCAAAGTTGTAAAAAGCAGAGTTCAATCTACTTTGACTTATGGCAGAGAAAGCGGTAAATGGTTCCTTATTCCTGGCAAGCCTGGCTGTTTTACTCTAGACTTAAAACTGCTCAACTCGAATCGTGCTCAAAGTTCTCCTAAGCAGAGTAAGACCAAAAACAACAAACCTGACCGAAGAGGCAGAGGGGCAGGGGGCAGGGAGCAGGGGGAGCAAGAGAAAGTCCCGAAGCCGTGAAGCGGAGCGGAACATGGGTATCAAGCCCTGCCCTTCTAGGGCGCTCGAACTTGGGCGACTTCCTTGCTCCGTCTGGTGTTTTCCCCCTTGCCCCCTGCTCCCTGCTCCCCTGCCTCTTTTGACCCACGAGCAAAAACCAACCATCACCCGATGAAGAGGGAATTTGAAGGGCAATTTTTGATTGATGCAATTACTTTGTTGTTGCAACAAAATCCCAAAAAAGTTTTTAATGTTGCCGAAGTCATACAAGGGCTATATGGAGAACTTGATGTTGAGGATGTCGCACAAGTAAGACCCAAGGTGTTAAATGAATTATCACGGGGTTATCGCACAGGACGATTCTCAAGAGTGCCAAATGAAAAAGGGCTTTATACTTGGGATTCTAAGTAACTCCAATAGCTAAGCGATTGCAAGGGAGCGCAGCACAATTATGCGATCGCTCTTAATACTGTAACTATATACCTAATCAAAATGCTTCTGACTATTTGTCTAGAAGCATTTTGAGCGTGTTTTGTTTTGAGCGAGTTCAACATATACAGAACAATTGTACTATATAATAGCCAAGAGGTAAAGATTGGCGCTTTTGAGCTAATGATCGCAGCAAACGACTTAACATCAAGTTAGAAATTAATTTTATGGAGCAGCGTGAATCAATTGAAACTTACATTCAAGCAATTGAACTGTACAATGCCGCACTCTTATTTGCCCTAATGACTTCAATACGAACAAGCGCTTGGATCTCCCGGAGACGCTACGCGTAGCTTGCTTCTCTGAAGGAGTACGTCGCTAACGCTGCGAAGATGGCAATTCGCAATACTTCGGCTACGCCCTTCTCCTTCAAAGACGAAGTGCGCGAACGACTGCGCTCAGGCTAAACTCAGTACAAGGGGAGCAATTCGCAATTAATAAAGCCAATTTGTACAAGGGTTTGTTAATCAACAAGTTCTGTTTAGATTAATTCTAATAACATCTGTTCTAAAATATCTTGCAGTAGTTCTTCCTCAGAGGGATGCAGAGAAACTGGGCCAGCAAGAAATTCTTGAATAGTCAGTTTCTGCTGTTGAAAATCTTTGACAAAATCCCGAATTTGAGAAACAGCTTGAATTTGAGATTCGATTGCTTCAACCATTCCGGCTACAGCATCAATACCTTGTTTTGCTGCTTTGCGGGAACTAGCAACCATTGCTCCTTCTGGAGTATTTTTTGCTTTACGGAGTTCCTGTTTTAAATTTTCATATTGAGCCAAAAGGATTTGATTTTGCTGTTCTATATGGCGACATTTGCGAGTTAAATCATCTTCATTATTGAGATCGACAGCTTCCCCAACTTGTTGACGAGATTCAATTTCTAGCAACCTTGCCAAATCTCCTTCTTGGTAGGCAATATTTATCTCCTGCATAATTTCGGTATAATATTTCTGTTTGTCGCTGTCCTTGACTTTATCAGGGTGAAAGATTTCAGCTAACCGCAAAAATGTGGAGCGAATTTTTTGTTGTGTTTCGGTTCTAGCCCCAGCCCCAAATGAGGTAGTTTCTTGTGCTTGCCACTGTTGATGTTGATGAGGATTTTCGGTAGTTTGAGCGGAGAACTCTTCTTCCATAGGGGCAAACTCTTCGTTTGGCTCTGCCCCTAATTGGTTTGTGTCGGGTTTGATGCTGATAATTCCGGCCAACTGTAGTTGATGATAAACTGCTTGTATCTTTTTGAGAGTTTGTTTACCAAATTTTCTGGTACTAAAAATGGTTTCAAATAAAGTATGAATTTCCTGGTCGAGTTGGGCTATTTTTTGGAAGCTAGGATTAGCCCGATGCACAACTTCTGTAGCTAAAGAACGTGTTCTTTCGACAAAGTTATGAAGTTCAGTCCGCTTTCTCTTAATCTGCTTGAGGATGGATTGGTGTTGTTTTTCTAAATATTCCAAGCGCAGATGCAATTCGGAAAGAGCCAGCCCGTTTGCAACAGTAGACACGGATGAAGATGTAGCAGTTCGTCGAGGCATAGAAAATTTATGCTGTTTTCCAAGTGAAAAGAGCGATCGAGATACAAGACACCTCATTGATGATACACCAATAGATAAATCTGGGATTGTGGCAATTTCTTCAGTATTTGAATCGCAGCTGGTTCTTGGGTAAAAGTTTTACTTTTAAAACAAAAGCGATCGCTACATAAAAATTCAGTCCCAAGATGAGATTTTTGTCAGGTTATTTGATTTATAATTTTGAATCCGTCTAATTTGAGAGAAGTTTAAAAGTTGTACAGCAGCAAGCAATGACTGCGCTGCGCCGTCAACAACCATCTATTGGCCAGTATTTAACTTCTTGATCAGGAGATTACCCTAGTATGAGATGTATTGTGCCACTCTAGAAGCTAAAAAACTCAGGAAAACAAGTAACTGACAGAATAAGGAAAATCCGCAACCTTACGTCAATCAACAACTAGTGATACAGTTGTAGTTAAAGATAGCTGTCTTCATTAGTTTACTCGACAATCTGCATCTGTTTTAACTGTGCCATCAGCCCGTGAAGAAATTCCACAAAGACATTGACTTTAGCAGATAGATAACGTTTTTGTGGATAAACAATTGAAATGGGGTAGCCAGGAGGTGCATACTCTGGCAAAATCGGCTGGAGCTTTCCAGATGAGATCGCCCTGGCTGCAACGTAATTATATAATTGCACAATCCCAACGGAGGCCAAGGCTGTCTCTAAAATTGCCTCACCGTTATCCAAGCGGATGTTTCCTTGCACAGGCAGTAAGACTTCTTTGCCATCTTGTTGAAATCGCCAATCATAACTTTTGCCAGTCCAAGCTGAAATGAAAGTAATGCAATTATGATGGGTTAAATCGTTGATTGTTTTGGGCGTTCCATATTTTTGGAGATAGTTAGGAGTTGCACAAACAATAAATTTTGCGATCGCTAATCGATGCATAATTAAACGATTGTCACGTCCGATGCCAATTCGCACAACAGCATCTACACCTTCTTCAATGAGATCTACTATCCGGTTCGTCAGTGACACATCGACTTTTAAATCAGGATATTGTGCTAAAAATCTTGGCAATGCTGGAATAATGTGCAATCGTGCCAGTTCAGTACTAATATCTATCCGCAATACACCTGTCGGTGTGGTTTGAGAACGCTTCAGTTCTAGTTCTGCTTCTTCAAGTTCCGCCAAAATTTGACAACAACGATAATAAAAATTTTCACCATCCTGCGTCAGCGTAATGCTGCGGGTAGTGCGATTCATTAGCCGAATCCCCATGTCTTCTTCAAGGCGCAGAACCGCTTTACTGATTGTGGACGGGGACATCCCAAGCTGTCTAGCGGCTTGGGAAAAACTGAGGTACTGTGCGGCACGCACAAAGATGACGAGGCTATTAAGTTTATCCATGCTGGCGATTGTAGCTTATTTGTGAATAAACTTCATAGATATTGTGAAAATAAACTACTTGCTCTCTATTTATTCACAAATTATAGTTAATTTAACAAGCAGTTCAGGTAACTCGAAAATGAAGAAATTCAGCATATCTCGCTCTATAGCCGGATCATTTCTTGCGAGTTCAATACTGATACAAAACGCTATGCCGTTAAAGGCAAGTACACCCAATCCCATCAAAGAAAGTCATGAACTTTCTACCCAGGGCAAAGCGAGTGCTAATCCAATTACAACTGTGTCATCTAATCATCAGGAAACTACTTCTATGTCTAGCTCACAAGGACTCAATAGTTTACAGCTAGCAAACATCGCTCTGTCTGTGACTAACATCAATACTGCTATTGCTTGGTACACCGAAAAAATGGGATTTACTGTCAAATATCGGACTCCGGCTATTGAACAGATTGAATTAGCTTTACTAGAAAAAAATGGAGTCTATATAGATTTAATCCAATTTCCTCAACCAATCAATTTAGAACCCGAACGCCAAAATCCACCCCTACATCTGCAAATTACAGGGCTACGTAACATTGTTTTCTTTGTAGATGATATTGCTCAAGCAAATCAAGAACTGAAACACAAAGGAGTTGAGTTGATTTGGGAAGGACGAGTTCTCGACCACTTAGGCACTAAAGTCACCACATTCCGCGATATGGATGGGAATCTTGTCGCACTGTGGGAGAAAAATGCGGCAATTGTTAAATATATGCAAGCTGGCAATTAAAGTTAATCATTTCATAGATTTTTTGCAAAAACTTAACTCATTAGGCTCAACAGTTAAACAAAACCATGACTAAACCTACTATTCTTGTTCTTGGTGCAACGGGTAAAGTCGGCGCAAAAACCGCACAAATCCTGGCTCAATCAGGTGATGTCAAGGTGGTGGCAGGAGTTCGTTCTCCACAAAAAGCCATTGGGCTTCAAACTAGTGGCATTGAAGTGCGACACCTGGATCTCGATTTTCAAGCAACCCTTGCACCTGCCCTAACAGGAATTGATCGCGCTTTACTCCTGACAGGCTACACTGTCGATATGCTCAAGCAAAGCAAAGCTTTTCTTGACACTGCCAAGCACATGGGCGTTGAACACATTGTTCACATTGGAGCATCAGGCGCACCGACCAATGAAGTTGCTCATTGGGGTTGGCATCAGTTGATTGAAAAATACATTGAAGCATTGGGATTTAGCTTTGCACACTTGCGCCCAGAGGCTTTTATGGAAAATATTCTGAGCTTTGGCTGGCTTAACAGGAGTGTTTTAACTAATTACATTGCCAATGCGCGATGGAGTTGGGTTAGTTGTGATGACGTGGCTGTAATTGCAGCAGAAACTTTACTTCATC
The DNA here is from genome assembly GCF_059505145.1 of Mojavia sp. NCBI lineage: Bacteria > Bacillati > Cyanobacteriota > Cyanophyceae > Nostocales > Nostocaceae > Mojavia > Mojavia sp. The sequence goes on from NZ_JCACKA010000116.1 coordinate 15,253, forward strand.
CTCAACAGCATCAAGGACAGATATATCCTCTTGGCTATGATGCCGCAACAATACCAGAGATTGCGGCTCTACTCACAGAAATCATTGGCCGGTCTTTTCAAGTCGATAACCGTTCACCAGAAGAATTTTTAGAAACTATTTTAAAGGCAGGCGGCGATCCTGCTTACATTCAATGCGTCTACCAGCAATTGAAACTGAATATTGCTAATGCCATTCCTCAAGCTGATACCACCTTTAATAATTTTGAACTAATTACAGGACGTAAACCCACTACTTGGCGATCTCTAATTCAACAGCAACATTCGTCCTTTGCGTACTAAGCTTTACAAATGCTGTGATGGCTATTACAACTTTTAAAACAAGTAAGATTGATGGGCCTTTTCACTCTGCAACTCTCCCTCTCCACTGCACCCAATCGGGAGCCACAACCACCAATTAGCCAAACATTTGCTGTGTGGTCTTTTTCATCTCCACTATCAAGCCGAGAGCGTTCATGACAAAGACATTACTCCGAAACCCATGCTAAAAAATCAACCAGCAATTAACCGAGAACTCAGAAATCATGAAAACTATTAACTGCAAAGGTATCTATAGAGGGCAAAAACCTTTGAAGTGAAGGGTAAAATTGTAACCTAACAGGGTAATCATCTGTTTGGGATACTGACAATTCAATTGTTTGTTGGTCTTTGTTTCAAATGACATACTGACTAATTAAACAGCCCAGAGTTAGCTAGGTAATGACGAAAAGTTTCTTAACTAATATTTGGATATTTGAGCAATTGATTATGGTGTGCTGTCAGTGATTGCTGCGATTATATTTATATAATTAGTGCCTGACATTAATTCACAATTTTATTTTTCAAATAGCGCATTTTCTGTTATTCAAAATCAGCGTACTGAGGTGGACTAGCCCCGACTCGCTCTCGTATTTTAGGATATTTGCCTGATGGAACTGCGTCTGCAATGCTTTGGACATCAATCTGGTGCCACCAATCATCACCAAAATCAAACCAGTAACCAAAAGCATCATCAATCGATAAACCCAACGACGCAATTGTAGTACTAGCAACATCTCCTGTAGGTGCTGGTGTCAAGTCAGAACTGGAAAATGCCGCTTTTAAGCAGTAACGTCTGGCATTTGGATCTTGCGGCCCCCTGCCACCAACCTGAAATTCGTACATATGTTCATCTTCTCTATCGAATGCTTTGAAGATGATTTTATGCAAATCCTCTAAAGTATTGCTGCCTTTAATTTCAATGGTTCGAGATACTACTGGATTTTCTGCTGCAAATTCCTCCGTAATTGGGCCATCAATTAAAAACACCTTTAGCACATATAGTGCATTTGGAGAAGGGTTAACCGCTTTTTTAGGAACGTTTTCTGATTTCTTAGTTTTAGGCATACTGATTTAAGGAGTTTAACTCATCAATATTCGGTTCTCAAAATTTTATTTGCGCGAATCTACAATCAAGCAGCTGCAAATTATAGAGAAAGCCACGGTCTGCAAATAGTTATACTGTGTGCATAGCCTTCAATTATGAAAGGTTAGATGGTTGCCGTCCACCTAATCGTTGCTCTGATGCAGCAGGCAAGATATTGACAGAAATTGTGGCATAGGGATTTTGTAACTGACCGATAATCATGAATCGAATAAAGTTTCCTAAACCCTCAACCAATCGAGCATGACGTAATTCTCCACAGTCAACAGCAGCAAACCCAATATCCTGTGCCAATTGCATTACAGTTTTACGGGCTTGAATATCATCAGCACAGACAAAAACTGAGACTTGATAATCTTTGAGTGGGCTGGGTGCAAGTTCAAACACTTCCTGAGCCATTGTATTAAAGGCTTTTACAACCCTTGCATTTGGAACCTCTAAGGCTAATTTTTCAGCAAGTGATTGGACTATTGGAGAAAATGCAAACCCTTGTGGAATCTCAAAGTTGTTGCAGTCAATCAGAATTTTGCCAGACATCATTTCAATTGAAGAAAGTACTTCGGCAGGATTTACACCTCGTACCGTATAAAGCAAGACATCACCAAAAATTGCTGCTTCATCGTTGGTTCCTCCCTGCGTCCCATTTGCAACAAATGCTGCTACTGACTGCCCTTTTTCTTGTGTCCGAGTACCAAAGAAAACCTCGTGTCCTTGCTCTGCCCACAGCAGACCCAGAGAGCGACCCATATTTCCACTGCCGATAATCCCAATTTTCATAGTTTGAGCGGCTGCGTTTAACGTCATACTTACTATATCAGGCACACTTGGAAATAATCTTCACTCAACTGGAGACTATTGCTAACTAATAATTTATAGAAATCTATAGAAGTCTTTTTAATTCCATGTGATGAATATGAATATTCGGATTGCTGAACAATCAGATATTTCTGCACTAGCAGAACTTTATCAAACAACTGTGTTGGCGATTGCACCCGGACACTACTCCCCAGAGCAAACCCAAATGTGGGCATCTTTTGCATCGGATAGGGATACTTTTGGACAATTCATTTTAAAAGCCACCACATTCATTGCCACTGATGAAATGGGAATTTTAGGTTTTGCAGGGATTACAGAAGATGGTCATGTCACCTCAGCTTATGTCAGGAGCAATTGCATTCGTCAAGGCATTGGTTCTACATTAATGCAGAAAATTTTAGAATATGCTCACAGGCACGAAATTAGGCGTTTATATGCCGAAGCGAGTGAATTTAGCTTAGGTTTATTTCAAAAGTTTGGCTTTCACATTTACGACACTGAAATAGTAGACCGCCAGGGAGTTAAGTTTAGACGTTATTTGGTGGAGCGAAGTTGAAATTTCAAAAATTCTGATTTAGTTTAACATTCTCAAAAAATCAAAAAACTTTCCTGACTGGCCCACTACCATCACTACTCATGCCCATAGCAATGAAGAGGAATGGATTTATTAACCTCTACTAAAACTTCATTCCTTTTATGTTGCTACTAACAAGAGTAAGACGATTGTTACATAAACTTTTGATTATCTGTTATTGATAATCTCTTGGCTAATTTCAATAGGTATACCAAAAGTTTGGTAGAGATTTAATAAGTCACTTTCGGTTGGGCTAGTAATTTCGCTTAACTTCTGCTTCCCAAGTGATAATACTTTTTGGTACTTTTCATATTCTTCTATGAAAGTTAGATTATCTTTTGGTTTGTATCCAAAATGAAACATTCTCCTCATTAACTTGCGGAGAATATAGCCATGCTTGGAATTACTAGGCATTACACCTTGACTCATAATTCAGCTACAGGTTCGATAGTGGTCTTTTAAAATAGGATGCTCAAAACTTTGGCACAAGCAATCTATCTCGTAAATGCTTGCTTTGTTGCTTAATACATAAGTTAAGCGTTCTAATCCTAAACCAGAATCAATACATTTAATAGGATTGGGAGCTATATTGCCATCAATATCAACTTGGGAATCAACAAAAACAATATTGTAAAACTCCAAAAATCGGTCTGAATCTAGGTCAATACTATCTAGTTTTTTGTGCGGTTCAAAATCGTAAAAGAACTCTGTACACTGTCCTAAGATTCCAGGCTGACCTGAACTCCAAATGTTTTCATAGGTTAAAACAATACGCTCTTTTGGCAAATATCTAGACCATAATTCATGAGTTTCTCGATCGTCTGGGTGAACTGTAATAATCAAATTATTGGAATCAATACCATAAATTTCAGTTACTAATTTATAACCTAAACGAATACTTTCCTGTTTGAAGTAATCTCCAAAACTAAAATGCCCTAACATTGTAAATCCAGTTAGGTGTCTTTTAGATTTACCTACTGAGTCAATGTCATTGGTACGAATACATCTTTGAGATGTTACAACTCGTTTATGTGTAGGTTGTTGACGCCCTTCAAACATGGGCTTAAATGGTATCATCCCAGCAATTGTGTAGAGTAAATCCTTATCTTGCGAGATTAAAGAATATTCTGGTAAATGATAATGCCCGTGTTCTTGATAAAATTTAATAAATTGTTTTTCGATTTGGCGACTTAACTCAAAGCCGCCGTTTATGCGTCCTGCATTTTCATTTTTCGCCTCTGGTATTTATGTATATAGCCAATTGTAACACATATAATACAAATGGGATATATTAACTTGAAATAACACTCAATTCCGTAGCAGTAACCGAATGATTTGATAACTTGACCTGAGTTCGGGATAAGCTCTTCAAGATAAAAGCCATTCCATTCACTAGTCTCTAGCCTCTAGGTCTGTTTCATCCTGTCGTAGCAGTGGTAGGATAACTGTAAAGGTTGACCCAAAGTCTTCACCTTGGCTTTGGGCTGTAACTGTGCCGCCATGTTGCTCGACAATGTATTTGACGATCGCTAATCCTAATCCTAAGCCTTGTTTGACAGTAGTATTATGCGTATCCTGCCGGAATCGCTCAAATATGTGAGGCAAAAATTCAGGTCTAATACCTTTTCCAGTATCGCTGACCTGAATCAGAGTCTGAGAATTATGCCGCTCTAACAGGACTTTAACCTGTCCGTTTGCTGGGGTAAATTTAATAGAGTTTGTCAGTAGATTTAGAACAACTTGTTGCAGGCGAGTAAAATCTCCCCAAATCTGAATAGGTGCAATACCTTGTATTTGTGTGGTTAACTGAAGTAATTTTGCCTCGCTAGTTGGACGGACGCTTTCGACCGCTGTGTCTACAACATTTGCTAAATTGACTGGCGCGAGATTTAACTGTAACGTACCGCGTACCATGCGGGAAAGATCGAGCAAATCTTCGATTAGTTGCATCTGCACCTGAGTATTGCGGCAGATTGTCTCTAGTGCCTTGTTTGTAGTGGGAGCATCCAAGGATTTCCTTTGCAGCAGTTGTGCCCAACCTAGAATTGCATTGAGAGGCGAACGCAACTCATGGGCTACCATAGCAACAAACTCGTCTTTAGAGCGATTTGCAGCTTCAGCTTCAGCGCGGGCAGCTTGGGCTTGGGCTAGAAGTTGTTCGCGTTCAGCCTCAGCTTGCTTACGTTCTGTGACATCGAGTGCAGCCAAAATTGCATAGCTTGGGCGTAGCGTGCAGCCGGAACACTCAAAAAACACTTGCTTACGCACGTTCAGCCAGCGCACTGCGCCATTTTCCCAAACTACGCGATGTTCATGGGCAAACCATCCCGTTCCTTTTGGGTTGAGTATCTTTTCAATTAACTCAGCGCACTTGAGGCGTTCTTCCGGATGAAATGTGGCATGGATGCGCTCGCGCGTTACGATTAATTGCTCGGTGGAAAGTCCGTATAAAGCAGCCGCTTCTTTGGAAAGCTGTACAGTGTTATTGGCATAATCGACTTTAGCAAGGGCGAGTCCTGCTACTTGCACCCCTAACTGCAACTGCTCTTGTGATTCTTGTAATCGCTGTTCATTGCGTTTACGTTCAGTGATATCCTGTACCATCACATTGATGCCCAAGATTTTACCTGTTTTATCTTTGAGTGGGTAATAGCTGGCAACCCAATCTCGTTCTATTCCAGGCTGTGCTTTGGTACTGCCGTGAATCTCAACATTGAGAATAGATTCTCCAGTTTGAATGACTTGCTGCTTCAATGGTTCAAGGATCTCAGCGAGTTCGGGGATGACTTCACGGTCAGTGCGTCCTAAATGGTCAAGTACCGAAATCCCGTTGATTTCGGCTAAACGCTCATTAATGCGGACATGACGCAAGTTGGTGTCTAAAAAACACAAGCCGACTGGAGCCGTGGCATAAATACTTTCTAGTTCAGCAAACTGCTGACAGATAGTTGCCTCGCGTTCCTCAAGAGCAGTCTTAGCACTAACCATCTCGTTGATATCAGTCGCCGAACCAACCCAAGATTTAATATTGCCTTGTTCGTCACACATCGGCACGGCTCTGACAATGAACCACATGTATTTACCATCAAAACGCCGTAGCCGCTGCTTAAGTTCAAAGGGTAAGCCACTTTGTAGTGATTGATGCCACCGTTCTCGATTAATCGACAAATCTTCAAGGTGTATCGCTTGTGACCAATCTTGACCTTTGACTTGTTCTGGAATCTGTCCGGTAAACTGACACCATTGCTTGCTAATCCAAGTGATTTTCCCAACTGCATCTGTCTCAAACAAAAGGCTTGGCACTGCCTGTGCGAGAGCCTGGAAACGTGTTTCGGTTTTGCGTAATCGGGCTTCTACCTGTTTACGTTCATTGATTACTTCTGAGAAAATAATGATGCCGCCAATTTCATTGCTGTTGGTGTGCCACGGATGAATTTCCCAACGCACCCAGTCAATCGAGCCATCGGCACGGGAAAATATTTCTTCGGCACAACTTTCAACAGCTCCTGCCAAACAACGCTGATGGATTTGTTTCCAGCGTTCAGGTATTTTGGGAAATATCTCATAATGGGAACGACCTATAATGTCTTGCCCCTCAAGCTCGTAACTCCTCAGCCAGCGATCGCTTGCTAAAATATAGTGCATTTGTCGGTCAAACATCGCCACTCCCGCAGGTGCGTGTTTGACAAATAAATTCAAGATTTCTTCACGCTTGCGGAGTTCGGCTTCAATACGTTTACGCTCTGAGATGTCCAAAAAGGCTCCGAGTGCGCCTCGGATGTTACTTTGGTGATTAAGTAAGGGAGCGGTATAAGCCAGAAGATGGCGCATTGTCCCATCGGGTAATAAAACTTCAAATTCGGCATCTTGTACATCTGTGCCTAGTTGAGATGCAACTTGCATCAGTAAGTCGTCCGCCCAGACTACCTGCCCATTTTGCAAGGCGGGGTAAGCATGTTGGTTTAAGACCGAGGCACTTTTAGAGGTACTGTGACTAGAGCTAACGCCAAGCAATTGCCGCAAGTAAGCATTACACTGCATTTGAGTACAGTTAGAGTCGGGAGCGAGTGCTATCCCAACTGGAATAATATCAATTAGGGTTTGCAGTTCATTGACGCGAGCGTTTAATTCGTGATTGAGTTGGACAACTGCATCCTCAGCCTGTTTTTGTGGGCTAAGATCGACCGCAAATGCCACATGCTCATCTGTACCATCTAGCCATTGCATTGCACTAATCCAAACTGGTTGCCGAGAACCATCGCGCCGCAGCAGTTCCTTTTGGGTGGGTGGCAGAAAGCCATTTTGTCGCAGTAGTTCCATTGCCTGCTCGGTTTGTGCAGACAACTCCTGAGGGGCGAAGTCCCGCCAGTTCATTCCGTGTTGCTCAAATTCCTCTCTTGTATAGCTATGTAGACGCAGCATCTCATCATTCATGACTCTTACCTCACCGCTAGCCGCAGCAATGCCAATACCAATTGGAGCAGTATCAATCAGGCGTTGTAGGCGATGCTGTTGTTGTTGCAGGTCGGCGACTCTCTGGTGTAACTCTAACTCTAAGCGTTTGCGCTCAGTTATATCCCGCCAAGAAATTACCAATCCATCATGCAGCTTGCGAGCGTGAATATCATAAGCACGGGTGAGAGATTGAGTCCCAAACACATCTGAATAAACTACTTCTTCTTTAATCAGTGGTTCTCCCGTCTCTACAACCCGACAGTATTGAGCAAACAAGCCAGTTTTTCTATAGGCAGGATATATTTCACATAGCCCTTTACCAATGTCAGCAGCAGTCAGATGATTGCTGTTCAAGGCAGCTACATTTAAGTATTCAATTTGGAAGTCTAGAATCTGTCCGCTATTGTCTCGAATGGCACAGCAGATGCTAAAACAGTCCAGCATATTTTCAATGGAGATCCGAAATCTCTCCTCTTGGTGCTGTAACTGAAGCCGTAACCGGGTATTTTTAATCGCACTTCGCATCGATAGCTGAAGTTGCTCTGGGGTGAGGGTTTGCTTTAGCAGATAATCTTCTACCCCCAGCTTAATAGCACGCACAGCTATCAACGGATCGCTATCATTTGCCACCATCACCACAGGTGGGTGAGTGCCATCAAATCGAGTTTGCAACTCTTGTACAAATTCCAGCCCCATTGCATCCGGCAGTAAATAATCTACCAAAATTCCGTCAACCTGGTTGTGTTGGCACATTAATACAGCACTGGTTACAGATTGTGCTTGAAGTAGGGTATAGCGGCAACTGGAATCTGCCTGTAAACAACGACTGTAAAGTTCCCGATCTGCTAAGACGCTTTCAACAATCAACACCGTGTAGGATGAAGGGTTTGTAACACTGGTTTCGCTGACCGAGTTCATGATTTCCCCTGCCTAGTTGTGACAAATTTAGCAACCACCCCTTGAAATCTCATCTAATAAAGGTAAAGATTAAGCCTTTAGATAGATAACAACTTGATATCAACCTTTTAAATGTATGTTTATTTTACAAGAATAAGCATTTTGTCAATATCTTAAGAAGTAATTTTTTGAATGATGATTATGGAAGTATCATAAAGTCCGACTTATATCTAGAACTTATAACAAGGAAAAGAGGACACCAAGCAGCTTTTAATCCCTTAGTCTCATGTTCAATGATTAATCTTTGTCTTACCTAAGAGAGTTAACTGCTTTTGAATGTGAGTAAATAACTGTATGGCGAAGCTGGGTGGTACAGAATACCCAATGATTGACCCAGCCGTAGCAGCATCTGGCGGGAACTCATACCAAGACGAGAAACCCTGTAAAATGGCTGCACCTTGAATAGACAAAGACTTGACCATACCATCAGGCAACCAGATATCTGCAAATTTATTGCGGTTGCATCCTTTGTGATCGGTAAAGTGCGAGCGCACGATGGTATTTGCAGGTAAATGCCCTGGCTTGTACTTCAACCCATTTCGTCCACCAACTCGTTCAATCAAAAGTGGTGCGGGTACGCCCGTTGCCAAAAATTGTTTTACCGCTTGCTGTTGTCTAACAAGTAATTGAGAATCGGGCATTGTAGGAATGAGATGAGAGATCGCCTCATACCAACCAATAGGGACAGATGTTGGTGGTAGTGAGATAGCTCTTTCCTGGCAAGCCACCAGGACTAATCGCCGCCGCGCCTGGGGCAGTCCAAAGTCAGCCATGTTAACGATGCTGTAACTGACTCGATAGCCAAGAGCTTCCAAAGCCTCCAGGATGATAGCGAAACTTTGACTGCTTTGGTAACGCGGAACATTTTCGAGAGTGAATACTTTTGGTCGCAACTGTCGAAGGGCTTGAGCTACTGAGTGCGCTGCACTTTTATCATCCTCCGTTTCAGAAGCAATCCCGGCTTTGGCAGTGTGGGCTTGACTGAAATTTGCACACACCGGGGAGGCGTGGAGGTAGTCGGGGTTAACTGGAAATCCACTAAATCGGCTAAGGGCTACATCTTGAACTGTTTGCTGGATGACTGAACAGCCATACTCGTGAAAATTTCGGTGATGAGAGGTCGCAATTGCCCGACTCAAATCTGGTTTGGTAGGGTCATACTCCACCGCGACGACCGGACGAATACCGGTTTGTACCATTCCTGCTTCAATCCCGCCGCCCCCTGCAAACAGTACAACAGCAGTTGGTGCATTATATCTTAGTACGGGTTCAAGGGGCGACAATCGCCTGTAAACCAAGCCAGCTAAAGGTTTTGGGCTTA
>NZ_JCACKA010000117.1:0-24225 GCF_059505145.1 Mojavia sp.
CTGCTCGTGGTGTGTGACGGTGTGACGGTGGTGTGGGGTGATCGCTCCTCACATCATCCTTTATCTAAAAAAGAATTTTACAGCGTTCATTTATGCAGGATTGGATAGTCCGGTAGTGCTTGGGAGTAATTTGCTTAGTAGACAGTACCCAATTTTTTAAATCTTGTAAAACTTCATTGGCTAACTCCGAGTAGGTCAACGCTTTTATAGGAGCGCCATGAAGTATAGAAACTCCTTCTAGAACCGCTTTCATTCCAGGAGAACATCTGTCGCAAATAAACCATAATTCATACTTCCGCCCAGTTTGAGATTCAGCTAATTGGACGTAGCGTTTTAACATGACATCTCTAAATACGCTACCTGTAAGTTCCCCAAGTTTGCATTCACCTAGAGCACGCCTCTTGTCGTTTTCAAGCCAGAATTCAAAATCAGGGCGGCGATGATCAGCAGTACCATCTTGACAATCTAAAAAACTTTCTGAACACCACTTCCAACGTTCGGTTTTGTAAGGAATAGGGAGAAGCCCAAATAATACACTAAGTGCATCTTGCTTTTGAAATTCTGTTACTTTTGACTTTTCAGTATTGGTTGGTGTCGATACTGTGGTTGTTTGACGTGGTTGTCGTGATGTTTGAGATTTATTTTGTTCAGGATTAATGGTGGTATTTAAATCAGTTGCCATATCAGTTCTAGGGTTTTTAACTTTGCCGCTACCTGTTCGTAAAGTTCAGGCTTCCTATTCATAGATTTCCCTAGATTTTCTACTGAGTAACTTTTACTTTATTAGCAGATGCAAGTACTAAGCTTTAGAGGACATACGTTCCAAAGCTAAATTATAAGATCTGTTGAGGCTTTTAAATACTTCAGTATTTCCACCATTATCAGGGTGATGACTTTTAGAAAGCTTACGGTATAAAGCTTTTATCTCCTTAGTATTTTGGCAGCGAGAAAAATCATCTTCAAACTCATCTGTTTCCGAATTTGTCAATTCCTCAAATTCGTAAGTTTCGGGATCGTCTTGCTTCAAATTTTCGCGTTGAGAACGAAATTCATTATCAATATCATCTAGTTGTTTTATCCAATCATCATCAGTTTCGTCACTAGGTATATTCTTAAATATTTCGTCTCCAACTTTCACTAATTTAAATTCAATAGAGCTTAAAACTAGTTTCCAGTCAGCTATTGAGCGCAGATTGTGTTTAGCTACGGACGGTGCTGCCAGCAGCACATAAGCTTTTTTTGCTGGCATTCCGGTTTTGGCAGTAAAATCTTCTTTGAGTTGTTTAAGGCTCATCTTAGTTGGTTCAATATTAGTGGGGACATTACATAATTCCCCAAAAGCAACCGAGACTTAACATCGCTCTGCATTCTAGCCTTTCACTACTAACCGATTATCATCTATGGACTCATCGCCTTGGTTTAGCTATTGATTGCTGGCTGCAAATTTCAGCATAAATAGCCTTAATATTATTGAGGCTTAAATGCATCTTCAGTCACTTATGAGGCAACAGATTGAATCTGAGGGCTTTCATTGAAATTAACTAAACCTTTTCTCAGATACTTATCGTTAGCGTCTCGTGTTCTGATATCTTTCACATCAATTAGTACAATTTTTTGACTTTTAAGTAATTCGCAATGTTTTTTATTGAGATGAATTCTTTCACAGATGTTAAGAATTTCATCGGGATTCTCTGCTTTAATGATGGCTTTGCTTTCGGCTGGTATGAATGTAAGCTCTACTGAGCTTTTTAATCCGTACAAAACAAGAGCGCTGTTTAATATAGCCTCAAGTTTCTGTTGTTCCAATTTCTCCAGAGAGACTGCCTGAGCTTGTGGTTTTGGCTCTTGTGGCGCAGGTTGCTGAGGAAGATAAGCCTTAACCCTATCAACTGTCTGTTGACCATAATCAACCGCCTTCTCTAACCGTAACTGCCAGCGCACCGGAAGCTTATTCAAAAAATCCACATCTTTGTATTCTGGTTTGTCTTCGATGATTTTTTTATCTAAGAGTTCAAAAATTTGCTCGTCATTTAAGCCAACCATCTGCAATGCGCGAACTCTTGCCAATTCCTCAGATTTTAGTTTATCCCAGGCCCAACTAATTATTAGGTCTATTCGGCGATTTTCTGTATCTTGTTCTTGAGTAAAGCTACCATCAGCATTAAATTGTTTTTTGCTTTCCCATGCGGCGATCGCATTTGTGACATCTGTGTAAGATTGAGCATTCCTAAATTTCCCAGCCAAGCAATTAACTAAATAATCTTCGTTTACCCAAGTAATTTTTTCCCTTTCTTTTACTCTCTCTGGGTCTGCATATTTAGCTTCTAGGCACTTGAGAATAGCTAGGCGATCCGGAGAGTTGAAATGTTCATAGTCAAAGGTATAGTGTTGAAGTCTCTTGTTGTCTGCTGCTAGTTTTTTCTCTGTAGCTTTGAGTTTAATCCCAACCCAACCCAAAATCTTTTTAGTAATTTCTATGATTTCTTTACCATCTTCTCTTGGTTCTGGCATTTTGTTAATGCCTAGTGCTGCTTTAAGCTTTTTATTTGACCTAACTTTTTCAATTAATTCCGTAATTTCTGGCGATTTTTTATGGAACTCTTTACCTTGCACTTGAAACTCTTCAAGTGAATTTAGCTCGGTTTTTATCAGAGCAATGCAAGGTCTCTTAAGTCCAAGTAATACACCAAAGTTAACGTCTTCTGCTGTTACTGCTCTATTAATTGAAAAATTGTGAATTTTAAGAAGTTCATCATAATGCTTAAGTAAAAAATATCTATCATACTGTTCTACCGTTTTAGGGTTTGCTATATAAGTTTTAAAGATGAAGTTTGCTGACCAAGTAGGGTCATTTTCTATGCCTGGTAGTTGATTTTTAATTTTATGCTTTTGTACAGCATCGCGTTGTTTTTTATTTAAGTCCTGCCTGCGGATTAAACGCTCAAACTCTTCTTCAGACGGTAAGTCCTCAGCATTAAACCAGTCTTGTGATTTTTGAATTTGTAACTCTTGTTTGACTTTTTTTTGTTTATTTTTTAACCCTGAATCAATTACCATAGTTTGTCTTTCAACATTATGCCCTTTCTCTTCTAAGCGAGTACTTAGGCATTTTCTGAGGTTATCACGCTCAAAATTCTCTATAGCAGTAATCCAGTTACTAAACCCAAATATTTCATCTTTTTTACAAGCATTGCAAGTCTCATCAATTAGGCTTGCTGCTAGTTCAGGGTTATCAGCTTGCAATAAAACTAACTCTCTATTTAGTTCTAATCTTTCATTGTAATTGCGCTCGATTGCTGATGCTACGTACCCATTTGGAAGGTAATCTTTTCTAATCATCGACCTTTCAGGACAGAAAATATAATGGGGTATACTTTCATCCCTATTCCTAAATAAAGATTGTAGTTGCCCATTGGTAGGCAAGACTCCATAAAATATTGATATCTTGCAATTCCACCATCCTTTCGATGTACAGCTGATGCCAGAGTTACCTGTTGGGCTGAGTAAAAAGACTTCTGGCTTGTGGATACCAAAATATTTGTCCGGGTTTTTCATACACTCTCGCGCCCAAGGCTCCTCTATGGTATCTGCGTTAATTAAGCAGAAACTTTTACCTTCAGCCTTGAGAATTTCAGCCAAAACATTAGTTAAAGTTTTTGAATCGCAAAAAACAAATGGACGTACACCTGGTTCTAATATGAGTTTGGTTAATGGCGTATTGTCTCTTTTGCGCTTGATTTCTGACTCTTCCTCTAATACACCATCCACAAATATGAAGTTGTGAGGTGCAATTTTGTAAGTATTTTCTACTTTGTAGACGGTCTTATTTGGTGCGATTTCGGCAATTAGGTCTACATAGATGTCGGCTAAATTACCATCTAGCAAGAAAATGTTTTTACACTGCCTTAACGATTTTTTGAAAATCTTGATTATTTTGGCTTGGCGCTCTTTGAGGGTTCCACCTTGGATTAAATGCAAAATTACTGAGCAGCTTTCGTCGAGGATAATATTGACATCTTTAAAGCTCTCACGCGCAGCATCTATCTTCCCATACGAATCTACGCAGTATAGGAGGTTCGCTGAAGCTTCTTCTGCCATGTCTTCATCTTCGTTTATGTGATAAAGATTTATATCGAAATCATCCTTGCCACGCTCGACAATTTGAGCAATTAAATTATTCCTGTAATTTGGCAAATGACAAGGAATGTCTGATTTTTTGATAATGGACAAAAGCCAGTTAGTTTTACCTGTCCCCATGTCGCTTTTGATTGCGAGTATGCTGCTGCCTGCTGGTATCCCTTCAGGCAGTTGAAACTCTGGGGTATTGATGCTGTAAAACGCTTTACAATTCTTACTGCTAAAAGTAGTTGCCTTGTTTTTCCAACCCCTGTAGCTTTCCTCTTTATAGGCTTCCTTTGTGTGTTCCTTGGTTAGCTCCTCAAAACTTATAGCCGAAATAAATTCAATTTGGCTATAGTCTTCAAGCTCATCAATATCCGCTTCCTCTTTGGTAACCTGCCCCCACCACGCAAATGAAACAATATAACCCTGCTTTTCAAAAAAATCAGCCTCTTGTAGCCATTTAGGTGCTACCTGCCGATTTATGATATCCCCAGCATCGGGACACAGCACAATTTTCTTTGCTGCATCAAAATGCTGCTGAAATCTTTTAAAATGCTCTGGGCTAGAGTGCCAGCTGCGTCCACCGCCAGCAACAGTTACGCCTTTTTTATTGTGTAATATCACAGGTTTGATTTCTGAACCCTCTGTAACCCAGATTTCATCCCCAGTCCCAGGCAGGAATGCTAGTGGCAGCTCTCCATTAATATGTGCCCCTAGACCATGAGGATTTTTGCCTGTGCAAGAAGTTGCCCAGTAATATCGACCCCCCTCTTGAACGTCCGTTTTTCTGACCTTTAGCCCAACTATTAAATTTCCTTGGAAGATTGGGCATAGAATCCCAGGCGGAAAAGCGTTGAGAGTTGCCACGTTTGACTGTACGTTGATCACCCCTGGCAGGGTAAAAGGGAATTGCCCCAGCACTCTGGGAAACTTTGAGGTAACCGATCTATACATCCCTGTGTCTATCTGCTTGTCCGTCAGCCCACGCTTCTGGAGATTGGCGAGATCGCCTGGGGATAGCTTGAATTGTGGCTGGCTCAGGATTTTCCTATATAAAGCATCGCGCAACTCTACTGGCAGTTCAGGTTTGCTCTGCTTCTTTTTCTCAGAGGCAGTTCTTCTTTGTGGACTTTGCTCTTTAGCGGCAGTTGTTTGTGGACTTTGCTCTTTCTCAGAGGCGTACTGCTGCCTACGAGCGTGTACTTGAGCTAGTACCCATGTATGGGTTGTGTGGCCTTTGGCATTGTCATTGACGCACACATATAAGCCTTCTTTATCCCATTTTTTATACCCTGCTGAATTTCCGCAAAGCACACCTTGCTCTTGATTATTTTTAGTGCGGCATTTTCCCGAAATATCGCCGCAGATGGGGCAAGGATTGTGGCGATTTGTTGGGTGGGGTTTGTCACTTGAAGATTGGCTTGAGTACTGGATTCCTCCAAGGTTTTGATGTATACTACTTGTAGTACTTTTTAATGTTGAAATTTTCATTGGGCTGTCCATTTCGTGGTAGTTTGGACAGCCTCATATTTTTTTATGACAGATTCACTAAAATAAATTAGGATTTAGATAAGAAAAGAAATATTAGTTGTTGGGCTGATTGCCCAGTTTTCATGCAGCGATTAGTAGTCGTTGCTTTGCGGGACTTATCTTGTTAGCAAATTTGCTTAGTGAGTCTGCTCAAAAAATGAGGCTGTGTGTAATCGGCACTTTTTTTTGCCGATGAATCAAGCTTATAGCGATCACCTTTATAAAAACAAGGATTGGTCTCAACCTTGGAAATAGGTTGTTAAGTTTTCGTTACAAACGGTTTCCATCCTGCACCTTTCGCACCAACAAACAATTCTCCCTTTTCAACCTTGTGGGAAATCAAACGTTTTGGCGGCTCTGGCTTGCGCTCTTGCCTGCAAGCTTTAGAGACCAGATCACCAAGCCTAGCAATGTGCCGATTTAGGTCTCCAAGTTTATCCGATAAAGTGGAATCTATGGCAGAGTATTTGGTAGCTGTAACCAGCACAAAATGAAGATAGAAGCTTTTTGGCAATCCCTTTTCGCAGGGTAGAGATTTAAGTTTTTCTATGTCTTGAGAATCTAGTTTTGGTTTCCAGCAAGTGTTTCTAAGGATTTTAGCTTCTTGCTCAAAGTCTTTAATCTTAAAACAGTATCCATTCAGAGACTTTCTGTAGTGGTTGTCAAATTCTTCCTGAATCAACCACAGAAAATATTGTGTTTCAGATCCTGGATAATTTGTAGCTACTTGCTGAGAAAGGTGGCTTAACTCCAATTGAATAAACTGCCAAGAGCTTTGTATTAGTCCAAACAGAGAATTATAAAAGTCAGCAAGATAGATTAAGCACTTGTAGTCTATTTCGTCAATCTCTCCCGCCTGCCAAGCTGCTAAAGCTGGATTACCACCACCACCACCGAATTTCGCTTTTAGCAACTTACCAAAATAAATAGCGAAATTCCTTTGTTCAAACCATGATTCTAGTAGGTGTTGTGTGTTGGCATATTTGAGCAATATCGTACTTGGCAGTCGGGATGACAAATCTTCGATTTTCTTAGAAATTTCGCTACGTTGTCTATTTTGTAAATTTTGTGAATTGCGATCGCTTCGGTTGGCTATCATGGTGTAATTTCCCTACAAATGGGTACTGAATAAAATAATTTATCAGATATTATCATTAGCTACTTCTCAATTAATTGACTAATAGACTGTAAAAATTTGGCGTTTATTTCCTAGCTAGGCTAAGATAACTGTAGCAAATTTCTAGTATTAATAATGATTACGAAACCTTCTACATTTCCTATTAGCCAAGTACAGACTGAAATCGATACTCTTGCGGCTACCGCTGCCCAATTCTGTAAAAAGAATCCTAATCATGCTGGGAGGTTAAACGAGTATGTTGGGGATGCTATAAAAGCCCTCAAAGCCTACAGCAACAATACTTTCTATAATTCCTATGATCCTCATTTTTTAGAAGAAATCTCAGGTAGTAGCTTTACTAAAGAATCTATAGTAATGATTTTGGAGAATACTGATATATCCTCTGATAAAGTTTTAGTGCAGATTGAATCTATATTAGATAATCGCATAGGCAGGAAAGATTTTTTGGTAATCAGAGACGTAGAATTGGCTATCAAAAATCGTGGTAATGCTGCAACTTTAAATATCAAAAATTCACTTAGATGGCTGACGGATATTATTGAAATCAAGCATTCTCACCTCAATCCACAAAATAGTTTTGCTCCAAACCCAAACACAAACCTGTGGGATATGTAACCACGCTCCATCTTCCGGTTTATGATTGGCAGTGTAAAACCTGCCAATTTTTATTGTGAAGTTGTGCGATCGCCTAAGTTCACAATTGAAAAACGAGTAAGTAAAAAGTAAGAAACTCTTTGCTTAACAATCAGTTACGTGCTTATAGGATAAGGGTTTTGAGAGCCAATGCTGTTCACCCTAGCTGCGCGGTCGCACCTATTCAGGTTTTCTAATAATTTGCAGCAGAATAGCTTCAAGTCGGTCTAAAGCGGCGTTTATATTGCGTTGGTTTTCCTCAACATTTCGCTGATGTTGCTCAAAGTTGCGCTCGTGCCGTTCATGGCTCTCGTGTAACTCTAGAAGTACATCATCTAAAACAGCACTACGAGCTAACACGCGGTTGGTATTCTCAGTTAGATCAGCGATCGCCTGAGTATTTGTTTCCTGCTGCTGGGCTACGCGGTTCAAGCTGGCGTTGGTTTGTAGTAGTAGCGCTTCTATTTGGTCAAGCCGACTTGGTGTGTCTTGCGGTGTGTTGGTCATTGTCCCGCCTCAATCATCTTGGCTAGTGATTCGGAGTCGAAACAATCCAGATAGCTGATCATTTCCCGAAATTGCTGATATTTCTCTTCAGCATAGCTATCTGGTGTAAATCCTAGTACTTCGCAAAATTTTATGTAGTCGGATTTCCAGGCAAAGGTATTCAGCGCAGTTACAAAGTCACTGACGGCCCCCACTGTATCTGGGTTGGGCGATTCAGTTGTGTTGGTGGTTTGGTAAGCTTCAGGCGATTCACTCATGCAGCCCCCTTACCTTGATCAGGCGAAGGGGGTCTTTGTAACAGCTTGCGAGCTTCTAAAGCTTCCTCAATCAAAATTGCTGCTGTCTGGCTCTGAGAGCGTCGTTCTGTCCCTGCTAGGTTTTTGACAAGTTCGTAGACCTCATCAGTTAGCACTACATTCACTCTTCCACTCATGGTGTTGTCTGTGTTCATTCCTCTACCTCATGATACGCTTTGTGATTTAAAAATGGTCTAACACTTCTTGCGTTAAACGTGTCATTAAGTTTATGATGACACAGAATGACACAAACATCACATCGAACCGAACCGCAACAACTAAAGCACTAACCAAAAAATCGCACTATGACAAATCAAATACTTTCTGTGATTGAGGTACAAGCCACAGAAGTAACAGAGGAAACAAGTATCGAACCGCAAATCGAACCGCAAATCGAAGCTGAATCGAAACACGAGAGCCTATTTGATAGCTGGGTGCTATCATCTGTAGCGCGGGAACTGACCGGACTAGATAAGTCTGCATTTCAGCGCTCTATCTCTGGCTTGATTGAAAACTACAAAATCCCCGTAGACCTTCTACGGCGTGGTGAGGGGAAAAATACACAGTATTCTGGCTACGCTTTGGAACTGGTAAAGGCTGCTAGAAGTGCTGATAAAAATAGCATTGAGAACCTCTTAAAATTCTCCCCAAAGCCAACACAACAGGCTAATTGTTCTGCCCTAGCAACTGTCAATAAAAACAATCAACTGGCACGTCAAAGCGATGCTAAAACCGTTGAGAATTTTACTCAAGCCAAACAAAACCTGAACACTGGAATGCAGAATTGGCGTATGTTAGGCGCGTCTTTAGCTGCCAAGGTGAGCAAGGAAATCAAAGCTGGCTTTGCAGAGCAATTCAACTCTGAGATGCAAGATTTAGGCGTACAAGCTCAAGATGTTTTCGAGTTGGAATAAACCAATGAGACTCACTGTTAAGAAGCACCATGAGCAATTCAAGGAGATGGCAGAAGAGATTGATCCCGTGATAGCTCGTTTAGCTGGCTTAGTTGACAATTTTTAAGCAACTGCGATCGCCCTGACAAAGTTTTCGCAGTTGCCTCTGATCTACAACCCAAAAAAGGATTGAATTAATGAAAATTCTACTCTCATCCGCGCTGATTGTCGCGCTACTTTCTGCTGCTTTCCCATCGTTAGCGGCGAAGCAACCATCAAAGCAACCTCTTCAGACAGAAAAACCACAGCAACCACAGCAGCCAACACCACTGTATAGAGGCGTTAGCCGCCGATAGCCACAAAAAAAGGGGATGCCTTGCCAGTATCCCCTTCAGTCCTTCGTTAAATCCGATGAGAATTTTTACTCCTGAATGATAAGCCAGCTTCCTGCCGATAAAAACAAAGATTTAACCATAGTTCATCAAATTGACGAGTGATTTTATGGACGAATTATCAAGCCAAATTGAGGATTTAAAAACCGATGAACACGAGTTAAAGCAAGTGCTTGACCAGCACGATTTAGACGCATCTTTAGAGCAAGAATTTAACGCCATAGATGCTCAGTTCCGCAAACTCGAAATCGTCTACCAATCGCTACTTAATACTAGGAGATTCTTAAAAGATGGCTAGATTGAACAACGCAAGCAAAGCCGCCGCCGAAACAGTAGCCGAGAAAATTGCTAAAGGTGGTAAAGCAACGACACCACAGACTAGCAATGTTGTGCAAATGCCTTCACTGGCTACCGATGTCAAGGGCAATGTGGCTGTAAATGTTCCCGGTTTACACACACTAACACCCGATTTAATTCCCGCATCCCTGCCACAATTCCAACAAACTGATTACCGCATCAGTGACCCTTTAAACCCTCCTGAAAATTTGCCGCAAGCCACGGAAGCACAATTTAATTCAGGTATGGCTATTTACGAGGGGGCACAGCGAGCGCTCAAGTTAACAGGTGCGGCATTCGACACAACCCGCGAGAAATTTACCGTCATTGGGAAGCAAGCTAAGGCAATTGGTGCTGGCATCATAGCAGCTACCGAAATTGAGAAAGTCAAGGGTAACTTTCTTGATTACCAAACCCAGTTAGAAGTAACTCAACAAAAAGGAATTACTTTTGATGTTGCCCAAACTAAAACGGTAACTGATAGAAACATTGCCATACATACCAAGACTGATTTAGCCGAAAAGCTAAAACTTGCTGAAATTAAATCTCAAGAATCAGCAGCTAAAACACTCTTAGCGCAAGGCAAGTTAAACGCTTTTAAACAACAGTTGGGCAAATATTTGTCTAATTCTAAGTAACAAAAAAGGGTATCTGTTTTGCCCACAGATACCCAACATTGTTAAAATCGGTAGGATAATAATATGCAACTATCAAGCAAATATCAACTGTCTTTGGGTACTGGCGCACTCGGCATTTTTGCAGGAATAGCGATTGCCTTTGGCACTGAGCTTCGCTCAATCGCCTCTGGAGGATTCAGAGATTCACTGGCCAAAACTATCAGCATTGCTGGCGGTGCTGCTATCCCTGCGATTTTCGTTACTCATTTGGTTGTCGATACGCGGGCCACTCGCAAAATTAACGAAAGCGAGCGACACGCTAGTAATGCCACTGCAAGCCTTAATAAAGCTAACAAAGAACTAGAAGACAGCAAACTAAGGCTAACCAATCTCACACGGGAATTAGAAGCATATAGGCAGGAATCAGAGAAGATTCAGCAACGGCTACTAGACCAACTTGAACAAACTAAGCAGAATTTGTTGGCGGTTGAGGGCGATCGCTCCCGTGCCGAAAAATTAATTGCCCAACTACAAGGCAGCATTGAGGCATTGGAGACACAAGCCAACAAGGAAAAAGAGCAAATCGATTACCTGACAAGAGAGATTCAACATTGGGAATTCAATTTTTACTCGTTGGTAGATGCGGAGTCAGATAAAAAATTCAAGGCTGCCAGAGCTAACGAAATTCAGAAGATTTTTGATGAACACGATGCCATCACCCAGGAAGCTATGGCACTCTTGCGCCAATTACAGAATTGGGGTGAGAAAGTTGCTTACGGGCACAACAGTAAGCGCGAGATTATCAGGAGCTTGGCAACTGCCTACAACGGGAATTTAGATGAGATTAATCAGGCGATCAATAAAGAGCGCTCAGGGTATCTGGAACAAATCGAGTTGCTCAATGAGAAAGTAGGCAGGTTACAGCAAGAGTTAGCAGGCGAACTAGTAGAACCGATTTATGGCGATTTTGGCTTTGATATCAATGGGAAGATTGCCAACGAGTTAGCCAGAACAATCAATCTTGAATTGCATATCCCATTGGCTGTTAAAGGCTTTCATGCCAAGCCTGACGGTGTTGTAGATATTGGTTTTGGCTACTCACGGTCAGTTTTACCACAAGCGATCGCTGAAACTATCAACAAGCATTCTCTTGCACTGGCTAAAAAGCTGAGGCTGTTTAAAATTACCAGCGTTCGGAAGTTAGAAATCACTGATTGCATTGTCGTAAGTTTTAGGCAATCGCCAGCGGTCAAGGACGATGAAATTAAGCTCATGGTTGGTAGTCCTGACCAATTCATCAGCTACATCACCTCACACCCAATTCGATATCGGCTGATAGCAGATCCGGGCGTTGGTAAAACTCCAACTACTGCGGTAATGATTAGTGAAATACTCAAAACTGGATGTACCAGAGGCAACACTGGCAAGGGTGAAAAAGTACCAAACACTCTGGTTACTGTTAGCTATCCCGGTGCTGTTGGTTCCCTCAAAGATTCCAATTATCCCCTTGATGTTTTCCTTCAGTATGGTGACACAACCGCCGCTATTAAATCCTTTGAAGACTGCCTTGACGATGGTAAATATCGCGTTCAGAATCCTAACTTTGCAGCCAACTACTTTCAAATTTGGGTATGGGATGAACTTGATAACACTCTCAATTCTTGCAGTGAGCCATATAAAGCAGGCGAGAATTTAAAGAAGATTCTCAAACAGTTTGGTCACAACAACATAGGCTGGATTGTTAGCGGTCAATCGGTCATGACTAAACAAATCCCAGGTTTCACTAATGATGATAGGAGCTTGTTTACTGAAATTATCATTGGCATTCCTAAAATTAGACATTACTTAAACACCTACGGAAAAGGTAAAAATAGTGAGTCTAACCTGGCTAAACTTACTCGCAATTTAGACGCAATTGAAGATTACATTGAGCATAAAAACGAGTTAGTAACGGATGATGCCAGATTATTGAGGGTAGCTTTAGTAATTGATGGGCGATCGCCTAAGCTTTACTTTTTACCTAATCTTGATCAAGTTGCTTTTAACTATCAAGAAATAGAGTCAGTCAAGCGACTGGTAAGGCTTGCCAAAACCTCTGGCAAGACTGGCAGCAGTCTGGTAAGCAATGCCTCAAACCTAGATACAGCAAGCACTGGCGCAATGGCAGGCTTGCCACCAAAATTGACTATGGAGGGTAGCTGCCAGAATGGTACAAAACCACACTGCCCCCACTGCTATAGCGCAAAATTAAAGCTACAAAATGACAACAGATATCGTTGCTTAGACTGCAAGAAACGTACAGTTACCAAAAAGATAATCTCCAGGAATTAGGAGTAATTGAATTGTTTAAATATCATTACAGCATCGCGGTCAATCTATATAACCTCGATGATGAATTAGCAGAGCGCCTTTATGGGAAAAAATATTCTACTGTTCTCTACTTAGATACAAACAATAGATTGGCAAATGACGAGATTTTATCAATTCGTACCATTAGCGGATCTTTTTCATGGCTAAAAATAACAAAAATCGTTAGATACCAATTCCATATAATAGATAACAATAGACTTGTTGAAATGGACATGACGCAAGCAAGTTACCAAGAGGATAGACCAATCAATACAACAGATGAAGTCTGGTTTGATTGCAAGGCTGATGTTTTGCTATTTTGGGATGATTAAATTTAATTTTTCTTACCAGTACTGAAATTGTGATTTCCCCGGTATCAAATCGTTGTAGGCTGTGGATCGCAGGGTCTACAGTCTGACAATGAAAATCAACAGGCACGGACGCGCCAAGGTTCTCACTCAGCAGGAGATACAGCTAATTTTCAGTCACGGGCTGCATAATGACCGCGATCGCACTTTATTTGGTGTCTGCCTGTTCAGTGCCGCAAGAATCCGCGAAGCCTGCACCCTGTTGACCGAGGACATCTACACACCCAAAGGACTGGTTAGACCCAGGCTGATAATTAGGAAAGCGAACACTAAAGGTAAACTAGCCACACGCTCACTACCAGTAATTGAAGACTTGCGGCAGTTGTTGAGCGACTATTATTCAATAGCTGGTGATGTTTATCTCTTTCCCGGTCGCAGTGATGGACACATCAGCGAGGACTCAGCCGCAAGGATATTGAGAACAGCTTGTAAGGAAGTAGGGATAATTGGCGTGAGTACCCACAGCTTCAGACGGACGGCATTAACCCAGATGAGTAATGCAGGTATTCCCTTGAGGGTGATTCAGGAGATATCCGGGCATCGAAATTTAGAGCAGTTGCAGAAATACCTTGAGGTTAGTGATGAGCAGGTGTTAGGTGCAGCGGCGAGTTTGGCGATGTTATCGCCTGTGACTAGTAATGGTGTAGAGCTAGAAGGAGACGAAAAGCAAGCAAAGGTTTACTGAGTACCAAGATTCATGGGATGGTAGATACCTTGCTCAGTCGAGGATTGCATCGATAAATAAAAGTACAAAGTGATTTTTTATTTGTTTTTTAGCTCTACTTCTGTGTAAATTTCTGATTCGGAAGCATTCTCCGATTAGTCTTACTGGTTTAAGACATCTTTCCTGTGTTGTGGTGCAGCAGCTACCGCAGCGACTTCTGCCAGTAGCTCCTGAGAGACCCCCATCTCCTTCAAAGTTTCCATCAAATCCTCTGCTACCGCATCAAAGTGTTCGCTGTTTAAGCCTTGCTTTTCCACCAAATCTTTGTGAGCTTGGCGCATATAGCGACCGTTATATTTATCAGTTCCGCCAAAGGCATAAGTTAGAAAATCTTTCTGGTGTTTGCGTTGCTTCACCATATCCACATCGGCAAAAAAGTGCTTGATGCGGTCATCCTGCAAGACTCGCTCGTAGAATTTGTCAACTGCTAAATCAACAGCATCTGCACCGCCCAGTTTTTCAAATAAAGTTGCCATAATGTTTCAACATTCAAGAACCATAACTGCATAAAATCATAAATTCGCTGATTTCAAGTAAAAGTTCATAAACCTTCTAACTGTTGAGTTTGCACGTCATAACAGCTTCGCCTGATATACCCGAATTTAATGGTTATGGGGAAAATGTCGGGAAATATAATTATGACGACATCTTTTGAAACAGGCTCACAGTAAAGATTAGAAGCGTACTACACAGGCTTGCTTGCTACGGTTTCCTAAACTCCATTTGGGCGAAGTGGTCTTGCAGCAGTTTGTGGATGAAGCGATAGCGGCCACCGACGCGTTGGAGGAATAATCGCTCTGTGCAGTAGTCGAGGAAGCGGGCGTAGTTCCAAGGGATGTAGCCTTTGCAATAGAGAATGAGGCGTAGGGTGAAGTGTTTAATAACGGGTGTTCCACTTCTAGGTATCCCCAGTAATAATCCCAAAAGTAACCCAGATATTAAGCTAAAAAATAAAACTTCATTTGAAGTATTATTTTGTAGAATTCGTTGAATCAGAAAGATTAATATTGTAGAAGGTAAAAATGCAAAAGCTGATAACTTAAATGTATTTTTGGCAGATTGCCAAATCCCTTGGTTAGGAATAGTTTTATTTTCTATTTCTAAACCATGAAATCCAAAAAGCAGCCCTCCAATCAGCCCATAAAGTAGCCCAAAAAGCAGCCCAAAAATCGGGCCATAAATCAGCCCAAAAAGCAGCCCAAAAATCGGGCCATAAAGCAGCCCATCAAGCAGCGCAAAAAGCAGCCCAAAAAGCAGCCCAAAAATTAGCCCCAAAATCAGCCCATAAAGCAGTCCATAAAGCAGCCCAGAAAACAGAAAATTTTTAAAATAATGATAAGAAAATTTTAGAATTTCAACTGCTTCAATTTTATCTCCAATCACCCCCAAAATCAGCCCAAAAATTACCCCAATAATCACCCAAAAAGGCAGCCCAATAATCACCACAATAATCAAATTAGAAATTAGCCCTCCAATCAGCCCTCCAATCAGCCCAAAAATTAGCCCTCCAATCAGCGCTCCAATCAGCCCAATAATCAGCCATTTTATAATGGTTTTGTTAAAAACATTATATCTAATTAAACCTATATTTTCGATTTTATACTCTATTGTCTCACCAAGTAAACCATTAATCAGCCCTCCAATCAGCCCATAAATCAGCCCAATAATCAGCCCAATAATCAAATTAGAAATTAGCCCAATAATCAGCCCTCCAATCAGCCCATAAATCAGCCCAATAATCAAATTAGAAATTAGCCCAATAATCAGCCCTCCAATCAGTAGTTGTATAATTCCCCAGACAATTAAATTATAAATAACTTTAGGAATTCTAGTCTTTAGCAAATTAGGCTGTATTTCTTCAATCAAAAACTCAGTTTTCGATTCTAAGAGCATGTGTTTAGCTAACCAAACCAGCCACATTCGGGTTCGTTTAGCATTAGGAGGTTTGTTTTTCAAATATACTCTACTGTTAATATTCCGTGTTAACATCCGCACAACATAGGCATCTAATAAATACTGAATCCGGTCTGCTGCCGAGTCCAAATTCTGCCATTCTTCAACAGATATTTCTTGAGATATTAAAACAGTAATGCTGAGTAGCAAAGGAGTTTTTACTAACTCTAATAGGTCTAAGTCACTACTAATGGTTGTCCATAGTTTTGCATATTTAATACTGCTTAGATAATCACAAATTTGATTATTAGTTAAAAGCTGTAAGTAGATAGCCCCATTAAGTTGCAATTGAGTAGCGTAGTTACTATATTCCTCGATCCGACTACAAACAACTAGATAAAGCGGTCTATTTTCGCCTGCTAAAAACTGATTAATTGCATGAACGCAAAGTTCTTGACGCTGTGGCTCAAGTTCATCTAAACCATCAAGCAATGGTAGTAATTGATGATTATTTACCCACTCTTGACCGAGTTTTGTTGAGACACCATATTTAGATTTGAGTTCTACCACCAACCAATCAGTTAGGGATTGTCGTTCATCTTTCCAAGAAGACAGGTTGAATAAAACTGGAACGGGATAATCAGGCTGTTCTTCTGCACGACTAACTAAAGCTTGAGCCAGTTCTAATTGTGTAGTGGTCTTCCCTGACCCTGGCGCACCCAGTATTAACAGTTTACCTGCAATTTCTTCCGAGTCAAAAACTTCTAAAATTGTTGTGGTATTTGGGAGAGGTTCAGGAGGTCTTTGACCAATTTTTATCTCAGCATCCCAAGGTCTTGTTACTTGCTGCGGTTGTGACTCTTTACCTAAATTAATCAGCACAGCATTGTGTAGAGATTGCCTTAACCGTGCAGTCACTTCTTCCTTGACTGCGGCTAGTAATATCCGCTCGTTCTTTGGTCGAGCCGGGTTGCCAACTGGTGTTGTTGTCTGGCCACCTAGAATATTAAAAATATTTTGAAAAACATTACCTTGAATATAGTCGCCTTCAATCCGTTCGTTATAATTACCTCCTTCAGTATTAATATTACGATTTTCAGGCGGTTTCTGCTCTTCCATATTCTTATATGAGCTAATTTTAAAACCTACGGGTTGCTAAACTATGAACTTAGAAGTTTGTTAATCCAGTTTCCTTAATCTTCTGCTTCTACTTCCTGCCAACCTTTGATAGCACCAACAATAAAAGCACCTGCTGGGTTGTCAATCGCTTTCTCTAAAGCTGCTAACCCGCCTTCTTTAGCTGCATTTATTGCACGTTTTTTTAATGTTGGGTTACTTTCAATTCGATTTATGGCTTCTGCCGCTACTACCATTTGTTGTGATGTAGTAGTGGTTGGGTAAGTCTGCTCTAATTGTTTTAGTAATAGCTGAATCTCGACAGCAGCTTCAGCAAGGCTCTGCGGTTGTCCAGCCGCGTAGTAGTTACCTTGGATATAATCGCGTTCAATGCGCTCGTTATAGTTGCCGCCACCTGTGTTGATATTGCGATCGCCAGTCATGTTTGTATCTCCTTGAAATACTTTGTTGTTATCGCCTTGAACATTGTTGAGGTTGCCATCTATAGAACCGCCAACTGAAAATCCACCTTGATTGTTAGTCATAGTAGCTACTTGTTCTACGTTTGAATAAAAACTAGGGCGTTGTAGCGCCTGAGTAACAAAATTTTCTAAACTACGAATTCTGCTATCTTTTTCTGCCATCAATGCTTTTAATTCTTGCTCTGCTAATGCTTTAAGTTGATTATAAATTTCAAAATATTCTGCACTCAGTTGGGACTTGTCAGCCGTCGCTGCGGTTTTGGCACGAAGTAAAAACTTATCTTCACCTCGTACTTCCATACCGACAATTCGCAAGTCAGCATCAGGGTGATTCTCTGCCAAATGCTTAAAGGAAATTGCGATCGCCCTTGGGTCAACACCTTGATTATGGTAGAGGTCAAGGGTGTCAAAAATTGGTTGAATAAAATCCCCAAACTCTCCATCTGCAAACACTTCCTTATGGTTATCTGGTTTGCGAAGTGGGTCAGGGTTTTCTTTTGTAGGGAGTCGCATATAAACGTATTCACAACGCACTCCATTAAATTTGGTGTCAGTGGTAATGCCCCAATCTTGAATATATGCCCCGGTAAGAGTAGCGCCTGTGAAATCAGTTCCGTTAAGTTGTGCTTGGGCTAGTTTCGCCCTTGATAAATTTGCGTCTTTTAAGTTGGCTTGGCTCAAATCTGCACCAATAAAACTGGCATCTACCAAATTGGCTTGTTGAAAATTTACTCCCCGCAAGTCATCACGGTCAAATTTCTTTTCTTGTCCCTGGCCTGTTACCAGAATTTGACGTAATTGTGTGTTCTGAAGGTAAGTTGTACCAGGGCGAATCAGGTCAAGTTTTTTAGTTTTTTTGAAATAAGTACGAGTCAGATTAGCGTTTCTAAAGTCTGTACTTTTAAGTGTGGCTCCTTTGAAATTAGCATCAGTTAAGTAGGCATTGCGAAAGCTCGTACCACCACTCGCTGCAAAAGCAACAGCAATGTTCCGAATAAGGGCGTATTTTTCATCTGCTTTCATTGCTCTCCAAGCAATGTAAGCACTAAACAAAACTTCGGCTACGGCTACGGCTCCGGCTACGGCTCCGGCTCCGGCTCCGGCTACGGCGAAGGCTACGGTTACGGTTACGGCTCCGGCTCCGGCTACGGCGAAGGCTACGGTTACGGCTACGGCTACGGCTCCGGCTACGGCTATGGCGAAGGCTCCGGCGAAGGCTCCGGCTACGGCTACGGCTCCGACTACGGCTCCGGCTACGGCTCCGGCTACGGCGAAGGCTATGGCTACAGCGAAGGCTACGACGAAGGTGAAGGTGAAGGCTACGACAATGGCTGAGTTGAATCCTTGGCGAAGGATAACTAAAAAGGCAACAATTATAACTATTAAGCTAGTCCAGCTTAGAACCTGATTTTGTAGACTTGAAGTCTCAAATATAGCCCTTATCAACAATCCAACGAAAGCTAAGAAAAATCCTGAAACTCCAGACAGCAACCACGAAACACAAACTAGAAAAATAGCCCAATGCTTTTGCAGCCCAGCAGTAGCATGACTAAAATTTGCACCTGTTAAATTAGCCCCTGTAAAATCTGCACTACGAATATCTGCATAACTAAAGTTTGCACCCTCAAGGTTTTGACCTTTAAAAGAACGACCTCTGAGATTTTGACCGGAGAAATCCTGGGGCATAACTTGCCTAGCAAATGTTCAGATTTATGCTCTGATACACAAATGGTATGCAATTTCCCGATTATAGAAAAATATTGCACTACAAATCGTCATTAACTTAAAGTTCGCCAAACTTCGCCAATCACTGATACTATTTTGGCGAGTTTCGATATTTGGCGAGATTTATGAACAAGCAGGAAGCAGCAGATTTTATTGGTGTCAGCGTTCGTGCCCTTGAGCGTTATGTCCAGCAAGGTAAAATCAGCGTCAAGTACGAGAAAGGTAAAACCAGACCGACCGCCAACTTTGACGCTACAGAGCTAGAAACCTTTAAAGCAGAACTGAACCAGCCAACGATAAAACCAGCCTTTGAATCTCGCCAAATAGCGACAGAGCCACAGCCAGACACAGGTAAACTCAGGCATAACCCTGGCGAGGTTGCGAGATTTGACGAGGTTTCGGGATTTGGCGAGATTGATGTAATTGAAAAACTATCTGGAATCATAGAAGCTTTACTAGGCAAAGGTGACAGTCAGCCATTAGTACCCATTGCAGATAAATTACTGCTAACCATTGCTGAGGCACAGGCTTTAACTGGACTGTCTAGGGAATTTATCAGAGATGCGATTAACTCAGGTAATTTAAAAGCCAAACAGATTGGTAAAAGCTGGCGAGTTAAGCGCAGTGATCTAGAACAATACGTTGATAAGTTGTTTTAAATCTCGCCAAATTGCGACAGTGTGAAACTCGCCAATAGTATAGAGCAGGTGTAGCCATTTAAATAAGTATAGTTATTTAAAACGGTGTCCATATACCCAAGGTAAACCCATACAAGTCTTAGAGAGTGCAAGTAACCTATGCCTGGACAAATTAGAACATACAAAGCAAGGAACTTACAGAAGATGAACTTGGACTATTAGAAAATGAATTACCTTTATTTATGCGTATGCTTAAAAGCCAAATACTGGCAGTAAAAATAGCTAATAGTGATGAAATTGATAATGCCTAAAGAAAATAAGCGGCATAATCCAATAAAAAACTCCCTAAGTTGGTCAGTCAATCAGTCAGGGAGTTTTTACTTTTAAAAGGCTATAAATATGAATAATTAAACGAAGATAAAGCAAGTACGATGTTAACACAAACTCTCACACCAAAGCGTGACAACTCAAAAGTTCCCCACCATAAAATTAAAAAATGGTTGTATTCCAAGCCAGTAACTAATTGGCTATCTCAGTATTTTAAAGATAAACAAATATGTAATGATATCCTAGCGACTCTTTATGAGTTACTAATTAAATATCCAAACATGGACGCAATTGCTGCAACAAGTAGAGGCGATCATGTAGGAGTTAATACATTTAAATGGGAAATATGGGTTATCAAGCACAGCCGATTATTTAATGTTACGGTTGCTTCTGATTGTCCGCACACGATGAAAGTCGATGACTAAAGAAGTAGTGCAATCGCTTTTCTTCCCATAGTTATATCAGGCGGTCGCAAGATAAACAGCGTTTGCAGTGTCGAGACTGTGGTAAAAACTGGCTGAATTGAGAGCGATTACTTATGAGAATCTTCTTTATAGGATTCTCATAAGTAATTAAAATATTATCCATGTACAAGACAATCTATATTGACATTCATTAATTCCTTGGTTACTATCTAAATATAAATATTACAAATAAAGTAATCAAGGAACAGGGGTCTATGTCTAGAGAACTTAAAGCTAGTGAAGACCTTGAAAATACTTATGTGGCAGAGCGTGTAGCTTATTTGCTGCCGCAGTTTGAGGCTTTAGCTCCCTACAAATTGAATCAGCGTAAAAAGGGTGTACCCAACGAAGATTTACTTGGCTGGGAACGGCTAGCAGCTATTGAAGCCAAAAACTTGAAAATCAATTACCCAGATGAGCGCCCGGAAGATGAAAAGGAATATGGCACGGCGTTGAGACAAATTACGGCATTGAAAAAAGCTTTGAAGTTTGCTGCCAAGACTGATTTAAAAGACCGTGCTTTAGTGAACCCAGTCAACACAATCATTACCCATTTTGGTGAAGCTTTAAGTTATCAGTTCGCCAGCTACAAAGAGCGTCAAAACTCGCGCTATCGAGACACTGTAAAAGAACGTAGGCAGAAAGAAAACAGAATCTATATTGACTTGACCAACTCTTTAAAGTTTGCTCACAACGTTTTGACTGATATCAAAAATGATGAGGATGCTAACTGGCTTGATGTTAGTTGTGCGATCGCCCTCGCTACTGGTCGTCGTATGGCAGAGGTACATCTGTCAGCTAGTTTTGAACAAATAGATGAGTACACTGTGACTTTTAAGGGACAGTTAAAGGGTAAAAATCGCAGGGTCAGGTTGGGTGACAAAGCTGTTTCAGTGCGCGATCTACCTTTTAAGATTCCCACGCTAATAAGTGCTGATTTAGTTTGCTTTGGCTTGCAATGGCTTGATGATAAAGGCAAGCGATTTGAACCAGACGAAGACCCTGAAAGAGTTAATAGACGCTTTTCTAAGACCCTGAACGAGGCTTGTAAATCTTGGGATATCTTCCCGGCTGATGAGCGCACATATCACAAGTTCCGTGCTGCATATCTCAGAGCCGCGATTGTCAATGATGGCAATGTTGACCCTTACGACTTTATTGACTTTGCTAAGGATGTTTTAGGTGATGACGACGAAGCCACAATAAACGCCTATAAACGTTATGAAATCAAGCCTGGGAGTCTTACCCGTATTTAAAGAAATCCCTATACGAAACCTCTTGACATTAAAATACAAGATGGTTAGTATAGGGATGTAAATTAAATGCTTGTTTTAATTATGTCTAAGTGGGAACAGGTTGGGCAAGAACTAGTAGAAAAATTGCAAGGTGTTAAAGATGAGTCAAAAATTCAAAAATTAGCTGTTGCGGTAGTTGATCAAATTAGAGAGCATTACTCAGAGCCTAACAGCCGCAAAACACCATTATCCAAGGTACGCAAGGCAGTTTTAGCCGCCTTCCCTGACACCGAAACTCAAGAACATCCTTGGCAGTATTTCACCAACAAAGGCAAAGGCAGTATCGACCGCTATCAGCACTTAGCCCTTAAATATCTAACTCTTTCTACTGAAGAATGGGACGCTGTAGGTAACGAAGCTAGGCAGCAATGGAAAGCACAGCAACAGACAGAACAACAGCAATCAGAGCAACAAACAGAAATACTACAACCAGCACAAACAACTTTGAATAATATGAATATTTCACAATTGCAACTGGATGCTGAGACTCAACAGATGGTAGAAAGTGCGATCGCTCGCTCTGGGATATCTCTGGCTGATTTTGTTCGCCGTGCCTGCCAAGTTTATGCAAAAACTGTCACAGGGAAGCTAGGGCAGTATGAATCTGACTTAACTGCTGTACCTACTGAGGAATTGCTAACTAGTGCTACTTACAAAACTCATCCTGGACGTGCTGAGGAATTGACCAGACGCGCTATTTACGCACTGGAAACTCACAATAACAATTGCACCGAGAAAAGCCAGAAATGGATGATAACCCAAACTGCTATTCAATCGCTTACAGGCAGCAAACCAGCTACCATTAAGGCGATTCTAGAGCGCTATCAAACAAGGCTTGATGACCATAACAACAAGCATGAGTTAAACCCATACGACAACCGCAAGCCAGGGCGAAAAATTGATGATGAAATTGATTTAGCCGCACTAGTCCCAAATGGCTTAGATATCCTCTAAATCAATTCATCCAATCTTTATACAAACCCTCTTGTAATTATATAACAAGAGGGTTATTCTATAGATATAGAGGCAAGGGCAACCGCTTCAAATGCCCTGCCAGCCGCCACATATTTTAGGAGTTTTTAAGATGCAATCAATACTAACCGTTACAATTATTGCTCTCCCTGCTGCTTACATTGGTTTAGTTGCAGTTCAGTTTGTTTCCGGCTTGGTACAACTTTGGAATTCAGCCAAACCTCAGGTACAAGTAGAGGCGATCGCACCAGTCGTACCAGTCGCACCACAGCCAGCTTTTGAGCAATTGCCTTGCCCTTGGGATTCTGATGAATCTCTGGAATTGCTGGAAGAGAGAGTACAGAAAAATGCGATCACCTCTACTCAACTGCTGCTACTGCCAGCTAAAGAAATTGTGGTTATTGAGAAGCCAAAAGCTAAGACTAAAGAAGCTTCTAAGCCATCTGAAAACCTACAAGCCCTATCAGTGACCGAACTGAAAAAACGTGCCAGCAATGCCAAAATTAAAGGCTACTCACGGATGAGTAAAAATCAATTGATATCTGTACTGGCATAAAGTAAAAAAAAATAAAACCCCCACTGACGAAAATCTCAAGTGGGGGTTCAAAATGCACAAAAACCGGAAGTGGAGACCCGCTTATAAAGCGCGGAATTTAAGATAAAAGTTAAATAATTTATAATCGACTACATCATATCAAAAAACTTGGCAAATCGGGGATTTTAGCTCTTAAAATAGAGTCGCACTCATGATTTATTAATATGTCTGAAAACTTAAACGAAATTCAATTAAAGGCTGCCGATTTGATAGCACGTGGTTTCACAGAAATGGACGTGGCTGATATGTGCGGGAAAAGTCGCGCATGGATTCAGAAACTAAAGAAGGATGAAATTTTCCAGACAACCGTAGCAATGTTTAAAAAACAGATAGCTGAATCAATTAGAAAAGCTTCTGAAGAGAGCATTGATAACTTGGTAACTGAGTTTCGAGGTAATAGCCTTGAAACAAGCAGAAAACTAACATCTTTGGGACGAAAATATCTAGCGCTGCTTTCTGATAAAGTAGAAACAATGACTCCTGATGATATTCCGAGTAAGTTAGTCCCCAATCACCTTAAAATAGTTGCTGAAGTTCTTAAGATTTCACAAGAAATACACAAAGAAATTCTTGGCATTGATCAGTTAGTTGAAGAGTTGAGCGATATTCATAAAATGTCGGCTATAAAGCTAAACCAGGATTAATTAGCCTTCGCTTTGCATACTTTAGCAGTAACCTGTTACAAGAACACAAAAACTAATAATTCAAATAACCTAGCTTAGATATTTTTTATTCTCTTCCTATAGCTAATTCTCTGAGTGACATCTTCCTTCCAACGCCCTTCCCCACCACACCACCACACACCACGAGCAG
>NZ_JCACKA010000118.1:0-23817 GCF_059505145.1 Mojavia sp.
GGCATTTATTTCTAATCTTAGCTCGTTATCAAAGATCCCAAATGGGTTCTATAGGTAAATAATTTGGTAGATGAGTCCACAGAAATAAACCGCCTTGAGGAACTGTCCAGGAGATCGCTTCGGGAAAGTAGTTTTCTAGAGCTTGCAACATCAAATTTCGACTTTGCAAGTTACTAATACGTAAACGATTTAGGTGACGGCGGTAATGCCCTGTTG
Organism: Mojavia sp.; assembly: GCF_059505145.1. NCBI lineage: Bacteria > Bacillati > Cyanobacteriota > Cyanophyceae > Nostocales > Nostocaceae > Mojavia > Mojavia sp. Next base: position 217 of record NZ_JCACKA010000118.1, read on the forward strand.
CTAAAAACTCACTCATAATTGCCTGAGACACTGTAGACACATGCAAGTCATTGAGTAACTTATGCTTCACTAAAGGTTGATGATGCTCACCTGCTACCACCATGTACCCAACTCGTAATCCCGGCATGAGAGTTTTTGAAAATGTACTGATGTAAGTAACTAAATTATGACGATCCAGTGCCTTGATGGGAGGTGGAACAGGTTGAAACTTTAACCCTTCGTAAGCATTATCCTCCAAAATCAAACACTCATACTGTTGTGCCAACATTAATAATGTTTGCCGATGAGCCAGGGATGTTGTAATTCCAGTTGGGTTGTGTAAAGTGCTAATAGTGTAAATTAATTTTGGTCGATGAGTTTTAAGATACTGCTCCAGCAATTCCAGATTCATTCCCTCCGCAGTCATGGGAATACCGATGACCTTGGCCTGTAAACTTTCAAGGATTCCTAATGCACCATGATAAGTTGGTGTTTCTACAATCACCCAGTCATCTTTTTGCAAATAATATTGCATTGCTAAGAATAGGGCTTGCTGTGAGCCAGTGGTAATTATTTCTTCTGGCGAAACCTCTAATCCTTGCCCAATTCACATCTGAGCAATCAGTTGCCGCAGTATGAGTTGTCCTTGAGGGAAGTCTTCTGTTAAAAAAGTATTTCCCGCTTTCACTAATGCGCGTTTAGCAACCCGTTGAAGATTATCTGAGATAGTAGTAGAGGGAAAACCTGAACTGAATTCAATCATGCCGCCTTGTCTTCGAGCTTGAATTGAAGTTATATATTGCTCAAAAAATGAACCTCTACCTTGTGAAATTATTACCTCTTGAGACGGGGCAAAAGTTGAACGTGAGGTCGGCTCTAGGTTTGGTGTTATTGTCCGGTTGACAAAATATCCCGAACCCGGACGAGCATGAATTAATCCATCAGCTTCTAACAGACTGTATGCTTCAATGACAGTCAACTTGTTAACTCCAATATTTGTAGACATCGCCCGGATCGAGGGCAGCTTTTGTCCATTCGCTATTTTGTCAGATTGAATTAAACAAGCCAGATAATTGCGAATCTGAATATATATCGGCGTTGGTGAGTTTCGATCTAAGAGAATGTTCACAGTGCGTCTGTTTTTTCAAAAGATGACTCAGGGCTATAGGCAATATAAAAGATTTTTCTTTGCCTGAACTGGTACAGTTGAGTTGATTTTAACTAGAACAGTTGAAAATACTGTGACTGTACTAGTTAAAAGTGGACAGTTCTGTACCTTCTCATAGAGATGTTAATCAGCGAATTTAAAAATATCTGATGCTCGATTAAGCCAAAAAGGATAATTCTGATGAAGATATTTGATAGATGGCCGCTACTGGAATCAAAACTCGCTCAAGCTTGGCACAATTTAGTTAGATTCGTCACAACCAGTTCTCAATTACAAGTTTGGCAAACTCATCTTGCTAATGGGAATTGTTCTTGGCACGCTTATGACCCGATGACTGGACGTAGTGCTTGTTTTGGTTCTGAAGCTGATATGCGAATCTGGATCGAAACGCAGTATTACATTAAGTAAGTTGCAGCTAAAATCAAATATTTACCGCATTCGTCCAGAAACACCTAACTTTTCACGGTAAGTCCTCAAACCGCTAAAGAACGTGGCTTTTTCCACAGACTAATTCTCAATAACTCTAAGTTAATGAAAATCGCTAAGGTAAAAATCAGGATTTGAGAAAAGCTGAAAATGTCGGTTTTCCAGATGCCGTGAAAAGTCAGCAGAAACACAGGGGCTGGCTCACCGCCATCCTAACAGTTTCACCGCATGAGGAAGCTAGCTTTGGGTAAAAACAGCCAGCATTATCTAAACCTTTCCGCAATCTCAGCTTTAACCATTTGAGGAAACAACTTGTTCGATTTGTTTGGATTGTTTAACGAGTCTTCTTCCCCAAGGTTTAAGTACTGAAATTGCAACTATAGCTATTAAGCAACTAATTTGGATTAGACTACCGATAATCACACCCTGTTGAGCAAGTCCATACATTGGATTTTGTAGCGCTTGTAGCCGTTGTGCTTGAGAAATTGCAGCACTGAATTAATCCCATAGAGTTCGTCTCCATTCAATGGATTTTTTTGATCGTGGCGATCGCCAAAGGATTTAAGAGTCCAAACTCCCTTGTAGGCTAAACACTCATGTATGGGTCATCTTACTAGTGCAAGCCAAAATTTTTGTAGTTTCTTAATTTGGCAAAGGTATTGGCTATATAATGCAGTTGCCTCAAAAAACGTTTTTGGGGAGACTAAATAGAAAAAATTTTAGGTGACGTGATGAAGGTTTCAAGAAAAATAAAAACGCTTTTCCTAAATATTGCTACAGGTTCACTTTTTGTCAGTACTTGTCTAATTGAGAAACCAGTATTAGCAGCTTCGATAGGCTTATGGAATATTTCATTACGCCCTTTTGTTAATGTTGAACCTGTATTCAATACAAAAATTGGAGTTAGTAATTTTACAGAATATCTAGGATACGCACCAGTATGCAACATATTCTGTCTTCCTTTTTTGATAAGGAGTTAACTCCAAAAGATATAGGGAAAATATTTAGCGTTGATAAAACCAATAATCCTAATTTTGATGAAATTGTAACAATTTTATCGAATGGAAGCGACAATGTAATTGAAGCTGGAGTAAGTACAGCAGTTGCGTTTGGGCAAGTTAACAGTTTTGAATCAATAGCTTTTAATAAGAAGAATGCTCCTTTTCCAGATTTTCAAGGTCAAACTATAACTAGTTTTGATTTATTTGTTAATGAAATTAATTCATCAGGGCTGAATCTCACCTTAAATGTCAATGGTTTCTCTAATAGCACGTCTGTTCCTGAACCATCTTTTGGCCTTGGTTCTCTAATTTTTAGCCTTTTTGGTGTTGGATTAACTCTTAAGCATAGGCTCAGGCAGAACTATCTAAGTAAAGCAAGATAAAAATAGTAGTCTTCACAACTGAAAAACACTCATATCAGCAATATTGAGGTTATTAAATTGACTCGAAACTCGCCAGAAGAGGACAAAGACAGGCACAGATAAGGGTAAGGGGGGCAAGCAGACAATGCTATCCAAATTTTTTCCCTTGTCCTCTTCCTCATCCCGCAAGCCACGTGCGGTAACACCCAAAAGTTTCAAGCCCCCGCTGAATCGGGAGATTTATTGGCTTGTAATCATGTGGGCACACAATAATGTTCTGATTACTTTCCAAGTCGTCCCCCTAATTCCTTGTCGCCGTCAATGCTGCACAGCTAGGATCTTTAGCTTCTGTAAGTAATATTATTAACAAAATATTTGTCACTTTGCTTACAGTCAATTTGCGTAATGACTGTTACTATTATAACTACTTCGGTTCAAAGTGCAGATAGATAATCCTTGTATGGTATTTTTATTGATTAGCACTCATTTATCTTGTTGGAAACTTGGGTGCTTTTGTTGACTGTGCAAACGGCTAAACGAACACACTACAACCAAACAATTCATTCCATCCACTGTACCCAATCGGGGGCAGCTGCAACCAACTGGCCAAATTTAAGAGGCTCAACCTCTTGTGAGAGCGAACGGCTAGCAGTAACTTCTAATAGGAGTGAATCAGGCGCAAAGAATTCATTCAATACTGTTGGACGAGGCAAACTACGATGATCAAATTTAGGATTCCATTGGCTGTAATTAAAGACTCGTAAACCATCTAGGCTAGAATGTACACTGGCTGAGACAAAATAAGGATGGTCATTATTCGCTCGCGATTGGCTTGTTAAGAGGGAAATCCGCGCTGCTGATGCAGTGAATCGAAACCGATGAAGATGGGTTTAAGAACCAATTCACGCCATCCACTCTACCCAATTGGGAGCTTCGGCCACTAACTGAGAGAACATCTGCGGCTGTGCCTCCTCAAATGCCAGCATCACCCCCCAACGCTCGTCAGTTGTGAGGGAACTGAGGAACTCTTTGACCGCTTCCACACCATTTTTCAATCGTTCCATAGCTAATGCAGCATAAGATTTAACCTGCTGCCACCATAAATCAATTGGATTGTCTTGTCCGTTCATATCCCCCAAATTATTACTTCCATTAGTGGGAAGGTTATAAGGTGATGATGTGTCACCAACTTGTATTGGTACATTTATATTATTAGTGACTGACACCAAATCAATTCAAAATTCAAAATTCAAAATTTAACATGGAGGTAATTAATTTTGCATTTTGAATTATTAATTTTAAATTCGGAGCGAAGCGACGTTACACCAACTCCCGATTTAACCACCTAGAGAAAATCCCATCTCGCCCATCGTCAGCAGGAAGAAACTTATATACACACTCCCGTTTTCCTCGTGGCCCCAACCGACCAACATAAGACAGCCTCAAATCGATTTTGTCGAGGAGCTTTTGTGCGATCGCTATGGGAGTAAATTTCTCGGTAATAGTCACATTCAGATAATTCTTGATGACATACCGATTCTCCACAGCCCTCGCCTTAAACTCCTGCATTTGTTCGTCAGACCCCCTCAACTGAACTTCAGGCGTGAGAAACTGCAACAGATTGAGGTTTTCCAGTAACAAAACAGAAGACAACATCTGCCCCTTGTTGAAATCAGGCTTCCAAATGCAATTTTCCCCAGCTTCCGCCATTCCCTTGGCTCGTTTGCCATCACGCTTAGTCAAGAATTCCCGCCCCAGCGTCAGATAATAGTGCAGCCGCAGTTGGGTATACCAGCCGTCATCATCCTTCTCCACCAATTCGGGTGTAACCTCAACTTCATAACGGTGGGATAATTCAGCTTTACGCTGCTGATGTCTTTCGGCTGGAGTTTTCGCTCGTTGGTTTTGCAGTTTCTTGAGTTGGGCATCAGATATATCATCAGAATCAGCGATTGCCTCCGGCACTGCGCTCCGCGCAATCGCCTTCAATTCACCAGAGTACAATTCATTTGATGCCGCCTTAACTTCCTTGATGATTTCCCCACCCTCATCAGAATCAGCATCAGGAGCATCAATAACGGTATACCCATCAGCCACCAATCCTCTCAACACAAACTCCTGATAGCGCTTCATTTCTACGTTAATCACACAAGCGCGCTTACCCCAGGCTTGTAAAGATTCGGGTTGGAAGTTGGAGTCGATGTAGCTGTAATCCTGATTATCCGCAGCTGACAAAAGAGCAATGTTAGCCTGGGTCGCAACGTGCTGACTCCGCAATAATCCACCAATAGAAGTTGAACCATTACCGACAGTCCCCATACCGTACCGACTAACCCAAATATGACGGTCAACAGTTTCCCTTAATCTCGCCAACAATTGAGCAAACTCCCGTGTTCGAGCCACAAATCAGTCGGCTTTCCACTGATTGGTTTAATCTGAAATTTTCTTACAGCACCCAAACTGATAGATGCAATGGCTGGGTTAATTCCCATAGATGGTTCATTGTCCGAATGCCAGCCGATAGAATCCTGGCCGCTGCGGTACTGATTGCCAATGACGATGCGGAAGCTGTAGCTGGTGGCAGCAGTAATCTTATCTCTGAGTTGGGCTAGTGGCTCTGTCCAGGGCAGGGGCTTCAAAAACACGCTATTGGAGTAGAGGTAATCACATCCTTTGTCACCATAAATGCACTCTAGCCGAGGCACAGGAATAATCTTGCCCACCATCCTGATGTGATTCTGCTGCCATTGGAGTTGTTTGCAGTGCTGGTATAGTTCGTTTGCCTCTTGGATAGTCAAAAAGTCGGGGTAATAGGTAACGGGTAAAACTGGGGCGGGTTCATCAAACAGATTGAGTTGTTGCATATTACTGTTCTCCCTGTGACCAGAGTTGTTTCAATGCTTCTTGTTTTGCTGCTTCTAAACGCTCTTGTTCTTCGGGCGACACCTCACCAATCAACTGCTGTACTTCCGTCCGTTGCTTGTGCTGAATCTGTTGGGTTGTGGCAGCTGGTAAGGCCAGTGATTTATCTTTTCCTTGCCCTGATGGCCGAAAGTTACGGCGGCGGAAGATATAGCGGAAGTGGCGCTTGTCTTGAGGGGATAGCTGACGCCATACCTCAGCATTCCAACCAGGGGGTATGAAGTCGGTTGATGGTGGTAGTATGTTTTGAATTTGGGATTGCAACTGAGCGATCGCCTTGCCTTGTTCTTCGATTACCGTGCTTTGCTGTTCTACTCTTTCCAAGAGTTGGGCAAGTAGTTCTGAGGTTTGCGGGGCTAACTCTGCTTCACGAGTTTTCACCGCGAAATAGTTTTGTGCGGCAGCTATTTCTGGTTTTCGTGAGTCCCCATTCATTGCTGTGAGATAGGGAGCAACGCGATTTTCTGAAGTCGAACAAAAACAAGTGACAATGCTCCACCCCAAGGCCAGGCGATCGCTAAAACATGAATTCAAGTAAAATGTATAAAATGTTCAGGCACTGCTGGGATTAAGGAAAGAATTAAAAATAGAGTTACAAAAATTGTCCCAACTGCCAGCTATCCATTGACATCGCAGATGTAACATAATCTCTGCGTTATCTGGAAGCCAAAATTTACTGTTCCCTTTCATGCGTAAGTTAACAGCTTGACGAATTAAACTTTCAACGGCACCGCTCCCAAGGGGTAGCTGATGGAGTGCGACTAAGTGATAGTTTAATAGTCGCCTACGGTAAGCTTTGAGAATATAATTACGTTCTCGCACCAAAATTTTACAACGCTCGTCAGTTGCTGTTGAAATAAATTCATCCATATACTTTGACATGACCAACTGTTAATATCTGCCTAGTATAATTACCATATTTTTTGATTTTCTGATTTGACAAACTTCTTGTTTGCTTGATTGCTATATCCACAGCTGACTGAGAGTGAGATAGTTTATTTAGTAAAACTGCTACACATTCTCCTGCTAAAGCTAATGCTGTATTTCTAATTTCTTCTTCTAATGCTTTAAAAGTCTGAGCCGACCATTCGCTCAGATTTTTAATTTCTAAAAGTTTCGTAACTTTTTGTTTAAAGTCTGACAGTGATTTGCTTAAATCTAAACTTGAATATATTTTTTCGTTCATGAAGTGTAGGCATTCCCTGTTTTGATATCAAATCTCAAAACTTTTACTCAAAGGGCATCCTACACTTTTTTGTCTCCATCAGAGAACTCAACAACCATAATAATAGAGTTATCTCAGTATTACTGAGGGATTAGCTATCTAACTAGTATCTATTTTACTAATTTACTGAACTTTCGGTTTAGCAATCGCCTCCTGTGGGGTGGAGCATCGTCACTCGTTTTTGTCCGACTGAGGAAAATCGCGTTGCTCCCTTTGAGATGATGTTTGGGGAATATCATGTGTGTCTGTGCATTGTCGAGAATAACACTATATTATTAGTGCCTGACATGAAATCAGAACCGTACGGAAGATTTTTGAATCTTTCTAACGATAGTGCAAGTTTTTTGAAAACTAACATAATATCAGGGTTAATGAACATAAGTTAGCAACAAGTAAGTGTGACACATACATAATTTACGTGTTCATGAACTTGACATTGTTAACTATGACAGTTAAGATGAGCAATAAAATTAAATCAGTCTGCCTAATCTCTTGTTTGTTCCAAAGACATTTATGTTGTATGGAGATAAACAAGGAGCGGAGGAACCAAATTCGGGGCGTATCTCTGGCAAAGTTTAAAGCAAAAGTGTGAAGAATCAACTTCATCCCACAAAGCTTGAATGATCTAGAGAAGGACATCTCTCAGTTCTAGTCCGTCAGCTAACTTCGTAGGCATTGGGAGGAGATTGAACGAGCAGCATAATTAAAATCAATGCTTTGTCTCGTCAGTATCCTTGGCTGGTAACTTTGCGCTTCGTTGTACCTGCCCTCGCTCCGGAGGCAAGGAAAATATAACTTGTGTTTCTGGTATCTGAGGCAGACTAGTTGCCTTGAGGTAAAATTTTACTATGTTTTTCAATAAAAACCATCATATTGTTTTGGTATCTGTTGATGGTGACCCTGCCGTGAAAATCGGTCAACAAGAAGCTGGTCGCCAAAGAGTAGAGGCTTATTTGAGTTGGTATAGTGTTGCCTCTGGGTTAAACAATCTCTACACTGATTTCCTGACTCAAAATCGGGTTCAATCTCAAAAACAACCTCAGATTGCAGCTTAATCTTTATTGACCTTTTTTGACTTGATTTGACTATTTGAAGGTGATTATTGCATCTACAAATAGTCACCAATAAACTACTTAACTAGTTAATTCAAAAGGAATCACATCCATGTTGAATATTGGGGATTATGCCTTGCATCAAGAAACAGGGCAATTTGGTCAAGTTCTTGGTTACGGACATCAAATCATTAATGGTGCTTATTTTACTACTTTGAAAGTTCATCTCAAAAATTATCAGGAAAATAGTGGTTACAGCTTCTTTGTAGAAGATGTGTACTCCACTTGGATGAAAGCAAAAAATTTATAAGCTCTTGGGAGGTGGAGTCACAACACTATCTCTCAAAAAACTGAAAGCATGAAGATTGTTAAGGAATTTAGGAGAAAAAATGTCCATTCAAAATCAGAATTCTTTGACTGATGTAAATCTTTTTCCTGAAACTGATTACAAGTTAATTGGAGAGTATGCGGGTCAAAAACTTTTACTCATTGGTAAAACCAATGGTTACGGCGATCCCATCGTAGCAACAAGCGCAACGCCTTGTGAGCCAAGCCGTGAAGAATTATATGCTTACGATCTCTATGAGTTAATGAAACATAGTCAAGAGCAACTCAAGATTACTGAGAAAATTTAGTAGTCTAAGTCAACAAGCTCACAGCTTCTAGCTGTGGGCTTTCAAGGTCGTAAATGTCCATAAAGAAAAAACGAAAAAACAAGGTGAGCGTTTCATTCCCCTTCAAGAGTCTGTTTGTGAGAATGGTATTCGCGGGCTTGAAATGCAGCGAGCGCAGTATGCAAAGTCAGATAGACGTGTTGGGAGCCAATCTTGTCTAAAAGCTGCGAGTGCTTTAGTTGTTTGTAAAGATCTTGTTTAACACGTGTCAATGCAAAGGTAATACCTTGAGCAGCTAGTTCACTGTGCAATTGGGCTAATGCGTCGATGGCAGTAATATCAACTTCAACAATTGCTTCTGTGTTTAATACAAACCACTCCACAGGAGTTTTTTCGGCTTCAATTGCCGACAATGCCCGGCGCTTGAAATTTTCGACATTGGCAAAGCAAAGGGGAGCGTCATAGCGATAAATGACTAAACCTGGGATAGTTTTGGCTCCTTGCCAATCTTCAATATCGTGTAATCCAGGTAAACCTGGCACTTCTCCCAAAACTGCATCGTGCGGACGTGCTACCCTGGCAAACAAATCAATCACAGATAAACCCACTGCAATACCAACCCCAACCAAAATATCAGTAAGTAGAACTCCAAAGATTGTGACCAAAGCCAAAAATAATTCGCTACGTCGAAATTGTGCCAATCTGAGAAATTCTGGAATTTCAATCAGTTTTGTAGCCGCATAGATAACAATCGCCCCTAATGCAGCTTTTGGAAACTGTGCCAACAACGGGCGTAGGAACAATAACACCAAGATAACTACAATCAAAGCAACTAAAGAGAATGCTTGACTTTTGCTCCCTAATGAGTCAGCAATTGCAGTGCGGCTACCACTACTACTAATTGGAAAACCTTGCATTAATCCGTTTCCCAGATTTGAGGTTCCAAGTGCCAACAGTTCTTGATTAGCGTCAATTTTGTAGTGATTACGGTTAGCAAATGCTCTTGCTGTCAGTACATTATCTGAATACCCAACAATCGCAATTCCAACAGCCGAAGCAATGAGTGTGGAGAATTCCTGAGCCGATAATTTGGGGAAAGCCAAATGAGGTAAGCCTGCTGGAATCTCGCCAACTACGGCTACTCCTTGTTGGTCGAGATCGAATACAGCTACGCTAGCCGTTGCTAATAAGACTGCAAACAATGGCCCAGGCACAGTTGCAAAGCATCGCTGAATTATGAATAAAAAAGCTAAGACTATAGCTGCTAATATCAAGGTTGGCTGATGAATTTGATCTAGCTTGCTGAAGAATTCACCTACTTCTCCAAAAACAGTATTTGCCTCAATGTCAATGCCAGCAATTTTGCCTAACTGCCCTGTAATCATAATTATGGCAACCCCTGCCATATAACCAATCAGAATCGGTTTAGACAGCAAATCTGCTAAAAATCCCAAGCGAGCAATGTAGCCAATGATGCATACAATCCCAACAATGAAAGCTAGCCCAGAAGCCAGCGTTGCATAATTAGTACCATTAGATGCCACCAAAGGAGCGAGCGCTGCCGCTGTCATTACCGCCGTCGTCGATTCTGGCCCGACCGAGAGTTGAGGTGAAGAACCCAACACTGCATAAATAATCATTGGTGGCAGAATTGCCCACAATCCTACTACAGGTTGCACCCCGGCCAACTCCCCATAAGCCATACACTGCGGAATTAAATAAGCAGCTACCGTTACACCTGCCAGTAAATCAGGGAGCAACCATGCTCGCTGGTAAGACAGCAACCGTTTTAACCCTGGTATGCCTGGTAAGGTTACTTGATGCTTTTTCAACATAGCCAACCTAAGTCAGACTGAAATTTCGTTTAAGAAGATATTAACTAGTTTAAGAGAAAGTTAAGAAAAAACGAAAAATCAAAGAAGTCCTAATAGTCTGATAACCTAAAATTGCGCTTGTAAAGGCAAGCTCTTGAGGCTGGAGGAAATAGCTTGCTTTAGGGGCTTCCAAATAAAAAAATATCCCATCGCTTTGACGGCAGGGGGCAGCGAGCAGGGGGAGGGAAAGTCGTTTTAATTGCAGGAATTGAATAATTTATTTTTTGGAGTTCCCTTATTAGCAATAATTTTTACTACCTGTTCCCAGGGCTTGCTACTACGCGCTCTTGCTCTTTTGTGTCGCAAACTACTATAGATGATGCAACAGCCTTGGAGCTACACCACCACAGACCTACAACCGTCCGCAAAGTTAACTCCAACCATCCAGTTCCCCAAATATCGATTCGGTGAACGGCTCACCATCAGCAACACTAATAGCATCACCAAGGGAGGAAACAAGCTCAGGCGTAGAATTTACCCGCACACGCCGCTCAAAGGCGCAATCTCAGCCTCATCCATTTCAGTGTTAATCCAATCAACCTTAACAACTTTGGGGCATCGCTTGAACTTGTATCTCACTCATAACCTATTCATAACCAATCTGTGAGCAACAATCCGGTAGTCTAAATTGCGACTGGAATGGTGTGGGCAAAAACTACTTATCTAAAATACGCTCACGGATTCCAGAATAATCGAGGATATGATGATGACCAAGCTTGACTACACAGTGTTTAGACGCATCAGTATTAAACATTTGCGGCGGAAAATGTGTTTACTGACCCTAATTTTACCGTTTCTGACATCTACTACTACGAGTTTGGTGGTTGCCAGAGAGAATGAGACTGCAAACGCGCCCTACGAAATCGGGCTTTGGGGCGATTTACCCTACTCAGACGCACAGGAGGTTGGCGTAACACGACTAATTGAGGACATGAATTCGCAGAAACTTGCTTTCACTGCCCACGATGGCGATCTCAAAGCTGGTTCTAACAGCCTTTGCGACAACGCGCTATACGCCAAGGCTCTCGGCTACTTCAACTCCCTGGAAGCGCCAGCAGCTTTCACGCCAGGTGATAACGATTGGACAGATTGCGATCGCCCTTCCAATGGTGGATTTAACTCGCTAGAGCGCCTCGACTATGAGCGTCTGGTATTCTTCAGTACTTCTTTGTCTCTGGGGCGGCGTCGGTTAGCTCAACAAGTGCAGGTGGTCCCATTGTGCCTCGGTGTCAACGGTGTGGTGCCCTGTGTCGAGAACCGCCGCTGGACAGTCGGCAGAGTTACCTATGCAACACTCAACATCCAGGGTTCGTGCAATAACCTATGCGACACTACACCTGACCCAGCAGAGTACGCGGCGAGAAACGCAGCCAATATTGCATGGATGAAACAGACTTTTCAAGTGGCAGTTGAACCATTGCCAACAGTCCCCATACCGTACCGACTGACCCAAATATGACGGTCAACAGTTTCCCTTAGTCTCGCCAACATCTGCCTCACGGAGTTCACAGGCTGCACACCTTGAAATATCCCCCACACCGAATCAAAATGTCCTTTGATGTCGATGGAAACACCAGTTTCCAGACTAGGGGAAGCGATAACCAAATCGTACTGTGTGAGAATCTCGTTGAGATGCGCGATACACCCACAAGCTGGATGTGTGGGGTCGCCAACAGAATCGCTATCAATTCTCAAAATTCGTAGATGGGGGAATTTGCGCCGGAACCGTTGTTCTAATGCAATTCACCCCAAAGCGATCGCATAATGCCTCACCCAGTTGAATGCGATGGGTGATAATCAGCACTCGTCGCCCCTGGTCGCCTTTAGTACTCGCTTCTTTCACCGATATTTCCAACCCCTGAACATTAGCGAAACCGACAACACTATATTTGTGACCGCAGGGGGTGTTTACCCTGTCTTGCTCAACTTCAACCGCTTTTAGTCGGTGCAAAATTTCGGTCTGTTGCTGTTGTTGTTGGAGTAAATGCTGTTCTTGCTCTGGTAAATGTTTAGCGATCGCTGCAAGTAACTGTATTTGTGTCATGGCGGTTTCCCTATTGTTGGCGGGTTTAGTCCAGCCCGTGATATCCTGCATCCAGGCGCGAACACCGATGGCGTTGAATGAACGGCATACCAATCTTGCTTGTGGGTTACAATACCTCCCAGCGTCAAAGGCGTAGTATTCCAAGATGATTGCGAGCGCTGTGTCAGGGATGCCAGTTGTTCTCCACCCTGTTAGTTCACCAGCATCAAACCCTTGTACGATAAGAGTTTGAGCTAATTTAGTCGGTTTTAGTTCACCGCTTTGAAGATGATTGATAATTGCAGTGTGGTCTACCCCAGCCAATCTCGCAGTTGCTCTAACACTGGCTTTAGCTTTACCCGATGCATCAACTTCAATCTCTTCTTTAATCTGTTCGATAATTTGAGCTACTTCGATTTGAGACATAGTTTTAGTTGTGTGATGAGTACAAAGTGTTGTGTTTGGACTTAGACATTCACCCGCACCAAATCCTCTTCCCGCACTAAAGAGAATCGATTGGTCATAGTAGTTGCTTTAGGAAAAGCAGGTGATGTCAATTCGACTTTGTAGAACCAAGACTTCTCGATTAGCTCAATTCCCAGAACTAGCCTTTGGTTTGTGCCGCGATTGGGAAATTGCAACAGTACGCGATTGCGCTCCCGCGCAGTGCCGAAGGCAATCGCCTAAAACAAAAGCTGGTTTTTTCACAGTGGTAGATTCTATTCGACCAGTGCCAAGAATTTCATGTTTTGTTGCGCGTACAATGTCGTTCTCAACATCGATAACGTAGTCCCAACGCTGTTGATACCATTGCAGTCCACAGCAATAACCAAATCTTCTGTTAGCCTTGAAATAAACTCGCTCCCATAAATTAATTTCAACAGGTGGAATTTCTTGACCCCAAGGCGGGGATAGAAACCAGCATTTTTCTAACTCGGTGATTGCTTCCATTACGCTTTTCTCCCTAAGAGGTATGATGGCTTCGCGATCAAGAGCAGCAATGCGTTTTTTGATTTGTTGTGGTGGATTTTCAAGGAACTGTTTGAGATGCCAAACTCTAATTTCGTAATGCTTTGGAGAACGATTATCTGCTTTGAGCCAACCGCGATTAATCCAGAGACGCACAGTTGATAAATTCAGTGAAAGAACACTGGCGATTTGATGACAGGAGTAGTTGTCTAAGTCAGTAAATTGTCTAGTCATTTGTAACTCTCCAATATCTAATGTAGAGAGGGAAGAAGCAGCGGTGCAGGGGGCAGGGGTAAAGATTCTCTCCTTTGCTTTCTGCTCCCTGCCCCTTGCCTTCTTTTCTTCAAGCAGCTTCAGATTTTGTCCCTTGTATTTGCTCCATCCATGCGCTAATCGCTGTTAATTCATCAGCCCCCTGAGCTACAGCATCAACAACTTGCTTTTGATATGAAGATTCCGCATGATTCGGATGTTCACACTTATCTGTTGCCCAAGCCAAGCACATTGTTTTGACTAGTTCATCGACTTTGCTCACGTGCAATTGACTGGGGCTAGTAGCATCTTGAAATTGCAACCATTGCTTGACTAAATCCAGTGGGTAATCAAGCAAAGTGCGTATTTTTCTGACTCGTAAATCTTGGGGATCTACAGTAGACGGTGGCTGAGTTCGCGTCCCACCTAATAACGTTTGAATGCCGTGAATGATTGCTCCCCAATCAGCATTCGGGTTCCATTCCGTCCGAATTCTTACTTTAGTAGCAGCATCATATGATAACACTCCATGTGCTAATTCTGCGGGAGATATGTTTGACCAAGACAATGCCTCTAGCGCAACTATTACAGTTACTGTTGTTGAAGTTCCTGAATTAACCCCAGAAGAACAGAGCGATCGCCTGCACTTGGAGCGAAAAGTGTACAGTGACTTTTTATTTGTCGCTGTGACAAAATAATGTCATTAAGAGTGTAAAGCTTGCAATCTCTAGCTTTACGCCTAGAATTAGCCCAAAGAATTTACAAGCCATATCAACAGCAACAATTGCAAACCTGAAGTGGGTAAGGCTTAAATTCATGACATGAATTTGTCTTAATGCCATTTAATTTGTCACTGTACAATAACCAACGCGCCAAGCAAAAAATTAACATTATTGCCTGTCCTGGATTGGGTACAGGAATAGGCCAAATGCCATATACTGAAGCTGCTAGACAGATGGCATTAGCCTACAATCATTTTCTGTACCCACCCAAGCATCTTAACTCCATAGTTGCAGCCCAAAGACAACTTCAGATATGGGAGGGAGGAGATTTGATTTATGAAAAGTCTAAAAGTCACCCTAGCATAGTGTTGTGTTAGGGCGATCGCTACTCTAAACTTTATGAGCAGTCAACGCTTTTACCACATTGGCTTTGGGCAAGAAGATTTGGGTGCATCGCCTCCCGCTATGGCGCTGTTATCTGGCGATCCGCAACGTGCGTATTTTATTGCTCAAAACTATTTGCAGGATGTGTGCTTGTTGTCGGAGAATCGCGGACTAAATAGCTATGTGGGATACTTACCCAACGGACGCCGCATCTTATCTACAACTAGCGGTATGGGTGCGCCTTCGTTGAGTATTGTGGTGAATGAGTTGATACAAGTAGGAATCCAGCAAATTATTCGCATTGGTACTTGTGGCTCAATTCAACCTCATATAGCAGTCGGTAGCATTGTGATTAGTAGTGCCGCATTATGCCGTCAGGGTGCAGCAAATGATATTGCACCTGTGGAGTATCCAGCCGCAGCCGATCCATTTCTCACAGTTGCGTTGGTGAAAGCCGCACGTGAATTAGAGGTTGAACATTATTTGGGAATTACCGCTTCGGTGGATACATTTTACGAAGGACAGGAACGCACAGATTCAGCCAATCCTTATTTAATGCGATCGCTGCATGGAATAACAGAAGAATATCGGCACTTGAATATTTTGAACTATGAAATGGAATGTGGCACGCTGTTTAAAATGGCGGGGGTGTATAAATTTGCTGCTGCTGCCGTTTGCGGTGTAGTTGCTCAACGTACTATTGCAGAAAATATTATTTTACCTAAAAAAGATATTGCCATTCAGAATGCGATCGCCACCGCTGTAAATGCAGCTGCGATCGTAGATTAAAAACACAACACCTTCTTGTGGCGCGTTTTTTTTGATGCCTAAGTTTTTCAGCCAGTCTGGGTAACCTAATAACAAGGGTTATAGGGAACTTTGGAGCGCGAAATTACATGAAGGATACTGGAAAGCGTGGAATTTTGACTATTAACTCAGCTGTCATGGCAGTAATGCCGACGCTGATATCTTTAGTCTTGCTGCATCCGGCAACGGCTGAAGATCCAGGAGCGTGTTTCATGGTAACTTCCTCTGGTAGAACTATTAGTTTGGGTAAGCTTTGCGGTATAGTTACGCCAGAAAGTAACGTTTTTCGAGTTCCAATCAAACGCCGCATTGGTAAAACTCCTGTCATTGCGGTTACTTTCAATAATCAACAGACTTTTGAGATGATTTTAGATACTGGGGCTAGTAGTACCCTAATACCTCTGAAGATAGCGGATGCTTTGCAACTCCGCGCTACAGGTACGGTGCAAGCCGAAATAGCAGATGGTACTCAAGTTCGATTCAAGACAAGCCGGGTACAATCGATTGTAGTTGGTGGAGCTGTAGTTAATAATCTGGAAGTAGCGGTTGCCCCAAAAGCTGGCATTGGCTTACTGGGTCACGATTTTTTTGGGGACTACGATATTAATATTTTGGCAAAAGAGGTGGAATTTCGTCGCCGATGACAGAAGGGGACTGGGGGACTGGGGACTGGGGGGCAAGGGGACAAGGGGACGAGGGGACAAGGGGAGGAGGAGAGAAGGAGATAATGCTATAGAACTTACGCACTCAGATCCCCAAACCCCCTTAAAAAGGGCAGCCCTGCGCCCTTGCGGGTTCCCCGACTCCCTCAGTGGCGTGGCTTTAGACGTTCCCCCCTTTTTTAAGGGGGATTAGGGGGGATCAGGGTTTCAGACTTCAGTGCGTAAGTCCTATGCTATTTAAACTCTTCTTCTTTCCAATTCCCCTTTTCACAAAACATCTTCCAGGTGAGGTACATCTATCCTGGTTGCTGATTGATGGGATTTATGAGATAAATCCATCAATAACTGAGAATAAACTCCTTCACGCAAGGATGGAACTATTGCTTGCTGGCTATCAATTCCTTGCACCCATCGGTCTACTACACGGATAAATGCCGAAATGCGCCCATCGGCGTGATTTTGCCCAAACATGAAGTGTGGTAGAATTTCTATTTCCGTTAACGGTTTACTCGGTTGGGAACCCCAAATGCGAAAACCGTGGATGTAATCTTTTTGATTTTCACTGCCTAAAACTAAAGTACCGCGATCGCCATACACTTCTACCCAATGAGTTCTCGGCGCATGAACCACTGCACTGATCGTTAGTTGGCAAGGTGTGCCATCTGCTAATTCCAGAGATAATATACAGGTGTCGTCTGTATCCACTGGCTTACTTTCACCGCTAACAGGGTCAACACGTGTGGGAATGGCGGTACTCAAATGGGCGCTTAATTTGCGTACTGGCCCAAATAACCAGTAAATATAATCGAAGGCGTGGGAACCCAAAGAACCCAATGCACCGCCTCCCTTATCTTGGGAAGAATACCAGTTCCAAGGACGCGAAGCATCAGCACGTGAAGAACCTAACCAATCAATTCTAATTAGGCGCTTGTTACCCACATAGCCTTCTGAGAGTAGTTGTGCAAACATCTGCCATCCTGGGACAAAGCGAAATTCAAAGTCTACAGTAGCAGTAACGCCTTGTTGTTGAGCTAATTGATAAAGTTCTTTGGCTTCAGATACATTTAAGGCTGTAGGTTTTTCGAGTAATAAATGTTTTCCTGCTTGCAGCACTGTTTTTGCCATTTCATAGTGCAAAAATGGTGGGGTGGCGATGGTAACTGCTTGCACTTGGGGCAATTTCACAATGTCTGCAATTGTGTCACAGGCGTGGGGGATATTATGGGATTCGGCTATTGCTTTGGCTTTATTGATATCTCGGTGATAAACAGCTACTATCTCAGTTCGAGGATGGGCTTGCAAGCCGGGAATGTGGACTTTTTGACCAAAACCTGTACCTGCGATCGCCACGCCAATCTTACTCTGATTCGTCTGTAGTGTAGAAGCCATAATATTTACCTAAAAAATCGAATAGTCAACGGATACCGATATAATTTTCCTTGATATGCCGTGATTGCGGCTGAAATACTACATACCATTTGCAACATTATCAGTAAATAGATTGGAAGTCCAAACATTGATAAATATTGATTAAACCTCCAAGCAAATTTGCTATTGTGATTTGTGATATCGCCCAAATAACTACCGCCATTTTTCGCCATGAATAAAACTATAATTAACCAAATAATTATATATATTGTTATGGATATTTGAAAGTTTAAAGAATTTTTAGCATTAGAATCAATTAGCGAATGTTGTGATTTTTTAAAACGCCAAATAATGTATGTAATAAAAATATTTATTAAAGGCATATAGCAATCAGATTTGATTTCTGAATCACTCGTAGAGGTAAGGGACTGGGGATTGGGGACTGGGGACTGGAAAGAAGGAATAAAGGTGTACTGAATTTTGTTCAAAAATCAAATATGAGTCCTATATACAGATTTATATTAAATTAAACAAACCTCCTAACAAAATCCAACCAGGCATCCAACTTAAATTTGCAAGATGGCCTAGTATGCTCCAAAGTCTAACTTTTGGCTGTTTGTTTTGCAGCATTATTTTGTCAATCTCTTTTCCTCACTACTTAGCGTAAAAATCTAATTGTCCAAGGATAACGATAATGCTCACCCTTGTAAGCTTTAGCTGATGCAAAACTTACTAGTGCTAATTGGAATGCTAACATTGATAAAGTTAATGAAAGCCACATGAATACTAAAGCATCTAAAACTATCTTCACTTCTTTTCCTGAACTATGAGTGACAATTGCAATTCCAAAAATAATTAGCATTAATAGTAAAGATATAATTACGACAAACAAAATATAAAAAGTTAGCGTAATTTGAAAATTTAAAGATTCTTTACCTTGAAAATCTATCCAAGGAGATTTTGCTTTGTTAAATCGCCAAACTATCAGCGGTACTAAAATATTTATTGGTAAATATAAAGGAATTCCGATAAATATCAAAGAAAACAATAATATCCAAGCTAACAAAGCCGAGAAATGACACAACATTGCCCATATACGCATTCGTTGTTCTGGTTTTTGTTTCATAGCTTTTTTTGCTAGGTGGATTGAAGTAATAATTCTCCATCCTAGTACCTATAAAACAAGCTAAACCAAAGTTTAAAACTTAAGTATTTCTCGGTCATAGTTTTCAGGGAGAGGTTCTATTTCCCACACTATACCTTCACGTGGTTCTAAGGCAACTTCTACGAAGAGTAGTTCTACGGCGGTTGTTGCTATGTCTTCGTTGTTGGGAAATGGCTGTAAATCTTCGGTGAGTAGTCGGAGTTTAAAACCGCCAGGGATGGCTGCACCGACAATGGTGTTACGCAATTCAAACCGCCAGATGGGTGCGTCTGGTTCGCCTTGTGGTATTACTAATAGTTCGTATGTTTGACCAGCGATCGCTAGTTGACGAGAGAGAATAGCCTGCGATTGTCTTTCTTCAACACCTCTACCACCAGCAAAACTCAATTGCATATTCAACCGTCCCCAACCGATAGTTTCCGCCGCTTGAGAAACGCCGCTTCGCAACCATTGCAGCACTGACCATTGTTCTGTTTGTCCTAAGCGTTGTTGATATAAGCTTTTTCGCCAACCGCCATGTTCAATTAGTCCCCCCCATACTTGAAAAGGAATAGCTAACCTGGGTGTAAGTATTTCTGGATTGCCCAGGCGAGTTATCAGGTTTTGTGCTTGTGGTTGTGATAGGGTTGGCAGAGGTGAAATAACGCTACGTGTGGCTTCTTGGGGGCAAAGTTCTTGAGTCACAGCTAAAACACTGATGTCGTTGATGATGTCGGTAGCATCAAGAGTATAAGTGCGATCGCCTGCATCATAACTGCCTCGATTCTTCAGTTGTTCATGGGTAGAGTAACCCCAAACTTTGATGTAACCTTCATCTGATTCTACTTGCACCGCTAAGTAATAATCTCCAGCCCAACTTGGTAAATCTATCCATTCTTGCGGTACTCGCAATTCGCTACAATCAATTGTTTCACTGGGAACCAAAATAATTCGAGTTGCGTTGATTGTGATTGCGGTTCCATTTACCAGTTCCCAAAAACTCGGTAAAGCAGTGCTATTTGGCCAAACCTTTGCTTGTGGTGCGAAATCCTCTTGTAACCAAGGTAAAACTGCACTCAGACAAAGTTCATTGAGATAACCTTGATAACGAGAAGTGGGGTTAGAAAAAGATGGACTTTGAATAACCGCCCGATTTTGGCTGGTAGTAGGAATTTCTAAAATTAAATCACTGGGGTTGGCGAAGGTAAATTCAGTCATGGTAGTTAGGGACTGGGGATTGGGGACTGGGGACTGGGGACAAGGGGAGAAATTATTACTCAACTCAGCACTCACAACTCAGCACTCAGCACTCACGACTTTCCAGCTAGTTATTGAGGAGATACCCCGTAGTAACTTTGTAGCCATTCCTCCATTACTGTACTCATATTTTTGAGTAGGTCTGAGGTGACGGAAATATGCAAAGTGTCTCTACTCCAATTAGCCAAAGACTTCAGCAAATTTTCTCTAGCTTTTGTCAGTCGGCGTGATACAGTATACTGCTTAGTTTCTAAGTGTTTGGCGATTTTATCTTGATTCAGTCCTTGAGCGTAATACAGTTGTACAATCTGTTGTACCTCCGGTTCGAGTTGGGCGATCGCAGCGACTAAAACCTGATTAATTTCTGTTTGCTGAGAAATTCTGGTTTGTTGTTCTTCTTGGGCAATAATTTCCTCAATTAGCGATGCTTGTTGATTTCCTGGGAGATTATCGAGTAATTCCACCGAGTCATCTCCACCTTGGGAAATGTTGAGAGATTCTGGGGTGGGATAAAGATATTTACGTGTGGCTTTTGCAGCAGTTAGCAACCACTTTTCAAGAATTTGTGGATTGATGCGCTGGCTACTTTGGGAATTGTAAGCTTTGGCGATCGCTTCCCACATTTGATCGTCGGGTCGAGAAAGTTTGCGAGATGTACCGGGTGTAGTTGGCACATACAAAGTTTTGAAACAATTCCAAGCAAGAATATAAGCATGAATTTCGTCTTTGGATAAGCCAGCATTTTGCAAAGCCTCCTGCAACCGCTTTTGCGAAATTTTGCGTAACAGTCCCCAGTCTGAAGAGATATCAACTTCGTGACGTTGGCGCAAAGTTTCACGAATTGCACTAGCAAAGATGGAACTCGCGTAGTTTTTGAGACTAAAACCTTGATTAGAGTTAAATCCTTTGAGGACTCGATCAATGTGGGCGATCGCAATTTGAAAACAGTCTGACAATTGATACTGGTTACTGGCGAAACTATTCACTGTTTTTTGCGATACCCAATAACAAGATTCTTGCAAATAAGCAGTCAGATGTTGCTTGGCAAGCATCTGAGATTCACCAAGCTGCCATAACTTATACCAATAAAGCGACCAAAAATACTCTGAAGTTTCTTGTGGTGTGCGTTTGACACAACTTTGCATACTACTACGCAATCTTGATTCTGTCGCCCAATGACTGAAGCGATCGGCAACGAATTGCACAAAAGTTGAAAAAATTTCAATGATGCTTTGCCGAGGGTGCATAAAAAACTGAAAGCCTACCTAGAGAAGTAGTGAAGGTGGTTAAAGAACAATACGGTTCTGAATGGGATTCAATTCCGTAAGATCCCCCCAACTCCCCTTAGAAAAGGGGGGCTTAATTCCCTCCTTTTTAAGGAGGGTTAGGGAGGATCAACTCTTATCTAAACCGATTGGGTTAAAGACACCTGCACAAACTTTACTACAAGGAATGGAAATCATGCTTCGACTTTCAATAAAATCTTTAACACTTGCTGGGATGGTAGCGCTTTCTACTGCAAGTAATGCTTTTGCCCAAGTGCCCATACTACAAAATTTACGCTTGTCTCAAGTACAAAATTTTAGTTGTGGGCCTCATGCTCGGACTTATGTTGTTAAGGCTTTAGATAATCGTCAAGGTCAAGGTATCCGTTGCGTCAAATTCAGTGAAGGTAGACCAGGAACTACGATTCCCAGATTAGCATGGTACGGCGAAGGTAATTGGCGTGGTGCTACCTATCGCCACGCGGGACAAGCTATTTACCGAGGTTCTAATCTTGTGGGTTTTGCTTCTGATATTCACGGTAATGGCGAAGATATTAACAATAACTTTCCGGGAAATCTCAAAATTCAAATCTTAGGTTCATCAACCATTCGGGTTACTGGTGCATGGAATGAAGAGTGGCAATTAGTCCAAGCTACTAACTATAAACCTTTACCTCATCCCCAAACTTGTGGTCGATATTTCGATGAATACAAAGTTGCTGATTTAACAGGAAATCGCAACGGTGAAGGTTTGCGTTGTGTTCTGCGTGTGGGGCCAAAAAATACTACTTGGTTTGGCAACGGTAATTGGGGAGGTTCAACTTATTCTCACATCGGCACTCGTTCTTTTAACGGTTATGGTGCTGGTGATTTGTGCGGTGCTAATTTCGGCCCAATTTGCAATACATTTGGTTGGGGTTCATTGCAGTTAACTTCTGTTAGTGGTGGTTTTGATGTCACAGGCGCTTGGAGTGAAAAGTGGCGTTAGTGATTTTAACGAAACTCAGCTTGTTCAATTGTGGCACGGAAAAAATCTAAGTAACGTTCTGTACCAAACCACCAACCGACACTCATTTGAGAAGGAATTGTAAAACCGCCAAATGTTTGTTCTTGCTGGCATTCTCCGCCAAAGGGAATGTAAGCGTAGCTGCCATCTTTTGTGTGTTCTCCCCAACGTGGTAGAGAAAGCTTTAGCAGTTTGCCATCAGAATCTATAATCAGCGTCAGCTTTACAAATTCACCATCAATATTAAGACTAGCTTGGATAGTTCTTTGATCAATTGCCTCCCAACTCACGCCGCGTTCAGGTAACAAAGCTGAAGGCAGCCAGACTAATTCTCCAGCTAGTCGTCCAATACTAGAGCGGGTAACATCAGGACTATGCCCATTAACTATGGGAACGAGTCCCCAAAGAAAGAACCGTGTTCTACCCGATTTGTTTGCATAGTAATCAGAACCCGCAAATTGAACCAAACCGCGACCGATAACTGGTTTCCAAACAAATCCTTTGAACGCAGAGATAATTTCTTTTGCCCGCATTGGTATCCACGGTTTATCCTGCCCTCCATTTCTAAAACTGCCACTCATTTCTAAGTTTACAGAAGATGCAAGAGGAGTTCCCGGTATAATGGCATGGTAAAAGTAGCGCTTTACGGGAGTGGGTAAGCCTGCAACCATGTCCTCGGTGAAATATTTTTCTGCTGGTACAGATTCTAGCGATCGCCAAATCCGATCAACTTCTTTTTCGTCCCCTACCCTGATGATGCCTAGAGTTATGATTGCGATCGCCAACAATGCACCAATGTAGAGTAATATTTTTACACTCATTTTCCTCACTCCGTCTTGTAATTTCGGTAGTTAGGTCACCCTTGGGGGGATTCAAAATTCAAAATTCAAAATTCAAAATTATCAATCGAGTATCAGAACCTCATTAATGAGTATAAAAGACTCATTAACGGAGTTCAAAGACTCATTAACGGAGTTCAAAACCTCATTCACGAGTATAAAAGACTCGTTCACGAGTATCAAAGACTCGTTCACGAGTATCAAAGACTCATTCACGGAGTTCAAAGCTTCGTTCACGAGTATAAAAGACTCGTCGGCGAGTATAAAAGACTCATTCACG
>NZ_JCACKA010000119.1:0-23614 GCF_059505145.1 Mojavia sp.
CTAGTTTTGGAAGGTAAAGTTGGACAACCTGTCCAAAATCTTCTTCAAGTCACACTTGAGCCAAGTATGCACTTTCGACGGCATGGTTGGGACGTTGATGTTTTTTCTCGTAGGCTTTGAGAGCAGCTTTTTCCTCTTGGGATTCGGGATTGTAGTCAGTGTGTGCCAGTAAATGTGCTTTGGGGTTTTTGGCTTGGAATGATGTGTGAGCAAGAGCCTGCCATCCCCGCATTACTTCTTGCCATTTGATTTGGAGTTTGCCTAAGTCATGGGTAAAAATAGCTAATAACACCAGCAACTCAAATAATGCTTCTGCTTGTTGCTGCTGTACATGGGGAAAGATTTTGCTTTTGATTAATTGTCCACCTGCTTTTAAAAGTTCATCTCGGACACTGGTATAAGCCGTATCTACAGGTTCACCATTTTTTAGCCCTGTTGTTTCAAAGGAGCTACGCCAACAAGTCCACATACAGCCCAAGTGCCCAATATATGTATCCATGTGGTAGCGGTACTCATTTTTGATGAAGCGTTGTGATTTTGGTGGTGATGCGAAATCATTACCAAACTCATTGATGCCAATGAGTAAACCAATGTGTTCGTCATAGTAGAGATAGCGGGGATTGACCAAAATCTGGATACTGCCAGTTAGTACTTGACGTGAGGTAATGGGGGTACAAACAGGTTGACTGTAAGTTTGGGCTTTTTGTTTTGGTACTTCAATTCGCTTAAAAATCCAGTCTCCTCCAAAACCTGCACTTTGGAATTCTCTCCAAGCTTTGCACAGAGTAGAGACAGGAACTGAAAAAGCAAGTAGCTTTCGGGGATCAATAGTTTCTTCTTCAAAGTCAATCACTGGTGTCTGTTCCCAGACAAATAAACTGCGGTTATCTACTGAACGAATTAACTCACTAGCAGCAGACTGATCCCCTCGAAAATATGCAGTTTCAAAATGCTGCTCAAACTGCATTTGGTTGTTTTGTCTGCGCTGTTGTTGCAATAAGTCTTCTGCGGTGTGAACCTGATTAATCCACTCTTCCTCAGTACGGAATCCGACATTTTCTTTGACGTGTGCAGATTGGGTATGTGCTTCTAATACTTGCCATGTCAGTTCACAAGTTTCTTTAGGATAAGGTAAAAAACTTTGCTTTTTGGGATCAGATTCATCTTCTTCTAAGTCTGCGATCGCTATTACAGTAGAAGCTGGATTAACTTCGATTGTAGGGTAAACAAAAACTTCTCCTTGCTCACCCTGAAACCGAGCGCAACGTCCTGCCCGTTGTAGAAGCGAGTTCATTGGGCAAAGTTGAGTGTGCATGACTTGGCAAGTAATGTTGATTCCCGCTTCAATTACTTGGGTAGAAATCAAAACGTAGCAATTACCATCATCTTGCCAGTCTTGAGTAAATATAGTTTTGAGGTCGGTTTCTTTCTGGGCGCGGTGTTCTGGTAAAAATCTAGAATGCAGCAGTGTAACTTGTAATCTCTCGCTGTGGTTTAGTTCTTCTAAATCCCTGAATAATCCCTGAGCTTGAGAAACTGTGTTACAGATGACAATTACTCGTTTACGCCCATAAGCTCGAATATCGTCTAGGATTACTGAAGCGTTAAGTGGATGAGATACAGCTTGGAAGGTACGGCAGCGATCTCCTTCTATCGCCTGTAAATCTGCGTCTTCGATTTGAATAATTTCCATGACTAATCAATCAAGTCTTTGATTTGAGTTGCAAGTTCATTTGTGAGAGTAGCAGTCATCAATAAAAATGGTGCGATACCTTTAACCTGTTGCAAAACTTTCAAAACAGTAGCAAAAGAACGATCTGGGTCAAGCAGGTGTAATTCGTCAAATACTAAGTATGAAGCAAAAATTGCTCCTGAGTTCACATTGGCAGAACCGCGACCGACTGAGTAGGGAATATTGAGGAAGCTACTTAACATCTGGTCAATCGTGCAAAAGACGATATCACCTTCAAAACGCGGGTCTTCTGGGTTTTCTCCTGTTTGCAGAGTTATTACAGGGGAACGGGATGATGGATAAGCTTTTTCCCAGTTTGCAACTAAAGTTTCAGCACGTTGGCGCAGGCTGTTGGCCAGGGTTCGCAGAGGGACGACATAGATAAGTTTGTTGGGAAAGTCGAGGTTGAGGTGTTTGGCGAAAACAAAAGGTGCGATCGCTGTTTCTGTTTTTCCTGAACCTGTGGGTGCGCGTAGCAGGATGTCTTTACGGTTGAGGAGTTTAGCAATTGCTTCTCGTTGAAAGTTGCGTGGGGGGAAAGTTGTTAGGGTTTGAAAGTATTCATCAATCATGATTGATAGAATAAATTAGGATAAATTGTGATAATAGTCAGGTTTTGAAAGTCTATTTGATTTCTCAATAATTACTGACTAGTGACTATAGTTCACTGATACTGCGAGGAATTATGCTGTTCACTGATCGTCGCGCTGACCGGGTAGTTCTCCATAATATCAGTTGGCAACAATTTGAGAATTTATTAGTAGATTTAGGTGAAAACCGAGCAGCTAGGGTAGCTTATGATGATGGCAGTTAGAAATCATGACCTCATTACCAGAACACGAATATTACAAAGAAATAATTGGTGACATCATCAAAGATACGGCTGAGGTTTTAGAGATAGATTATGAGTGTTACGGTTCAACCACCTGGAAGCGGGAACTTAAAAAGGCTGGGATAGGATCTGACAATTATTTTTATTTTCAAAATGAAGCTTTAATTCGAGGCAAGCTCAAGTTTGATTTGAATCAAGACCCACCTCCTGATTTAGCTTTAGGAATTGATGTTACCAGTAAATCATTAGATAGATTTCCCATCTATCCCTCTTCTGTCACTTTGGGATAATCCAATCTCTCAAACGTTTACGGGGCTTTGGTTTTCACCTTTTGTCTAGAAATTTTAGTTTCTATTAGGAAATAAAGCCTCAAATCTGGATTAAATCAGAGTTTCAGAATTTGGCTTCGATTATTGTTTTCCGAGGGTGACAGAAGAGGGATATGCACGGTTAGATGTACCTGAAATTTGGTCTTACGACTCTGGAGCCATCAAAATTTACCAATTACAAGGTGAAAAATATATTCAAACAGAAACAAGTTTAGTATTTCCTAATTTGAATATTCAAGAAATTCCATCACTAATTGAAAGATACCGCATGGTTGGAAGACGGGTTTTCCGACAAGCAATTAGGGAATGGGTCAGGGGACAGATGGAGAAGGAAGAGTAATGTTTGGAGGGGGTAGAAGGAGGTACGATTGCTATTTAATCTTTAAAACTCTAAATAGTTCAAACGTAGCATCTTGAAAGTAGCACTAAGTTATGTTTAAACTAATAACAGTTTTCAAGTTCCCAAGTTATTGCAAGATTAATAAGAAGTGGTTTAACTTTCTCGTTAGCTGTCTTGACAATTTTACTAATAGACATAGCTCCATCTTGATGGCCAGCATGATCCAAACCATTCCGCACCGGTTGAAGAACATTCCATAACTGAATTAAATTATCTTTTTCAGTCCAGGTATCATAAATTATTCTTCCATATTCATTTAGTTCTTCAACTGTAAGGTCATCACGGCTGACCATTTCTAAACCAGAAATAGCTCTAGCAATCAACTTTTCGCGAGTGCTAATTTTTAGAGTAAATGGCAGACCCAGACGGTAAGTAACGGCGTTAATTAGCCACTCACGAGCTAAAGTCATTGCCTCAATTAGACGATTATTATTTTGATACCAAATAATTAGACGAAACTGAGATTCTAATGCTTTTTTAGCGTCTTTTTGGAAATCGCTTATAAAATTACCAAAGGTATCAGTAATACGTTGCCTAAGCATTTCAAATGGTGGTGCTGTCAACTGTAGTTGTTCTTGTGCTTTTAACAAGTCAGATTCAAGACTTTGAGCTTTGGTGGCTAACTGTAATGGTTGACAAAGAAGTGTAGCGAGAGAAACCTCAGAAAGTGTTGTTGCAGCTTTTTTAGTTATATTACTAGCTTTACCATCTGGATTAAGTAATTTAGCAAGTCGCTGTGCATCACCAGTTTGAGTAAATTGATCGGTTGCTGTAATCCAATCAAGCATACTTACAAATTCTGATAAGTTAATGACAGGAGCTATTCCATTATTGGAAAATCCTAATTCCCAAGCTCCATAGTAAATAGCTTCAATTGTTACGTCTTTAGCTGCTTTAAGATATGCTGCAAATAAAAATACTAAAAATGGTAAAGAACGTAAGCCATGAGTAATATCAAATATTACATTATCATTTTCATTTACTCTGTCAGTAATGGCTTTAAATGTTTCCCACATTTCTTCTGTGGTTTCACCATTGGGTATATCAATAGCTTCTATGCGTTCATCCTCTAATTTTTCTAGAATAGAAAAAGTCTTTTTTTTAGCTTCACTTGTAACACAGACTAACATGGAGTCATATGTACAAAATTGATGTAGAGCTTCTGCAAAAACTTCTCCATTATAATTTACTCCTTCAAAACTATATGTAGTTTTTTTTGCTTGTATTCCTAAAAATGTAATAATTTTTCTCATTGTTCATTCTTTGATTTTCTAATTAATATCTGTCCCATTCCCAACCGAGTTTTTATGCCAGTACCAGCAAATCGTGCATATTGAACTAATAAATGAGCCACATTAGCAAGTAAGGGATCAGCACGGTTGAAAACTTGTAAAGTTACATCACCAACAAAGCCATTCACAAAACCTCGCTGTAATTGCCAAGTTCGTGTTTGAATTTTATGATTTTTAACCATGACTGCATTGCTAAGGTAAGCGATTAATTCATCACTGCCTAAGTAAACAGGTGCAAAATGATTCCAACGTTCTAACCAACTACGGAACATTAAGGTTGGTACTGGTAAAGGTAAGTTTGTTCCACTCTGAGTAAAAGCAGTAGGAGTAATAAATTGCAAGTCATATCTTCTTAATGGTTCTGGCTCATTTGCCACCAAAGTTGTGTATATTTCTTCATAGCTGGTTATTTCTTCTTCACGGTTAATAATATTAAACTTAGCACCGAGAAATTCTAGAGAGGGAGATAATTCAAGAGTAGATATTGCTTTTGCTGATTTTTCTTGTAAACCACAAAGTGATAATTGATAAAATTCATTAGGGCGAAAAGTTATAAAATTACCTAATATTGAATAAAATCCTAAAATTCCTGAATAAGTGACAGATGGAATTGTCTCATTTCCTACTTCTAAACCCATACACTGGTGCAAGTATTTGACTAATTCCAAACTGTATGCACGCGGTAATACAGTAGGTTCACATACATTTAAAGTCCAACTAGAGCGAATTAGCATAGCTACACTTCCTGAAATTTTACCCATCCTGGTACAAACTTAATTTCTCGACTTGATAAAGCTACAACTCGCCGAGACTTTGGAGCTTCAAAATCAGGAGCTTTTCTAGGACTGCAATTATCACGAATTTCTTTTCTCAATTCCGGATCAAATAATAAATTAACTGTTGTGCCATTCATACCACTTGCCCAACCTATTCTTAGGTTATAAGAACAGAC
This sequence comes from Mojavia sp., assembly GCF_059505145.1. Taxonomy (NCBI): domain Bacteria; kingdom Bacillati; phylum Cyanobacteriota; class Cyanophyceae; order Nostocales; family Nostocaceae; genus Mojavia; species Mojavia sp. The sequence continues at coordinate 5,538 of NZ_JCACKA010000119.1, forward strand.
TTCAGGTTGATAAAAGTCTCGAATATTATCAAAATTTAAACTTATTGGTTGCTGATTAGTATCTTTAGCATTTAGAGTATTTTTAATGCCTTTCCAATAAAAATGTTCTTCATCCCACTGGTCTTGAGCAAATTCCTGACAAATTGTCAGAATATCATCAATTGTTTCAAAAGGAATTTTGTTTTTTGGAGTAAAGCAAGACAGCATAGTTTTATTCAGGCTAATTGTGAATTTAGTTTTCACACTTCGCACCATCTCGGTGTAAATGGGAGCCTTATATTTTGCTTTGCCCCCTTCCCAATGGCTGATAATTATTACTTCTGCTGTAACAGGAAGATTATAAAAATGTGGTTTTCCCTTTTTATGAGTCACTCTTATTTCTATAAGAGGCTCAGAATCTGTGACTTGAATAACCCTCATAAAGTCTAGATTTTGTAAACTAGTTTTACCAAGTGCATTCTTACCTTGATAAATGAGATTAAATTCAGAAAAGAGGGCATCCATAAAAAGTTTGTCATCTGCAAACTTAGGGCGTTGTCTAATTTGCCCTATAGTTTCATGCAGTTTCTTTTCAATCTCACTCAGTTGTTGTGTTCTTGATAACTCATATTTATCTGCGTGTTTGAGTAAGTGGTAAGCAATAGCAGTTCTAATTGCTCCCTTAATAGATGAACCAGGAATATACAATTGCCCAAAACCATTACGAATCATCGGGCGAAGGTCAGTAATTTTTTGCTGCGTCCATCTCAAGCTACTTGTATGTTTTGGAAAAAGAGCTTCTTCGTTAGAGTCTTTTTTATTGTGCCAGTTATCTCCAAAGGTTGTTTCTAAGAGGCTGGTGAGATCTTGGTCTTCTTGACTTTCAATGCGGCGGATATATTCATTTAAACGACCTCGTTGTTGAAAAGCTCTTGCCAGTACTTCTGGATTAGGAAGATACACTCGCTTGTTAGTAGCCACATACTCAAATGGACTCAATTTAGATATAGCACTACCAATATGTAATATCGGGCTAGTTAGTTGAATTTGCTTAGTTTCATATACTTCTGGTTTGGAGAGAATAAGATTAGAAGCAACCATGATTATTCCTCTTGCACTTTAATGGGTAAACTCAAACTAATACCACTGCGGTAAACTTGATGGTCTAAAAATTTTTCAGGTTTATCAGGAGTTACATCTGCGAGCTGTCCTTGAGGAACAATCGAAAAGACAGAACCTTCTGTAAACATTTGCACTGATTTACGTCGCAACTGTCGCCCATCAGAGACGGGAGAACCAAGCCAACCACCTCTTTGTTGCAGTTCATAACTTGCATTATCTAAAAATTCTTTAGGAAAAGGATACTGCCAAAATAAGCTAATTAAACAATGGTGATTTGTATCCTTAAAATCAACTATTTGTCTCCAAGCCTTAGTTAGTTCTGTTTGCTCTACTTTGAATTGTCCAGCACCGCTAGACCGTTCGCCACCAATACCTTCAACTCCCAGAAAATCTAAAACAGCAAAGAATGTATTTTCTATATCTGGTTCAGATAAACGAACAAGACAATATAAACCGGACAAACTTTCAACTCCGTCAGACTCTTTCTGATTGGCTTTCCATTGATACTGTACAAATCCTGTATGATGAATATTTGTTGCTCTAGTAACTCTATCAACAGCAATTTTAGGAACTTTGTTGATTTTATAGGCTTCACTATACTTAAAAGTACCTTTTGTATTTAATACTCCGTTAGTTTCACCTTTGTTTTTTGCTTTTGCTTTCAGTTCTTCACTATCTGAAAATCCACTTCCTTGATACCAAGTTTGCCAAACATCTAGAGGTAGATACTTCAAAGGTTTGTAAGCTTTGGTAAAGTCTAAATCATTTTCAATTGGATAGTTAGGAGGGAATTTTAAAGGACGCGGTAAGTAATATATTGTATTCTCTCCTGTTCCCTGATAAATAAATGTCGAACTCAGACGGAATGGTGGTTCTGGCTGAGAGTTGAATTTTTTTAGAAAGTTTGTAGCAGCATCTTTACCCAACAATTTTGCATAGCTACTTACCCAGGCAGAAAATAGCGTATCCGATAGTACTCGTTCGCTGGTTTCTTCCATACCAATACCCAGTTCACCAAAGTGGGCGATATTTCGACCAAAATTCAGCTTGACTAATTTCCAAATGCTCACTTTTTAACTTCCTGGTAGTAGACCTTGAATTTCGCTAAATCTTTCTGTTAATTTGGAAGTGTCATCAACAGGGCTATCTAGCTTCTTAGGAATTGGTAAGCTTAAAAAGCTTTCATTATTAACGTCAAAACTTTGATAATCTTGATAGCAAAATTCCAAGTTTTTAAACTTGATTTTTCCGTAGCCACGCGAACCGTGGCCACCTAAAGCATCATCTTCTAAAATCCAAATAGCTTTGAGCAAATTTTCTACATCTTTTGGTGCTTGCTCTATATTTTCAACAGAATAAATCATTTCAAAGTTAAACTTTGCTCCTTTTGGAACTCTTTCTATCTGTCTTGGATTTGCCGCAGCAGTTAGTCTGTCCAAGCCGTTCTCAAATTTCCACTCTGTCATATATAAGCCAGTATCTACTTTTTTTAAGCTCTTTACTGATTGATCATCTAAATGAGAATCACGAATAATAATACGAGCCGGAGAATTACGTCCTTTAACTTTCGCATATTCTTGATTTTCTATTAACCGCTTAGGACTATCTTTTTCCAATAATCCCTCTCTATTAGCTGTTTGAGTTTCAATCCAACAGGACGTACCTGTAGAGCCAAAAACACGGGATAATTCGCAAGTTTTAGCACCTTCAAATCTAATAAAATTACTATCTATTTCTGAAATACCAGATACTAAATCATCACTTTCATATCGATAAGTATCTCTACTACCTCTACGATTAATTTGTTTATTTGGCAACACACGTTCTAAAATTGAACGTAGTTTTCCCTTAATTGATGACCCTGGTATGTAAGGATACATAGTAATTGGGTCACGAATGACTTGTTTATCTAACCCTCCAATATTCAAGTTTTCTGTTCCACCACCAATGTGAAGACCTGTTTCTACTAAAATCACACTTTTAATGTAGAGTTTGCCAATTAATGGCTTCTGTGATTTATCTGTTATAAATACAGTCATTGGTCTGTTCCTCCTGCTGCTTTGTGATAGGCAATAATTGATTCAATTAGTTGAGTTAATCGCTTGAAATCTTCTAATTCATCACGAACTTGTTTAATTGCTGCTTCTAAAACTTGTCTTAAAGGTTCTACTGGGCCAGGATCATTCTTTTTTTGTTGCCTAGCCGCAGCATAAGCAAGTTTTGGTCTAAGTAACTGCAATTCTGATTTGATTTCTTCTGTAAGAATATCACTACCTCTTAACTTAACTTTTAGTTGATTGACCGCATCTAGAAACTTGCGTACTTGGGTAGTTTTTAGCCCAATGTTGGCAAGCTCTCTTCCAAGTTCCTCAGAATCTTCTACTAGTTCACGGGTTTTGTATTCCTGTAGACCACTAAATTTGTCGATTTTTTTGACCATTCTGGTAGTAATATTTTCATTTTTTACAACAGGCTGTGATAAATAATTTTGTCTATTGTCTTTTCGATTCATAAATTTTATTCACGAGTAAGTAATTCAATCCAAGTAGCGATCGCCCGAAAATAAGGTGCATTATATGGACTCATCAAAGACTGCCGAATAGGTGCAAAATTTTCATGGTTGCGTAATTTTTGGGGCAATCTTGACATAGCATAAGCTAACTTCGGTAAATGTAAAAAATATTTAATACCATCTTTTTCCTCTTCTCTTGCTTCTTTTAATGCTAATTCTTGCGCTTCAGCCGTTACCAAAAGATTACGAATAAAACTTTGAGGGTATCCTAAATCTGGATGATTTAACAAGTTATCTACAAAAGGCAAAATCCCGAACAATCCCAGATGCTCCTTTTTACTAATATATAATTTAGATTCTGCAATAACCTTGATATTATCTGTTGATACTTTAATTTCACCTAGCCATTCATCCCATTTAAAAACTTGTCCAAATAAGCCTAAACTATCTCTATTATTTGCTTTTGCCTTATTTTCAGATTCACCTGAATCAGCAGCAGCTTGATAAAGAGGATATTTTATATCATTAATACTCATACCGCCTGATAGTGTAATATATGGATTATGACCAGTGTAAGCTCGAAAAGATTGGTAGACATCGAAAGCAAACTCAACTAACTCATCCCAAGCACCACTGACAAATAAATCATCTCCACCTGCATAAATAAACAAAAGATTTAGTCGTACAAATTTTTCTATATTTGTCTCAGGAGTTAAGATTTTATGATTTTCAGGTAAAGTATATTTTCTATTACTTGCCAAACTATTGAGATACACCTTAAAGAAATAACTCATCTGTCGTGATAATCCTGCAAGCCTTGACAAAGTGTGATTATCACCCAATCCCTTAGCAAATATTTTTCCTAGATTATCTACGTCCATTCGTAGATAACCAACTCTTTGAATTCCTCTTGCTTTTGTAGCTAATTCATGAGCGCGGATAAAATTTCCTGGGTTTTCACAACTTTCTTGACCATAATTTCCTAATAAAAGAGGTACAGAATTATGTGACAAATAATCTTTAATTTTCCAGTTATTAATTAAAAATAATATTTCATTATTCTGAATTTGTTGTGTTGGCACTTGGTCAAAAAGAGAATAGTAAGAATTGTTTATAAGATAATTTGTGTCTGCATTACTTGATACATTCTGATGACGCGATCGCACAACAGCCTTAGTTTTAAATAACTGACCGCCTAGCCGGAACATTTCCCGACAAGTTGGGCAGGCAAGTACAGAATCTTCTTCAGTATTTAACTGCTTTAAGTCTGTAGTATCATCTCTATGACAAACCCGACAGCGATCACCATAACTATCACGGATCTCAAGTAAATCATTTATTTGTTCATTAAATTTACACTGCTTTTGCTTATTAAGTTGCTGAATTACTTGATTCCAATGATATGAAAATTTTTTAGTTGCTACATGATAAGTATTAAAAGCTAGACAGTCAAGAGCTAAAAACACTTTGCATTGAAATTTATTGATTAGCCAACCATTAAATCTTTTCTGAATTTGTTTAACTTTCTCTTCTGTTTTATTATTGGCAGTAACTAACAAGTAAAAATTACCTCCACCAGCATAGATAATGCTAGTGCGCGGTAAATCTAACTCTTCTAAAAGCTCCTGTACAATTTCTTCTGTCACTAACTCCAGATAAAAACTTCTCGCTCTGAGTGATTTAAGCGCGCCATCGGAAGAAATAGTATAAATAAATTTTTGAATACCTGATAAATCCCCAGCAATTAAGCTAATCTTCTCAGCTTCAGAATTATTCACTAATGCTGCTGCAACTGCTGCTGTAGCTCTTGCCATGTCTACCAAAGCCACATCAGATTCTCCAAAGCTCAGACATGAACCAAATTTGTCTAATATCAACATTAATAAAGGCAAATTTTCCCAGTTATCGTTTAAAGAATTTGAAAGTGTTTGATTAATTTCTACTTTGAAATTGTCCTGTTGTATTTTAATAGATTCTAAGTTTAATGGATAAGGAATATCAGGAGATTTACTATTGTCATTATTAATTGCTTTAAGTTGATGATAATTTAGCTTCGATATTTCCATCTTTAGTTCATTACATAAGTTCACTTTGTCAAAAAGCAAGCGCAATATTCCAACTGCTGTATTTTCATTCCAGCCTAAGATTTTCTTTGCTCTGCTAACTTCTCGATATTCATCATTTAGAGAAGGATGATCGAATTTAGCCCATTTAGCTAAGGCAGCGATCGCCTGTTGAATCACTTGTAATGCAACCTCTTGAGAACTCTTCACCATAAAAACTTTTTCCCGCCACTAAATTGAAAGCTACCCTCTACACAAATCCACCAATATCTGCGCTAAAGCTTGCACCATTGGGCGAGAGGAAATATCCTCGCCTCGTTCAAGGTAATGAACACTCCCAGTTAGCAAAGGCGATTGCGTAAAAATTTTGTCCTCTGTTCCTTGATAATCACTATCAAGATTAGCAATGATATGTATATTCAAACCTCGACAAAACTCTTCCCATAAAGGAACTTTTTGCTTCCCTTTCCCACCCGCTAAAATTACTGAATGAGTAGCTTCACGCATAATCACGCGATTTTCTTCAGTAATTTTACCGCCTACATCAATAATATTGAGTGGTGTATTGGCACTGCGAACCCAACCCGCAGCTTTCTGTGCAAACTCTGAGGTAAACTTAGCCTTATACTCATCCTTCAGCTTTCTTGCTAAATCAGGATCGCGTCTTGCAGCTTCCGAAAACCAAGAGCCTTCGCCATCTGGACAAGCTGTAATTACATAAGGATAGGGTGCGCCTTCAAGATTGGTGATAGCTTGCTTTAATCCTTCACGCAGACATGACTTTCCAGACTGTGGAGGGCCGCAAAGTACAACTTTGATAATCGGCTTACTCTTGTATGGTTCATCTGTTTCAATAATTTCGCCTAATTTATAGGCTGGAGAGTGAGTAGCAGCAATAATGTAAGCCTTGTATCCTGGCTTGCCAATTTTAGGATCGAAGACAGCGATCGCACCATAAAGATGAGATATCTTGTGTGCTATCAGATAGCTAACGGCAACCGATGCCGGCCCATCAATCTTTAGAAGTTTTCCGCCAGATAGTTCACCTAATGCCAACATCTGATCTAAACGAGCCGCCGCATCCTGAACTATTTGGTCACCATTTGCAGGTTTGCCAAACCTAACTTTCAACACATCGTCTTCCAGGCTAATGTGATATGTTGTCATAAAATATCTTGGTAGATTTCTTCATCTTTTGCACCCTATCAAAATATCAATCAATCAAGTCTCCTAATTTATAACTAGGATTGTGTGTGATAGAAATCACATATTTACCCAACTTAGGATCATAAAAAGCAACTGCCCCGTAGATGTGAGCCAGCTTGTGTGCTAAAACAAATGCTACAGGTATCGAGATAGGCCCGTTAATCCTGAGTAATGGCCCTCCGGCTAGCTCACCTGATGCTGCCATTTCCTCTAACCGAGCTGCGGCATCACGTACAATCTGGTCATTTTGGGCAGGTTCGCCAAAATTAACTCGTAATAGATTGTCTTTAATTTCGATTTTGTAAGTATTCATTAACCTTTAGCTTGATTTGCTGGGTACATCATACACGGTGTTGGAAAAAGCTTATTCCAATATGTTGTATCTTAAAGTAAAGTTATGTTTACCGAGATTCGGCTGGTGTCTGAACTAGTTTTCCAGGATATTCCGCATATAGAACTATTGCAATGGTTAGCACGCGGTTCCCTCAAGCAGAATCTGCTGCGAGCAATTCGTTTGTGGGTGTGGTTGCAATCACTGTATGGAGAAAATAAAGACCGCTTGCTGCTTTCTGATTCTTTTACCTATGCAGCTTGGCGGGATGCCTTTTTTAGCCCAACGCACCCTACAGGAGAAGCAGTTCCCGGACTCCATGATGCTAATTGCCTTTGTGCCAAAACAACTGCTGCATGGTTATTTAATACCAAAACTGGACTATTAGAATCGGAATGGAAGCGATCGCTTTTGGCTCATCTTAATATCTCTAATTCAGATCAACAGGAGACATCACATAAACGTTCGTCAGCTAAAAATCCTTGTTTTTTCCAATCTGAATCTGATTTAGATAAACTACTACAACGAAGGTTATTTGAGGTAACTCGTCGTTCCCTACAAGCAGATTTGGAAACCCTGACAGATATGGGATGGCTGGAATATCAACAGCAAAAATATCACCGAGTTAGCAACTTCCCCTCTCGTCCCATCACCACAACTTTAGAAGCAACATCTACCAAACTCAATAGCGATGAATTAAATTTTCTCAATCAAGAAGACTTAGCAGCGGTCGTCCAAAATCATTCTCAACTAATTTGTGGGATACGACGTTTTTTCTTCAAACTTGACTATGTAATTCCTCGTACTACTATAGACTCTGTTGAAGATTTGCAGCACGAATTAAAGGAAATCTGGGGAAAAACTCCCGTGTCTCCCATCATATTAAATTACAGAAGTGCTAGGTTAGGAAACACTGTTAAATGTTTAGTTTATCCAGTTTGTATCTATTATGTGCAGCGTGCAATTTATCTTTGTGCATTTGGGGAAAGCCCCGATCGCAAAACTCAATGGTATAACTTCCGTCTAGATAGAATTCAAAATATTACCCCTATTGAGTGGACAAACTCTGCCATTCCCCAGGCTCTGCAACACCGTTACCAAAAGGCAGATTTACCTCGTCCAGAAGAAATTGAAACCCAAATGTCCAAAGCTTGGGGCTTTGATTTCTACTTACAACCTCGGTTGATGCTACTACGATTTGACCGAGACTATCATGAACGCTACATTCGAGATACCTTTCGTCACGATACCTTTGAGGTAATCGCCTATCAACAAGCAGAACGTTTAATTTGGCAGTATTCATCACAATCTGAACAGCAAGCATTGCTGAAAGTTCTTGCAACTCGTTCCCCAGAAGATGCGTACTACCGTGTTCATTATCGTCATGGAGATAACAACATCAGTATGCGTTTGCGTGCATGGAGACCTAAATGTGAAGTTCTCTTTCCTTACGAACTAAGACAAAGTATTGCCGCTGATGTAGCCAAAGAATTTCAGCTTTATCATCAAGATTGATTGTTCCTATGAATACATTACAGTTAACAGTAAAATTTGAAGAAGCATTAGTCTACGCAACTCGTCTTCATGTTAACCAAACACGCAAAATTAGCGGCGTTCCTTATGTAGCTCATTTATTGAGTGTGGCAGCACTGGTACTGGAAGCTGGCGGAACTGAAGAGGAAGCGATCGCTGCTCTATTGCACGATGCGATCGAAGATCAAGGTGGAACATCCACTCGTGAGGAAATACGTCAACGTTTCGGTGAGGCAGTCGTTGCAATAGTTGATGGCTGTACCGAATGCGATACTTACCCTAAACCACCTTGGTTAGAGCGTAAGAATAGATATTTGGAAAATCTGCGTCATGCTTCGCCTTCTGTGCGGTTGGTATCTTTGGCAGATAAGCTGCATAATGCAAGGTCATTATTGGCCGACTTTCGACAACACGGCTCCAACATCTGGCAACAGTTTAAAACTGGTAAGGAGGGAACTCTGTGGTTTTACCAACAGTTGCAGCAAGTCTATAGTGCAACTGGTTGTGACTTTATGACCCAGGAGTTTTCACGAGTTATCCAACAACTTTGCAACGAAAGCTAATAATTTGATTTGAGTTTTAATCCCCTTATGGGGTAATCTTTGGTGGAAACAGCAGGTTGTAGCCACTGAGAAATGCGGGATAGTGAGTTTCAGTCCCCATGTGGGGTAATTGAGTTTGGAAACATCAATTAAGGTTCAGGTAATGAGAGAAGCTATTCATGTTTCAGTCCCCTTGCGGGGTAATTGAGTTTGGAAACCTGAAATGCAACAGTTTGGAGGATTCAACGATTTCTGTTTCAGTCCCCTTGCGGGGTAATTGAGTTTGGAAACCTATTTTTGCCCCGATATGCTGGGGAACGATTGCATTGTTTCAGTCCCCTTGCGGGGTAATTGAGTTTGGAAACACACAGGCAATCATGATAATGGTAAAAATCATCTTCGTGTTTCAGTCCCCTTGCGGGGTAATTGAGTTTGGAAACTATTAATATAGTCAGTCAGTCAGACAGTAACATTTTAAGTTTCAGTCCCCTTGCGGGGTAATTGAGTTTGGAAACATAAGGAAATGTTCATGCTCAAGTCCTCATGGGAGTTTCAGTCCCCTTGCGGGGTAATTGAGTTTGGAAACCTTTGCGATATGACAAAGCTTTTATGCCTTATCCAGTTTCAGTCCCCTTGCGGGGTAATTGAGTTTGGAAACGCACAAGCAAATGAAGCTATAGGGCAATAGGGGTGTTTCAGTCCCCTTGCGGGGTAATTGAGTTTGGAAACGGTCGGATTCCCGGTCAATGCCGCATCCTGTGCGGAGTTTCAGTCCCCTTGCGGGGTAATTGAGTTTGGAAACGCTTATTAGTAGGAGGAAAGCAACTATGCAAATCATAGAATGTTTCAGTCCCCTTGCGGGGTAATTGAGTTTGGAAACTTCCTGCACCTGTTGAAGAAGTTGTAGAGTAATTATTAACGTTTCAGTCCCCTTGCGGGGTAATTGAGTTTGGAAACTAAAGCAGTTAAATCTAATACGTGTCCTAATTCATGGTTTCAGTCCCCTTGCGGGGTAATTGAGTTTGGAAACCAGGCACTGGTTAAGATCTTAGAAACTCGCTTAACCGTTTCAGTCCCCTTGCGGGGTAATTGAGTTTGGAAACCCCTACATCTATACGCAATTGGTACCGAATAAAGGGCGGTTTCAGTCCCCTTGCGGGGTAATTGAGTTTGGAAACCTTTCAGGGGATCGGTATCAGAACCCTGTTTTTTTTGTTTCAGTCCCCTTGCGGGGTAATTGAGTTTGGAAACAAAACAGCTTTTATCCCAGCATTAGTAGCAAGGCCAAGTTTCAGTCCCCTTGCGGGGTAATTGAGTTTGGAAACTGCTCGGTGCTGAAACTTAACCAGAGCAAGCTTCCTGGGAAGCGATTTCGTCAACCTCAAAAATTGGTCGATTTCAGCCGCTGTTATTGCAACTTATTCGCAACTTCCCGAATTACTGAAACGCTGTAATTATTATCTTGTCATGGTTCTGGCGATTTTCGTGAACCCCCCACGGTTTTTGACCCCGCTTCGGCTCATGAATCATCAAGTTGATTACCTAATCATAAGATGAGTATTTGCTATTGTCGAGTGCTTTGTCCAGTTCGGTCAATCCGTAGCCCCGTACTCTCTCTCTATCAAACTTAATAGCTTTGCTTCCACAATAGTAAAATACGGTCGCTTCAGTTCTCCCAAGTGCTTCAGCACAGCACGAGCGGCTTCTTCCAAGTTCTCCTCCTCCCTTAGCCTACTGATGCGATCGCACAATAGCTGCATCTGCTGGCATTCGGCATCTGAATAATTGAGCGGCTTGAGGTGGTCGATTCTCACCGTATACTCGCCGTCCCAAGCCTCAACCGTACAACTGAACTCACCAACATGGCGAACGATGCACCAGCAACCACCCTTACCCCTGAGTTCGGGATTATCTTTGGGTAGAATTTGGCATACTTCCCCCATAAGGTAAGGATTGGGGGCTTTGGTTCGCTCCATGATTCTCTGCACCACATCCTTAACTATGCGACCATTGGGAACTTTGCCGCCTGCAACTTGAACTGCGGCTTGCCATACTTCCTGCTGTGTGTGCGGCTCTAGTTTTGTTAATGGTCGAACTTGTCCCTCTGCTGTCGGTAAAATGTCCACAATTTGTGGACATTTATGCAGGTTGTCCACAACGGTAGCTGCATCAATTAACTGGTAAGAACGAGAACGATTATAACCAAATCTATCTTTGCAATATTCCTCAAAGGTTTTGTGAGTTGATCTGTATAACCTGCGATCACGTAATTCAGAGAGTGCCTTCCCCGCCTCAAAAAATGCCCTCTCCACTTTGCGTTCTAAAAGCAGGCGATCGCTTTGCTCTGCCTCAGTCAACTCTGGAACTTCAACAGCTGTTACCGTAATAGTTGCTGAAGCTGGATCTTCTTGAAGGGAGATATCCTGATTTGCGGAGTTAGCTGCTGAAGTTGAATCGGTAGATGCGGCAGAGGTGGCTTTTTTGCGTCTAGAAGGTGGTTTAGGCATGATTCCACCTTTCTAATTCAATGAGATTTTCTGAAAGTCAATTGCAAGGTAGATTTTGAATGTAATAGGTCGCTGAGATCGTTCCACAAAGAAGACACAGTGGAGAATAAAAAACTCGATAGCAGCAGAATAAATCATCAGACTGTAACTTCCTAAATTTACACTTAAGCCAATAATGGCAAAGCATGAGGCTTTACACTGAGCCGTTTAAGCCTCATCAATGTCCTCCATGTAAATTAAGAAATCACCAGGTTGAGCGTTTAGCTTTTTACAAATAACTTCAACTGTTGTCCTATCGGGATAAATATCTCTATCTCTCCAGAGCCTAAAAGCAGTTGCTCTGGGCAATCCAGTGATTTGCCAAAATTTATTGGCACTTGGAATCCCTTTTTCTTTTCCAAATTCTTGAATCCTATTCATAAGTCCCATTTAACAAGACTACCTTTAAGCGTAATCTTATTAAAGAGACGTGTCAACTGTTGACACGTCTCATTGAATGAGACATAATATTTATATCAATAGAGAAAGCGCTACCGACCGTCAATCTGAAGCGCTTCCCGTCCCGTTAGGAACTTATTTATTATGACTCAGCCCATATACACTCAGCAACAGCTGCAACTGAAATCCATTGCGCGGCTCAAGCAAATCTATAGCGAAATCGCCTGCACAGTTGAGGTGACTGACAAACGCTGCAAGGATGCTTGGATTAGCGCAATCATCTCCCACCAGTTCACCCAGTTTCAGAAAGTTGACGAACAAGCCATAGCTCAAGCCGAACTCGACCGCCACATCACAGCCCAAGCCCAAGCCATAGCGCCTGAAAAACTAACGATAGTCGAAATATCTTTCTACGACCAGGAATACTACGCCGAGGACAAACTCATAGCTGCAATCACCCACGATGCCGATGACTTTGCGACGCAACGCTGGGTAGTGATGGTGAACGGTGCGGAAGTCCATCGTGCTACTACCCCAATGCAGTGCCACCGCTACATCTGCACACACTACAAAGATGGGTCATTACCAGTGCAAGAAGAAGCAGGGGGGCAGGGCGCAGGGAGCAAGGGAGAACAAGATTATCAGCAATACACAGCACCAGTACAGGACAAAGAATTAGCCACCACTGGTAATGAAATCATGGTGCAGATTTTCAACCAGTGCGAGAACTACGGGTTGGAACTGCTCGACGATGGGATTTATACCAGTGATGGTGAGAAACTAGGCGAAGTGGGCTGCACTAGTGGTCATTGGTGGGTCATAAGTGCAACGCAGGGGAATCAGGGACGAGTACCCAGTGAATCGGTGGAGTCGGCGGTGCAATCACTCTTTGGAGTCAAAGCTGTGTCTTACGAAGAATTGTTAGACCGCCCATTTGAACAGTTAACCCCCCAGGACTGGCAACGGCTTTTGGGCTATGAGGCGCATTCAGAAGCAGTAGCAGCGTAATTCTCACGTGGGGCGATTGCCTTCGGCACTGGCAAAGCCAATCGCTTTTGTCAATGTTGAGCGATCGCCTCCAGCACTGGCAAAGTCAATCGCCTTAACCCATCCTCACAAATCACCAATTAAATATATGCAACCCACAATCACGATACCTAAAGGCTGGGAGTATCCTCGCTTTACGTTGGGTGAACGCACACAGCAAGGCATGATAGTTGGCTTAGAATACTACCCCGCTGATAGCCAATTAGCCCACGAATACGGTCACGGATGGCGATACTCTGTGATGCCTAACAAGAACTCCCAAGAAGTCCGGCATTACTTCGACGACCAAATTCAAACACTTTCTATTGCAGAGATTCAACAGCAAATACAGGCAGAGATTGAAGACCATCAACAACAGATCAAAACCCTGCAACAGCAATTAGTGGTTATCAAAGGAGGGAATACAAATGGCTAAACCACAGAATAAATTTTCCGAATTGACTGCTGCTAATTTATTGCGCTCCCTCCGTTGTCGTGGGGGTTGTGCGCCATTGCATACTATCAAATTTTCTAATGTGTCCATTCAATATTTGCTCGATAGAAAGCTTGTAAAAGTGCAAAACACTGGCTGCGGTTTTCTGTTAGAAATCGTTGAGGAAATGCAATAAAAAGTCAGGATTTACGAGTCAGAATTCCGAAGAATAAAAGCTTAGTTTGGCATAGCAGATTCATCAGTTAAATCCTTCATTACTAATTATTCTGACTCTTGAATTCTAGCTTTTGGATTTTTTAAAAAGGAGCAATTAAAAATGTCCCATCCCAATTTGCATATATTAATTGATGCGGCACAACTAATCCTTGAAGAGATAGCCAGACACCCAGATTTGAAAGCACTTGATTATCAACCTGATTTAACAATTGGCGATGCCCTAACAGCACTGTCTTACTTAAAGTGCGAGCTAGAAACTAATCAAAAGCCTTCTGTTAGCTTGAAAAGTTCTCCTTAGAAAAAAGCGACTGCCTGAATGAGTGCTGATATCCAGGTAATCGCTAGCTTTCTACAGTTAAACAGCGCTAGAGAAATATCTCATTATTACACATTTCATATATTGCCGAGGTCAACAAACATGAATACTGAACTGAAACTAGGTCTTTGTAATCCTCCAGAACCCATTTATTTGTACGTCAAAAACGGTGAAGTCAGCGGTGAATCATTTTTGTGGTATCACTACAACATTGACCAGGATAAAACCATCCCTGTACAGCAGCGAGGATTAACAGGTTATTTATCAGAACTGCGTTTGACAGCGAAAGAATACAAGGGCAAGGACAACATGAAGTTAGATATTGTTGTCGCTGCGGATGAGATTTATATCATCAGAACTGGCATAGAAACCAATTTTGCGAAAACATTTCTTTTGTCTGCATCACTTATACAAGACTTCTCTAAACCCCTGATTCTTGCTGTTACTTCTGGCGAAGAGAATACAGTATTTTGTCGGTTATATGATGCGGCTACTAAAGTAAGAATCAGGGCAGAATGGAACCCGAACGCTGACTGGGGAGCAATCATTCACGGCATTCAAACGTTATTAGGTGGGGCACGAACTCAGCCACCGTCTACTGTAGCTCCGCAAGATTTACGAGTCAGAAAAATACGCACTTTGCTTGATTATCCGCTTGATTTAGTCAAGGAATGGTTGCAATTTCAAGATGCTACTAGCCCCAGTCAATTGCACATTAGCAAAGTCAATGAACTAGTCAAAACGATGTGCTTGGCTTGGGCTGCTGATAAGGCTGACCATCCTAATCATGCGGAGTCTTCATATCAAAAGCACGTTGTTGAAGCTGTTGCTCAGGGTGCTGATGAGTTAGCGGCAATCAGCGCATGGATGGAGCAGTTACAAGGGGCAAAATCTGAAGCTGCCTGAAGAAAAGAGGACAAGGGGCAGGGAGCAGGGAGCAAGGGAGAGAATCTTTCCCCCTGCTCCCTGCACCCTGCACAAGAGCTTCTTTTCGGCTTCTTCTCATCAATTCACTACATAAGTTTATCCCATGAAAGTCATCGTTACTGTAGTTGAAAGAATCACTAGTGAGGCTCATATCAATATTCCTGATGGGCTGAACGAATCAGCAATCAAGCAGTACATAACAGACCGATATAACTCTGGGGAAATTCTGACTGATTTGAATATTTTTCAGGTTGACTTTGAATCTATCAGCGCTCGGATTATTCACAAGCTCCAACAATCAGAATAAATCTCACTGCTGAATATTCTCTCTATATCAAATATCGGAGAGTTGCAAATGACCAGACAATTTACTGACTTAGACAACTACACCTGCCATCAAATCGCTAATATTCTTTCGCTGAATCTATCAACTATTCGTTTGTGGGTGCATCGGGGTTGGCTCAAAGCAAATAAACGCTATCCCAAGCATTACGAAATTAGAATCTGGCATCTCAAACAGTTTTTAGAAAATCCACCACAACAAATCAAAAAACGCATTGCTGCTCTTGATCACGAAGCCATCAATTACCTCTTGGGGAGAAAAGCGTAATGGAAGCAATCACCGAGTTAGAAAAATGCTGGTTTCTATCCCCGCCTTGGGGCCAAGAAATTCCACCCGTTGAGATTAATTTATGGGAGCGAGTTTATTTCAAAGCTAACAGAAGATTTGGTTATTGCTGTGGATTGCAGTGGTATCGACAGCGCTGGGACTACGTTATCGATGTTGAGAACGACATTATACGCGCAACAAAACATGAAATTCTTGGCACTGGTCGAATAGAACCTACCACTGTGAAAAAACCAGCTTTTGTTTTAGGCGATTGCCTTCGGCACTGCGCGGGAGCGCAATCGCGTACTGTTGCAATTTCCCAATCGCGGCACAAACCAAAGGTTAATTCTGGGGGTTGAGCTAATCGAGATGTCTTGGTTTTACAAAGTCGAATTGGCATCACCTGCTTTTCCTAAAGCTAGCAACATGACCAATCGCTTTTCATTAGTCAGAGAACAAGACTTGATGCGGGTGAATGTCTAAGCCTAAACACAACAATCTTTGTACTCCATCACACAACTAAAACCATGTCACAAATTGAAATCACCGAAATCATCGAACAAATTAAACAAGAGATTGAAGTAGACGCTTCGGGGCGGGGTAAGGCCAGCATGAAAGCTACTGCACGATTAGCTGGAGTTAGTGACAAAGCTATTGGTAAAGCATTAGAAAGTGCGAACCTGGAACCATCTAAACTAGCTGTAATGCTTATGGGGCAAGGTTTTGATGCCGCGAACCTGAACTCTTGGCGCACTCATGGTATCCCCGATATAGCGATCGCCATCATCCTCGACTACTACGCTTACGAAGCCGGGCGTTACTGTACTCCTCAAGCAAAGTTAATTTGCCGAGCATTCAAAACCATTGGTGTCAGGGCATGGATGCAAGATATCACAGGTTGGGAAAAAAGCCCACAAGAGCAGCCAGAACAACCACCTGCCCCTGCACTCCCTCCTGTTGAGCAGCGTTTGCAAACTTTGGTGGATGCGATGAAAACTTTAGCTGACCTCACAGGGGGCAGACTCAACCCATACATCGAGCAGCATTTTAAAGACTTCGCCGCAAATCTCTTGGCTGAACACAACAGAAAATTGCTAACCCTTTCAGAAGAAAAGTGGCTGGGCGTGGTCAACTTTGCAGAGAGTGAGCTTGGTAAAAAAGTTCCTCTCAGTGGTTCTCATTACCGGGGTCATTTGGGTACATGGGTTCGCACGTTTTACCCACATCTGGGATCTCGCCAAGAGAATCGTTTAGTCAATGGCACTCAGCAATCAGTTTATATCTATGCTTGCCATGACCCAGTTGTTGCATCGGGGCTGACTAAGGCAATTGAGGAGTTTTTCGCACACCCAAACCCAACTGCGGCACTAAAGCAGGCTGGGGCTTTCACTAGCAAAAAGTCATTGGTACTGGTCAAAGATTAAAAGCGACCGCTAGAGAGAGAATGCGATCGCATGGTTGTATCAGTGATGGGTGCTGCATTCATAGTATCATTTTTGGCTTTCTTACTCAAGCTCTATGCAACATTACCTTTCATATCAAATTCACAAAATCCCAATATGCAACAACTCAATCTGTTTGATGAACCCGCCCCAGTTTTACCCGTTACCTATTACCCCGATTTCTTGACCATCCAAGAGGCCAATGAGTTATATCAACATTGCAAGGAGCTGCAATGGCAACAGAATCACATCAGGATGGTGGGCAAGATTATTCCTGTGCCTCGGCTTGAGTGCATCTATGGTGATAGGGGATGTGATTACCTCTACTCCAATAGCGTGTTTCTCAAGCCTCTGCCCTGGACAGAACCATTAGCCGATCTCAGAGATAGAATTACTGCCGCCACAGGCTACAACTTCCGCATCGTCATTGGCAACCAGTACAGAAGTGGTCAAGACAGCATAGGGTGGCACGCGGACAACGAATCATCAATGGGAATAAACCCCGCAATCGCATCCATCAGTCTCGGTGCAGCACGAAAGTTTCAAATTAAGCCCATCGCTGGAAAACCTACGGACTTCTGGCTGGAGCATGGCAGTTTGCTTGTAATGCACCCAGGCTGTCAATCTACGCATCTGCATCAAGTACCGAAGACTAACAAAGTAGTTAGCACAAGGATTAATCTTACTTTCCGACCACACACCGGAGGAAGCAGATAAGGGGGGAAAGGAATTTTCTTTACATCTTTGCCTCTAGCATCCCTTCGTTAATTCAATTCATTTTCATTCAATTAAAGGAGTCAAAATCATGGCAGAAACTAAAAGTTGTCTATTAGATGCGAACCCCAGTCTCACG
>NZ_JCACKA010000120.1:0-23353 GCF_059505145.1 Mojavia sp.
CATTTTTGCGAGGAATTTTATCGGAGATAAACAGGTAATCGTAAACTGATTCTCCTTCAATGTGGAAGAAGTTGCGCTCGATCAAGGCAGGATGAATAGCGCTGCCCACCGCTAGCTCATGATACTCGACTGCGGTGAGATTATTGGGGTATTTCTGGGAGACTTCGCTTTGGGAAGGGGAAAGCGGCAATAGGGAAGGGGAGGAAGAATTTGCTAACTCTTCCCCTAACCTTTTCCCTTTAACCTTTTCCCTTTCCCCCGTTTTATTAGGGGGATGGCTCATTAGCTTTCGCCCCCTGTAGCAATTCGCTGCAACACTCTGGCTCTTTTCAAGACATTTTGAAAGCGAGTTTCCCCAAAAGAGCTAGTAAATATTCTTTTCCACTTGGATGAAGCATCAGAGTTCAGATGTACGGGCGGCACTGAAACAACCCCCTCAAGTCTACACCCGATAACCTCTTGTATTGGACATTGGTCGTTTTTCACGATTTTTTCCCCTGATTCTTGGTTTACAAGTCTCAGATGGGGTTATTCGCGCTGCTACTGCTTTTTGCTACGAAATTCAGAACTTTTATTAACCAAACTTAATTTTACACAAACTTTTGAATTTCGACAGCCAAAACATACCGCAAGAAATGGACATTTCGTGCGGCAACTCCTATAATAGAATTTGCAGCGCGGATTATACTCTCGGACAAATTAAGCGGTATACAGTCGCCAAACTATAAACACCACTTATTTGTTCCTTCGAGATCAACTACCCGCTCTGAGGTTATATGGAATTTAAGACCCGCACAAAGCGCTACTCCTTAGTGGCGCTTTGTGCGTTAAGTTTTGATATTTTGGTATATTCACCTCCATCTCTCCCTTCAATTAGCTTGATTTTACAGAAGTTCTGCTCTTGTTGTCTCTTACGAGAATTTGATTTTTGGCTAGGAATTGTTTCATCTTTTTAAAGAATTACTCTGAGGTTAGTTACACAGTGAATTAGGTGTAATCATTGAATTGAGATAAAGCAATGGCAGGTAATACCTGAAGGTATTCACTGATGACATTAGTCAATTTATTTCAGTTTTGATTAAAGCGTAATCGGGACAATGCATCTAGAGATGCAGTATTGCTACTTATTGAAGGTAACATTCAGAGCATATAACCTGTAAAAGCTTTTTAAAAGAGGAATATTGTAAACAATTATTGAGAAAGTGTAGATTTTGCTAAAATCTATAGAAAATTTGATTGTAATAAAATGTTAAGAGAGTATGGATTGAGAGTTGCAAAAATCGAATAATTGTGTATTTTAGCGTTGTATCTAGAATGATTACTTAATATTACAAATATATAGTGCAATATGTCATGCTAGACAAAATGCAGCACAACTTAGACGGGAGCTGCTTTCCATTAGATGTTCACTTTGGGTTTTTGTAAGTGTCTAGGAGGATTTTCTTGTAGAGTAAGCTAAGAGAGTAGCTTCTTGTACTTCACAGAATAACTCTAAGGATACATTTATTAAAAATTAATATAAAAGCTTACTAAGCATGAACTCATATAAAAACTTAGACTTAGACATAGATAAAATACTGGAAATTTTGGATGAGCGAGTGCTTCAGCATACCGGAAGGCATTTGCTGAAATCTGAAAGGGTTTTAATTAAAGGGTCTTGGTACGGGAGAGACTATAAGGAGATAGCAAGCAACTCTGGATACAACGCGGACTATTTGCATAGAGAAGTGGCTCGGCAATTATGGGCAATGCTTTCAGAAGTTATTGGTGATGGAGTTCCAGTAAAAAAAATATCTTTGAAAGCAGCTTTGCTTCGATTAGCAAAAAAGAATTATTTTAAGCTAGAAGCCTCCAAACTGGACAACGATTGTTTAGTGGGCAAGACGAGAATTTATGGAGAATTACCCAAAATAGAATCTTTTTATGGTAGAGAAAAGGATATTAGTAAATTAAAAAATCAAATTAATATTTTGAAGCGACGCTGCATAATTATAACTGGAGTTGGAGGAATTGGAAAAACCTCACTAGCAGCAAAATTAGTAGAAGAAATGCTGTTAGAAAATTCCAATTTGTATGAAACTGTAGTTTGGATAAAAATACATTCTTCTATTGACAATTTATTTACTAAATTAATCGACACTTTTAATTTAAAAATAGATAATGAATCTATTGAGGAGCAAACTTTTGAATTATTAAAATACTTCCAATCGCATCGTTTATTACTAGTAGTAGATGGATTTGAAAAGCTAGAGCATGTAGCTAATTTTGATAAGAGATTAGAGTATGAAAAACTATTTATTCAACTAGCAGAGGGAAAACATCAAAACTGTACAATTATAACAAGCCAATTACCTTTGGAAGAAGTTATTTATGCAACTAAAAATCTTCCAATTGACACTTTACGCCTTGAAGGTTTAGAGGAACGTGCAGCTATGCGAATGTTAAATGAAAAAGGGCTATGGGGAAAAGAATGTAAAGAGTTAATTAAAATGCATCGTGGAAACCCATCAGAGTTAGAAGAAGCGGCTGGCAGAATTCATCGGCTTTTCGGAGGAAGTGTAAAAACATTCTTTGATTACAGAACTACTGTGGTTGGGCAACTCCTTCAATCTATGCTACATCAGCAATTTGGACAGCCTGGACTTTTAAGTGATGTCCAAAGAGAAATAATGATTTATTTAGCAGAGTCAACTTCAGAAAGCTCACCTCCAATTCAATTTTCTAATATTATTGAAGCTTTGAAAAAAAAAATAGGTTCAGAAGTGTCAATTGCTGAAGCGATCAGATCAATAGAAATTTTAGAACAACGCTCTTTAGTTGAAACTTATAGAAAATCAGGCAAGCAAGAAGTTAGTTATAGTTTACAACCACTTATCAGAAAATATATCTTAGTTGATCCATTTAATTTGGTACGAAGAAAAACAAGTGTTTTACAAATAAGTAATCCCATCCAGGAGTAAATGTGGTTTACTGCATAAATCACCTTTGCACCCAGCGCCATAATCCTGATAGTGCCGAAAATTGTTTAGCTTGTGGGAATTCTTTGTTAATAAACGGTCGCATTCGTTTGCTGCGTCCGTTACGCTCTTTGGAAGAAGAATTGTATACTAACACAAATGTTTTTGAGGTTGAAGATGTTGGCACCAAGTCGCGTCCAGAGCCTCAAATAAGAGTAATGAAAGTATTAAAGTGGAGCGAACCTAAATTAGTGGAGCTAGTTCAGCGAGAAGCTAGAATTTTGCAACTGATTCAATATCCTGGAATTCCTGAATCGGCTAGGGATGATTACTTCACTTTTACACTGAAGGACACTATTCTAGAATTACATTGCTTAGTAATGCAAAAGGTTGAAGGAGAGAATTTACGGCAACGGTTAAAATCTTATGGGCGAATTTCTCAAAATGTGGCACTCGATTGGTTATCACAGTTAATTCATACTCTTGATATCGTACATAGATCCGGCTTCTTTCATAGAGACATCAAGCCAGAAAACATCATTCATAAGCCTGATGGTAAATTGGTGTTGATTGATTTTGGTGCAGCACGAGAGATTACCAGCACTTACTTAGCAAAAGTTAGTACCAATGGGGGAAGCAGTACAGGATTAGGTAGCGGATACGAAGTAACATCTGTGATCACGGCTTTTTTTACTCCACCTGAACAAATGAATGGTCAGGCAGTACCGCAATCAGATTTCTATGCTCTAGGCCGGACTTTTGTAAATTTAGTTACTAATATGTCATTGATGGATATACCAACAAACGAAAAAACAGGAAGACTAATCTGGAGAAAATATGCGCCGCAGATTGATAAACCTTTTGCTGATTTACTCGATGATTTGATGGCTTCCTCTCCAGGGCAGCGTCCGCAAAGTACTCAAGTAATTTTGCAACGTTTAGAGAAACTACCTCAGCAAATTAAAAATTATAGATTAGCTAATTCTAAAATATTTAAATTTAGTAAATATACATTAGTGGGTTTAGTATTTGCTGGGGGTGTTTTTCTATCTATACCTTTAGTAGCGAACTATTTAGTAGCTCAAGGACAAAAGCTAGAAGCAGCAAATGATTCTCAGGGGGCACAATATTTTTTTAACTTGGCTATAAAAATTAATCCTCAGAGTAATCGCACTATATCAAGTTTTTATTTTGAAAAAGCTGCTCGCAATACCAATACTCTTAAAGTAGCAAAAAGATATTATGAATTAGCAATTAGATATAATCATAGCGATGCAGATGCTTATAGTAATTTAGCTTATATATGTCAGCAATTAAACCAAGATGATTGTGCGATTAAAAATTATGAGAAGTCATTGCAATTAAAGCCTGATAGTTGGGAAGCGCGTTATGGATTAGCACTTTTCTATGATAATAGAGGTATATATGATTTAGCTCAAAATCAATATGAGTTAGCTATCCAAATGAGTAGAGAAGCAATACCAGCCATTAACAATTTATCAAGATTGAAGATTTTAGATGGCAAATATAACGCAGCAATAGCTTTAGCTCAAGAAGGCTTAAAAAAAACTCAAAACATAAAATTACAGTCTACTTTATACAAAAACTTGGGTTGGGCAAAATTAGAGTTAAAGCGTTACGCCGAGGCGAAAGCTGATTTGGAACAGTCAACAAAACTGGATGCTAGGACAGATGCTTACTGTTTACTAGCGCAAGCTCAAGAAGCATTAGGTAAAATTAATGACGCTAGGATGTCTTGGGAGATCTGTTTGACATTTGAGTCTAATCAGCAAGAGGTTCAACAGTGGCGATTGCAAATTTTAAAACGCTTGCTGGGAGATATTGTTCCCAAATCTTCACCCTAAGCCTTTTTTTGGCTCCCTGCTTCTTGTATACTACTAACTAGCAAATAGCTAGATAAGAAATTTTAATGCTAATCATATAAAACATGATAGGCACAATCAAAAGAAGGGTATTCAAAGTTCAAGTTATATTGATCGCATCAATATCAACACTAATTGTTTCAAGCTCGAGTAATGTATGGGGGCAATCTCAACTAATAGCTCTACGTCAGTGTGTTAAAGCTGATGGTAGGGTGATGAGTAAAGGAGATCGCTACTGGCCACCAGGTAGTCCGCTCTGTGCAGGAGATATGATCCACCCAGAGAATGGAGCCACGGTTAAAGTTGCTTGCTATTTAAATCGAAGATTTTTATATATTAATCAACATAACGTTTCCGATCCTGCAAACAAATGTGCGCGACCACAAGCCACTGAGTCAGAGCAATATCAGTGTACAAACCTCAAACCGCAGAATTGTCCTACTGATTTTAAAGGCCCAGGTGATGATACTGTACCAAAACCAAGACTGATTAGCCCTTATATTAGTGATGGCAGTATATTGACTACCCAACCATTGATATCTTGGCGTGCCGTTTCGGGGGCTACTAGTTACACAGTCAAGATAGAGGGCAATGATGTTAACTGGCAGATAAAAGTAAACAATACTGTACTACCATATCCAAAAGACCAACCCCAATTGAAATTTGGGAGTACTTATAGAATTACTGTGTTTGCGTACCAGGGGAACTCTATCATAAGTTACGCTCCTTTATTAATTAGCGTTTTACCAAAGAAAGAGCAATTAGAGATTGCGTCGCTAGTTAAACAAATTAACGAATTTAAAGTACCTCTAGATGAAGCTGCTGTTCGTGACTTAGATACTATATTCATGTCAAAAAATCTGGTGAATGAATCGATAGAGACTTTAAAGGCAAGAGTAGCAGCAAGAAGCCAAAACCCTGAAGTCTATCGAGTACTAGCAGATCGCTATTTAGAGGCGGGTCTACCTGATGAAGCTTTTGATAAATACACAACAGCAGAGAGGTTAGCTAAAAGTAATGGGAACTCAAAGGAATTATCAAAAGTGCAAGATGGTCTGAAGCTGTGGGAATTTATAACCAACTACCAACGAGCAAGAACGGGGCCCAGTAGTAATGATGAGCGTATTTAGGATTTTTTATTAATGTTAGTTGTGCAAGACGCAGCGCTTGTGCTTTGGGAGTACCATTTTTCAATTCTTTATAGAATTCTTCCATTAACAAAGCAGTAGAGTCTGCATCTACTAACCATAAAGTTGCGACAGTGCTACGCGCTCCTGCTTGTGCAGCCACTCCAGCAATTCCTAATGCTGACTTTCGATTGCCCTTTGCAGTTTGACAAGCACTTAAAACTAATAGCTCAATTGCATCTGCATCAGTTTGAATTTTACTTTTTAGTAACTTATCAAACTCTCTAATATTGATTACCTTCTCATAGGCTAGAAGTACTGTCTTCAGGGGGTCAGAACTAAACTGCCCATGAGTGCTGATATGAACGATTGGGAAAGTATTTTTACTTATTTCTTGCTCTAGACGGGAACTAGTAAACTTTTCATCTAGTAGTGTGAGGGAAGATTGTGTTTGACTTTGCACATCTTTTACCTCTTTTTTGGCTTGGTGTATTGGCCTGATGCCTTTAGGAGCGTTGCGATCTAACAAGCTGGGGCTGGGCTTAGATAAAGCAGCGATGAGAGCTGTGAACTGCTTTTTTGATAAAGGTTTGGGAGATCGAATTCTAGAGCCTAGAGTGACTGCAACGCTGTAATGCTCAATCAGATAGTTTTTTCCATCATATAATATGCCCATCGGTATGCTTTGGAAAGATTTATCTAAGATAAATACTAATGTTCCTGATGCGGGTAAATATGATGTTATTGGTGCGATTAAGTTTTCATAAAGTGCTTGAGAAGGTAAGAGAATTTGCTGCACATTAGTAAAAGCGAGTTTCTCATGTTGCAATTTGCGGAGAAGATCAGCAACATGATCTTTAACTAAGTTTGCTTCAACAGAGTGATGATGTAGAGATTTGTCTTGAGCCTGTAGAATTACCTCTACACTATCATCCAAATCAATGATATGAATTATTCCAGAAGCACGACTTAAATTTTGAATTTCATCGAGAGCAATCAGGTCAAGCTTGCCACATTTAAGAAAATTTTCTAACTGCGCTGTTTGTAAACGTTCGTTTGTCTGAATGACTTCTTTGAGATTAATATTAGAATTTTTCAAAAGTAACTTCATATAATTACGGTACACAGGTTCTACTTTTTCTTGAAAAAAGAACTGTATATCTGTATTACTTGACAAGATGCTATCACGAATTTGCGCTAGGTTGTCAATGGCGGACTTGTACATTGTAAGGGCTTTTGTAGCTTTTCCTTGCTTGTTGTACAAGTTTCCTAGCTGTTGTTGCCATTGGTAAGCAATATCTTCCGCTTGAATTGATTGGGCTAAACTTAAAGCTTCTAGAAAATATGCTTCTGATTTATCTGGTTGTAATTTACCTAAAGTGCCAAGACTATAAGACTTTATTCGTTGATTACTGGTACTTCTAGCTGTTTCCAAGGCTGAGTGCCCATATTCAATAGCTAATGAACTTAATGACTGATCTGGAATTTGACTTAAACTATTAGCAAAGTTGAGCTTTGCATAAACCGATTGAGTAGCTGATAATTGAGAAAATGTAGAAGAGTTTTTCAAAACTCTATTAATAGAAGGTTTAATTTGTTGTTGGATTTTATTGCGTACGTCAACTAATTGTTGATTACCTGAATCTAACTCTGCTGTTAACCACTTCTCAAAATCTAACAGTAAGCTTAAATGATGCAGTTGAGATTTCAATTGTGTGACTGGATAATTTGCTGACACCTGATTTACTTGCTGATAAACTTCAAGTGACTTAAACGCTTGTTCTTGAATCATCTCTACAATTTCATTTTTAAAGTCTGGTTCTTCTACTTCGTAATATTTGTTTCGTGTTTGCTGATAAATAGCTTCCTCAGTATTAGCTAACGACAGCAAAATTTCATTAGTATTAACAAAGGGGATTTGTTGAGCGATTGAGAACGTCTTTTCCAAAACGCCCTTTGATTCATCTTGTTTACCAATTAAGCGCAATATATCTCCGAAATTGTGCCATGCAAATAGATCTACTGGCAAATGTTTTTGCTTATCAATCGCTGCTGTTAGTAACTTTGTTAAAGATTCAGTAGAATGCTGTGGTAATATAACACAAATTTTAGTATCTTTATTTAGCCTTAAAGCTTCTACAAGTGCGCTACAAGCCAAACGATTCAAACCTAAACTTTGTAGAGCAAGGTTTTGGTTAATTAAGCTACCAGTAACACCCTCTTCATAATTAAGTTGGCGATAAAGTTGTGTGGCTTGTTTCCAAGTTTCAAGTGCTTCCGTTGCCTGACCTTGATTTAATTGCTGTTGACCTTTTTTAGTCAGTAGGCGTGCCAAGTTCCGTTTTTGTGCTTTTTTATTTACAGATTGAGCTTTGATGATAGATGGTTTGCTGACAACTGTAACCAGCCCTAGAATACTTGAGAATATATACTTAAACCAATCTCGGCGTTTGATCATTGCTGTTTGTTGTTTCTAGTAATATTTATTGATGCATTTGTTTCCTCAGAACACAAACTAGCAGACAATGGAGCATAGGATATCCCTGAATTAGCTTCTGCCGTTAAAATGATATTTCCATAAGAATCTTTTATCCAACCTTGTGCTTCTATATGCTGGATTGGTTCTTTAGTTATTAATTTTGGTTCTTCTAAATTATTAATAGTTTGATCTAAAGGGAAGTTGTCTTGCCAAGTTGGTTTAATAGGTGGAACATCCGTAGGGCTGAGTGGCAATCTGTCAACACCAGTTATGATAAGTTCAGTTTCCTCGAAACCTGAATGCTCGTGGCAGTTCGACGTTATTTCAGGACTTGCATGAATTGCTTCTGGTGCTGCTTTAATGGCGTGAGAATCAAGGGGAAAACCGTTGATTTTAACTTGACCATTAAGTCCAAATTGTGAACTGGACTGAACTAAGCTATTGCGAGAAAAAAAGAATCCATCACGAACATTTATTTGGATATTTCCGCCGCTTCCTTCAAAAGCGTTGGCTGTAATAACGCTATTTCCCAAGCTAAATAAAATATCTGTATCAAGGGTAATGTTTCCACCATCTCCATTGGAGCCTTGTTGTCCAGCAGTTGCAGAGATGATGCCATTATTTAATAGAACAAATTTTGAGTTGATATCAATATCGCCTCCCTGACCGACAGCAGTAGTTGCTGTTATACCTCCGTTGTTCGTAATGTTGACCGTGTTGGCATTAATATATACTGTTCCTGCATTGCCAGAGCCGTCATTTTTAACGTTAATAAAAGCACCGTCTGCAACATTTAAATTGTTAGTATTAATTATTATCTCTCCAGAATCTCCTTTAGGTATTGGAGGTAATCGGTATAATTTTTGAAAATTTTCATTAAAAATAATAACTGATGCATTTATAAGGCTGGGATAAGTATAACCTAGTACCGTACCTATCAAATTTATAGAATCAGAAGCGTTAATGATGAGGCTTTCAGCTTTACCACTCGCTCTAGTAGAATTGTTAATTACTCCACCGTCTCTAAGCGTTAATTTTTTTGTATTAACTGTTAACTTACCACTATTACCAGTACTATAAGTAGCGCTTATTAAGGAGCTTGGAGTAAAGACATTAGGTACTACTCCAACAAGCTCTATAGAATTATTAGCGCTTACAGTTACATTTCCTCCATAACCATCTCCAAGAGTTAAAGAACCGATAATTCCTCCATCTTTTGCGGTTAGATATTCTGTTTTTAATACTAAATTTCCTGCTTTTCCTGATCCAGAAGCTCTAGTAAGAACAGTACTAGAAAGTGGTTGAGAAAATTGCAAACCCTCTTGTAGGTATCCTAATACTTGAGTAGATTCAGAAGTATTCACAATCAGATCACCACCTCTACCAGTACCAAAACTAGAAGTTAAAATTTCCCCTCCAGTTTGTACAATCAAATTTTTAGTTGATACTGTAAGATTGCCGCCATCTCCAGAGCTAAAAGCTCCAGTAACAATATTGCTAGGTAGCTGAACAACGGAAGAAGAACCTCCAGCTATGTTAATGGATTCGGAAGTGTTGACAGTAAGATTACCTCCCTTCCCAAAACCGTAAGTTTTAGCAACTATTGCTGCTCCATCCTGAAGAATTAGATTTCTAGTTGAAATTTCAATTCTTCCTCCATCCCCTGCTAAAGTTTCATTAATAAAACTAGTAGGAATTACTCCATTTGGAGAAGTCCCTCTAAGTCTCAAGTATTCAGAGGCATTTACGATAATGTCGCCTGATAATTTATTACCTTGGTTCTGAATTAAAAATATTGAGCCACCTGCAAGCTCCACCTCAGCACCTTGTGCTTGAATAAAGCCACCATTAAAACCACTGGTATCTGCTATTGACTGTTGAAGTAGTTGAATACTTTTGAAGCTTAACGCTTTTTCATAATTTAAAATCCAACCATTAGTAGCTGGATAGAGGTCTACTATCCCTTCATTAACACTACCTAGTTCAATCCTACCTCCACTTGCTTCAAGCTTTCCTCCGTCTAAAACTACGTTGCCACCAACTAATGCTAAAGTCTTTCCTGGGTTGACTCGCAAGCTATTTGAGCTAAGATTTCTAATAATCGCTGAAAATGGATTATTGAGAGTCAGATTGTGCCCTGTGCCTTGCACTTGAATTGTACCTGGATTTCCATCAAATCCTAAACCAAGAGGTGCGCTTATTGTTAGTAAAGGCTTAGTTTGCGGAGTTTTCGCATTAAATTCGTTACCATCAGCAAAGTTGATCCTGCTAGCAGTAGTAGCTAAGAAAGAGCCATTGATATTTAGACTGGCATTGGGGCCAAAAAGAATCCCATTAGGGTTAATCAGAAATAAGTTAGTGTTACCGTTAGCTTTGATTAAACCATCAATATTTGAAATGGATGACCCAGTTACTCGACTAATAATATTTTGAACATTTAATGCATTATTAAAGTACGCAGTGCTATTTGTAGATATAGAAAATTGCTCGAAGCTGTGAAATAAGTTGCCTCCCGCTTGCATTCCTCCAGTAATATTGCTAGTATCGCCTTGTAGATTGACTATAGAATTAACAGGTAATGTGTTATCTGGGACAATCTGTGCAATTGCCGTTGAAGATAGTAACACATAAGACATAAAAGCTAAATGCTGAGAAAAAACAAAAAAAATATTTAAAAAATCTTTCATCTTAGTACTCAATTAACCTTTGAACTAAGTCCAGTAAAAAAGACTTCTTTGTTGTAATTAAGTTGGTGATGTCACATTCCGACAGGAGATAAATAAATTTTAATTTTAGGGTGTTACATCCCGACGAAATACAAATAAATTGCCTGTAGTGCCTCGTCCTATCCTTATTTCTTGATCTAAGTAGGAAGTTATCCACAAAGCTTCCTTTTGTAGGAATTCTAATACTGGTATTTTCAACTCAGGCAAACTCAAATCAGACAGACCAAAGGGTTTTATTACTTGTATGGAAAATAAGTCAAAAGACACTGTGGCTGTTTTCTCATCTGCGCCACACTTCCAATGTCCATCAGCCCGTAATTGCCACTCACCCAAAACAGGTAATTCAAGTTTAGCCTCGTTGGAGGCAGAAATTGTTTCAATATGGCTTGCAACTAATCTTTGCCACACACGTTTAATTTTAATTACTCCCAAAAAATCTGGAGTTGATGCGATTTGGCGTGTAACCACCGTTCCGTTAGAGGCGTAAACTAGTTGCCAATTACCGAATAAAGAACCAAAATATTGAGGTTGGAGTGGGCGTGGAATGGGATTGATGCGCTCTAACTGTCGCACAAGTCTATCAACATGCTCGTCAGAGGTTGGAAAGAGGCTTTGCTGCATTCCTAGTATCTCTATGTGTTGCAAAAGCTCAGTTTTTAAGGCAAATCTTGCCGCGTCATCATCTACCATATCTTAACTCGTTTTAATGCGTGTCTAACTTGCTGCCAGCAGCAATTACTAGTAATCAATAATGCTTGAACCTTATCAAAACTCAAGTTTATAAAACACAAACAAACACATAAATAAAATTATCCTTGGATAAAGAAACATATAGTGTCCTAAATCATTCGTGAACATCTCTGTTTACTCTCTCGATGACCTTTGCATTCCTGTAGTTGGTTAAAAAATAAATTTTCACAATTCAGATAGGATTGCTATAGATAACTTCTTTGTTGTTGCTATTCCTGTATTTGTCATTTGCCAAATAATTTCAGCGCAATCTCTAATAGTACCTTATAGGACAATTCCGATAAGTATACAGCAATAACCAACATATTCAATACTCTCGCAGGTAGGAAAAATATTGTTGTAAGGTTTGTTAGCTTGATAACAAGCATTTTAGCTTTTACAAGCTGGGCGACTTTTCAAACACCCTCTTACACTTGTCGATACTCCCAGATATGAATCCTTACAAAAATGATTTTATATTATAACTTCCAGAAGGCGATCGCCCAGGCTACATCATAGCCGAGGGCCATTAGCGTCGTTT
Source organism: Mojavia sp. (assembly GCF_059505145.1). Taxonomy (NCBI): domain Bacteria; kingdom Bacillati; phylum Cyanobacteriota; class Cyanophyceae; order Nostocales; family Nostocaceae; genus Mojavia; species Mojavia sp. The sequence continues at coordinate 12,443 of NZ_JCACKA010000120.1, forward strand.
TAACGCAGCCGTCCGGCATCTCGCCCTGGTCTTTAGCGAGAACCCACAGCCCACCGAATGATCGCACGTTCTCGATTCCTGTCGTTTTTTCAGAGGGTCGAGGCTATAGCTACTAGAGGCATTTCTATACAAGAATAAAAGTTACTACACAAATTTCTAATCCCTGCAAATTTTTCAAATAAATATATAACTAACGGCAATAAAATACTGAGAATAGTTCAGGTTATCTAAGGCTTGAAGTATTTGTGTATGACAACTATTGCCACTCAGACAAAAGCACGGCTAGCTGTTGCAACTATCGATAGGGAGAATACTAATCAATCACAAAAATTATCCACTCTGATGTCTCGCCAGATGTCAGAAACCTGCCAGCCAGAGTTGCCAATAGATTGAACTGGAGGATTATCAATTAATGGGATATAGTTAGGTTCTATTGGCTCTGGAGTGATTACTGGTTTCTCATCAACCATAGGTGCTGAAAAATTAACGCTATCAGTTTGAAGAAGTTCATCCTCAGCTTGTTCCATTTCCTTCATCTTCCTCAGGGTGAGTTTTTCAGATTTTTTGATGATTTTCATATGCATAAAAGTTAAAAAACAGGTGATGAAAAATTAAGCAATTACGCTGATGCTTTTGAGGCCAAGAGTCCGTCATGAAATGAAGTTGCCTGACTCCCCAGCGATCGCTTTTTCAGGGCGGAAAGCCCCTCAAAGACACGCTTTATCGTCCTAGAGAGTTGCAACTTTATTACTGAACAGATGCTAATATAACCTTTCCACAAGCTTTAGAGAGGTTTATAAAAAGCTATGGTGGACTTGAATAACAAAAACTGCACAGAATAAACAAGATACAGTAAATCGAGCAAAAATTCGAGTACTTCATTCAAGAAAAAAATTGATAAATGAAGTACATCTGAGGATTTAACCTCTTAGATGTCAGTAAGATTTCAGAAATTTTGACACGCTAACTGCAAGCGAAGCTCTGTCAACTCATTCCCCACAATCAGAAAATGCACTCGATACTCTTCTCGGTAAACTATCGAGCCATTTTGGTGTAATTCTAACTTGGTACTCTTTTGCTCAAGATATTTGGCATCAGCCATGAGAGTTTCTAAAACTCTTGTTTGTAACAAGTGTGCGTTCCAGATAACGATTACACTTTGCTTCCTTCTGTAAAGCCCATATTCGATTTGATGAAGATAACGCACATTTGTATAAGTTTGGCGACGTAAGGGGAAACCTCTTAAAGCGTTTGCTATTTTAAAATAAAGGGATTTACACTCGGAGAAATAAAATTTGGGATAATCTACAACTACATCTGCGACATCAATGAAGAGAAAGTGTTCATGATGTTGGCAATAAGCTTTAAGAGTTTCGGATTGTTCTGGTGAGGTGGGAATAATGTAGTTAAAGACATCTATCGGTAGTAAATCATGAGATAAAATATCTTTAAAAGTCGCTTTCATCAATTTCTACTTCCAATTTTTGAGAGAGATTATGTAAAGCTTCAGCAATATTTTGCAATGCGTCTTCATAGATGCCGCCGATGGCATTCTCATCAGACACGCTAATCTCAGTCAGTTTTAAAGCGTATTCAATTAGTTTGTCTGGGGTCAAAGTGTATTCTTGGACTGCGTTGAGCTTGAGGATAAACTTGAGGTGGGATAAGAATCTAGCACGTATAGCATCATCCCTTTCTCCAAGTCCTAAGTTTCCGAATTCGTCAGAGTATTTGCCATCAGGAAACTCGATAGATTCACCTTCTGGAGAATCACCCTGGTTTGCTTTAAGAAAATCGGTTATCGTTTGGTTAAGCATAGGCATAACACCAAGAGCTTTTGTAGCAACCCTAAACTGAAATCAGTAGGATAGAACAAATATACTACTAAGGTGTAACTCTTGAGTAAAACTTTGCTAGAAATTAGCAAAATATTGGCTCATATCCCTAAAATAAGCAGCAAATAACCCAATTTCAGTAAAAGGCAGAATTGATAAAATACTTATATCTGCATTTGTACTCAGTGCAGCGATCGCTCCATTGGCACACAGAATTTCACAGCGAAGCGATTGCGCGTGCCTCTGGCAGAGGAGCTACGCTAACGCGGAAGCCTGTCCCGCAGGGACTCAGCGAGTGCTATTCGGCAATCGCTCTTGAGTCCAATTTTAGCCGTACCTTTACCCCACGGTACTAAATACTAAGTCTTAAAATATCTCCTTACATTTTTGCAGCTATAACTGCTGGGGGTTTGGCTATACAATAATAAAAACTGACTACAAAATTTTATAATTTCAGTAAATATTTCAGCCAGATATGTATTGCAATTAACTACTGGAAGAGTTCAGGCTCCCCAACACATCAAGTACTTATGTGCGACAACTATTGCAACTCAGACAAAAGCACGGCGAGTTGTTGCAACCGATAATATCAATCACACAAACCATCAACACGTAACTCACGCCAGATATCAGAAGCTTGCCAACCGCCAGAGTTAGCAACAGATTTGATTGTGGGATATTCAAGCACCGGAGCGTAGCTAGTGAAATATTCTGGGGCAAGGCTTTCTACATCTACATCTGGCTGCTGCTCAATAACAGGTTCGGAAGTAATGGCGGTATCAACTGGAGAAACTTCCTCTGATGCTGGCTGCGTAGCAAGTGATTTCTTGAGAGTTAGTATTTCAGATTTTTTGATCGGTTTCATGTCTTGATAATGATTTTGGGTCAGGGAGACAAATGTAACATTAAATCGAAACCAGGTTGATGCCCCATTGTTAAAGATAATGTAATTTGTTCGGGCAGTTAAATAAAGCAATTGACGCTAAATGCAAAGATATAAGAAGTGAATAAAAACCCCAACCACAGTAAAGGGATGGGGAATAGGTAAAATAAGATTATTACCATGATCATACAACTAAATACCTGTTCAACCACCTTCACACAGGAGGTGGGGCAATGAACAAACCTCCCTCTCGCAAGAAGGTCACTCCTACTGCTTCTAGCAAACCAAAGCCAGCAGTGAAGCCACCGCTAGACCAGCAGGTGCAGGACAATCCAGGCTCAGTTACTGTTGATGTGGCAGCGCTTGAAGTTCCAGAGTTGACTTCTGAGGAGCAGCGCGATCGCCTGCATTTGGAGCGCAAGGTAGAACACGCTTTTTATGAAGCGGGGAAGGCACTCATGGAGTTGCGCGATCGCAGGCTGTACCGTTCCACGCATAAAACATTTGAGGAGTATTGCCGGGATCGCTTTGGTTATAGCCGCCGCCAGCCTTATCTTTTAATGGATGCGGCAGTAGTGTTTGAGAATTTAAAAGAAAAATGTGATCCATTGGATCACATTTTGCCTACGTCGGAACGACAAGTGCGGCCGATGATTCAACTCGAACCCCAAGAGCAGCAGGAAGTTTGGCAACAAGCAGTAGAAGTTGCTGGCAATAAAATTCCCTCTGGTCGCATAGTCCAAGATATTGTGGACAGAATTCGTGAGCGTACTCCTATCCCGAATCCCTACAGAGTTGGTGAAATCTGCATTCTCGTACCCAAAGATAACCCAGACTTGAGAGGCAAAGGTGGTTTTTGGGGCGTGGTCACTCACGTTGGTGAATACAGTTGCACACTCCAGACTTGGGATGGCGACTATACAGTAAAAATCGAACACCTGAAATCACTGGAACTGCTGGATGAGGATTGCCTCTTTATGGAGCAGTTATGTATGCGATTGCGGCAGTTGAATGCAGTGGCCAGCCGTGACCCGTCAGTAGATTGGCTGTTGCAGGGGTTGGGCAAACAAGCCAAACCTTATTTATCTTCGTTGCAGGCGAAGCTACTGGCGGCGGTGGAGAAGGAGTATAAGATTGAGTGGAAGCAGAAGAGGTGATAATGCGGCAAACATTCACTGAATTTAATGCAACAAATAATTTGTGTCTTCAAGACCATGCATAAAGTAAATTCGTCATAACTTCTTAAATAGCAAAAATATGACCAAACTCATCTTGATTACGGGCGTAAGCAAAGGTCTAGGTTACGCTATGACTGAAGGTTTTATTAAACAAGGGCATACTGTGATTGGTTGCGCTCGTTCATCAGAGGCGATTGAAAAACTACGCCAAAAGTTTAGTGCGCCCAATGATTTTACAATTGTAGATGTAGCAAATGAACCACAAGTAGAAAAATGGGCAAACCATGTACTGGGCAAATATGAACCACCAGATATAGTCATTAACAATGCGGCAATAACAAATTACCCAGCACCTTTGTGGCAAGTACCTTCAAACGAGTTTTCCCAGTTGATTGATATCAACATTAAAGGAGTAGTAAATATAATTCGTCACTTTGTACCAGCAATGGTGAAAAAGCAAAGAGGTATTATTGTTAACTTCAGTTCTGGCTGGGGACGTTCTACTTCACCCGAAGTTGCTCCATACTGCGCTTCCAAGTGGGCAATAGAAGGATTAACTCGTTCTTTGGCACAAGAATTGCCGGCGTTGTATGGCAGCAATTCCTCTCAATCCAGGGATTATTCATACAGATATGCTTTCTATTTGCTTTGGAGAATCAGCTGCTAATTATACATCTGCGTTTAATTGGGCATTGAAAGCTGTTCCATTTATTCTGAAGCTAAAACCTAAAGATAACGGTATTCCCCTAACTGTTCCTGGATAAAGGTTAGCACTGGAAAACTCAAATAACAGTGCAGATGTACTATAGTGGTTAGAGATTTCTCAAATAAAAAACGAATCACCAATTTTTCTAATAGACTTGTCGCAAGTATAAATGTGTAATGCCTCAACAACTAAACAGATGCGGAAGATTATCCATGTGGATATGGATGCTTTTTACGCATCGGTAGAACAGCGGGACAATCCGCAATACCGAGGTAAACCATTAGTTGTTGGTGGCAGTCCAAATCAAAGGGGTGTGGTAGCAGCAGCCAGCTATGAAGCAAGAAAATTCGGTATCCACTCAGCCATGCCATCAGTAAGTGCGCTCGCTCGTTGTCCCTCCCTTATTTTCGTGCGACCGAGATTTGATGTCTACCGAGAAGTTTCTGCCCAAATCCACGTAATATTCAAACGCTACACCGATTTAGTTGAAGGGGTAGCTTTGGATGAAGCATACTTGGATGTGACCGAGAATAAACAAAACATCCCCTATGCGTCCACCATCGCCAGACACATCAAAGCAGAAATTCTAGAACAAACAAAGTTAACAGCAACGGCAGGCGTGTCAATTAATAAGTTTCTGGCAAAGATGGCATCAGGACAGAACAAGCCGAATGGACTAACGGTAATTCTACCCCAGGATGCTAAAGCTTTTGTGGAAGGGTTAGCGATTGAGAAATTTCATGGAATCGGGGAAGTAACAGCAGCGAAAATGCACTCGCTCGGCATTCATACTGGTGCAGATTTGAAAGCGCGCTCGCTTGCTGAGTTAACACAAAATTTTGGGAAGGTGGGGCATCATTACTATAAGATAGCTCTAGCAGAAGATGATCGTGCAGTTGAGCCGAACAGAGTCCGCAAGTCGGTTGGTGCAGAAACATCATTTGCGGTAAATTTAAGTGATCGCGCTCAAATGCTACACGAACTCGAACAAATTGCTTCTTTTGTCCAACAACGGCTTGAACAGAACTCCACAAGGGGACGCACGTTAACTCTAAAAATCAAGTTTTCTGATTACCAGCAAATCACGCGCAGTAAGACTCTACCTAATTACACCCGTGATTTAGAAACTATCATTACAACAGCGACAGCACTGTTTAAAACAGTTGAGTTAGAAAATCGCAGCATCAGATTGTTAGGGATTGCATTGTCTAATCTGGAAAACGCGAAACAAACACAAGTGATTCAATTGCCACTGTTTGAAGGCAGTGGTGAATGAGTTGTAACCAATCTAATAATTACTAGAGTAGAAAAACTCGCAGCCATTTGGTACAAATGTATTGTAGGCTGAAAGTTGAATTATGCAGCTTCTGTGGTTTCGGCGAGATTTGCGGCTAACTGATAATGAGATTGTGACATTGGCAAGCGCTGACGGTGCAGCAGTTTTACCATTGTTCATTATTGATCCTTGGTTTTATACCTGGGCAGATGTGGGAAAGGGGAGAGTCAGGTTTTTGTTTGAGTCTTTGTCCAACCTTGACTATAATCTGCACAAATTAGGAAGTAAATTGTACTTATTTGAAGGCAATTCCACAGATATTTTGCAAGAGTTGACTAGACAATTAATAGACTGTGGGTATAGACCAAAGCTTTGGTTTAACCGAGATGTGCAGGTAGAGTATGGAATTAGTCGAGACAAAAATGTCATCGATTTCTACAAAGAATTAAAACTTGATTACCACGTTGGGTTAAACAACTTTCTACAATTGGCAGAAAAGCGTGATGAGTGGTTTGAGCAATATTATAGTTACCAAAGACAACCCCAATATCAAACACCTCAAATTATCAATACACCGAATTTCAACGTCAACGTACCGCAGTTAACATTTGAAGAACTGAAACAGAAGTACTCTCATTTTTGGGCAGTAGAGAAAGTTTACTTTCCAGGAGGAGAAACGCAAGCAATCTCTACATTAGACTCATTCTTGAAGAGTAGATATCAAGGATATCACTGGAAGCTATCACGTCCAATGTTGTCACAGATGGGTGCAACATCACATTTATCTCCGCATCTGACTTTTGGAACTATTTCTGTTCGCAGTGTTTATCAAAAAACTAAAGCCTTAGCAGAAGAACTGAAAAATCAACCCAAGGCAGACTTTTCATTAAAAGCATTCCGGGAGCGTTTGCGTTGGCATGATAGTTTCACTCAAAGGCTGTATTTTCATCCTGAGATAGCCTACAGCAATCGCTACAGGGAGTTTGACCAGATATATACACCAGAACCGCTATCACCAGCTAAACAAAAATTATTTCAGGCGTGGCAACAGGGAATGACAGGTTTTCCACTGATTGATGCAAGTATGCGCCAACTAAAAACGATGGGCTGGATGAACTTCCGTATGAGGGCAATGTGTGCCACATTCTTGACAATTAACTGTGGAATTTCATGGCACCACGGGGCTAAACATTATATGAATTATTTAGTAGACGGTGATTTAGCGATTGATAATTGGCAATGGCAAATGCAAGCAGGTGTAACCAATCCATTAAGCGATACTTTTAGAATATATAACCCCAACAAAAATATTGCAGAAAAAGACCCAGATGGAAGTTTTATTTATCATTGGATATCGGAACTAAAGGGATACACCTTACCAGACATTCTTACTGAAAAATACATTCTTCATAGTTCTTATCCACAACGGGTTTTAGATTGGTCAAAGACACGGAAGATAAATGGAAAAATTGTTTCTGATTTACGCAAGCAAACCAAACAGCGATTAATAAACCAAGGAGGAGATGAATATGAAAGTGCTGTGGTTGCCAAAGAAACTGTAGATAAATACTGGCAACATAAAGATAAGGAGTACCAACAATATCAGCATAAGCTTACCCAGACAGAATAAAAGCGATGGCTACGCCAACCTCTGGCGGGGAAGAACGCACCAGCCACTCCTAATTGAGTACAATTCTTCAGTAGAACCGAAGCAAAGCCCAGAGAAAGTAATTGAGTACTAGTTCATCCACCCCACCCAGCCGAAAACTAAAGATTACGATCCTGACAGTAGGTTCGGTGGGCGATGTGTAACCATACTGCGCTTTAGCCATTGGCTTGAAACGTGCGGGGCATAGTGTAACAGTGGCAGCAAACGAAAACTTTGAACCATTTGTGAGGCAGTTCGGTTTGGAGTTTGCAGCGCTCGCCGGGTTATCTTTTTCAACGAATTATGGAACCAGAGCATTAACTCTGAAACTACCAAATGGCTCAAGTTAAAATTGATACGTTTGTTTGTATTAATGACCAGATTCTAATCGTCTTCTACACCCCCGGACAATGTTGGCAATTTCGCGTGATTAGCCGCAGTCTTAGCGTATTTGGGGAGCAAAAATTGTACTATAGCGCAGAAGCGGCACGGAGGACTGGGCTGGAGTGGCTCAGGGATGAAGGGTGATGAGTGCGATCGCCTCAAGAATTATTTCTGATTAACTACACCAAGATAGCCTGTAGAGCAGCGTTAGCAGTGCGTTGGTGTTCATGAGAGCCGCGTCATTCCAGTAGTAGAATCAACCGCGATCAAGTAGGGCGATCGCGCTGATTGTGGGTTTTGGCTTGGCGCAGCAAGTGTAGAGAAAAAAGTTGCCCAATCGTCAAAACCATAGACATAGCCTTGGTTGTAGACATTGCGAATATTTTGATAAGTAATCCACAGTGATCTAAGCAAAACACCCACTCTCACGCAGGTAAGGCGATCGCTTAATTATAGGTTTCGACCTAGTGCAGCAAGTGTAGGGAAAAAAGTGTCCCAATCGTCAAAACCAATGGCTAGCCTTGTTTGTAGACATTGCGAATATTTTGATAAGTAATCCACAGTCATATCAGCAAAATACCCACACTCACTCAGGTCTAGCTTATGCTTGACTATCGGTTTCGACCCCGGACTGAGTGTAGGCAGATGGGTGTTGGGTTAAAAGGTGCTTTCGTGCTTTGCCCCAGATTGACCGAAGAGGCGGAGGGGCGCTTTGCTGGGAGCAGGGGGAGCAATAGAAAGTCCCGAAGCCGTGTGAAGCGGAGCGGAACATGGGTATCAAGCCCTGCCCTTCCAGGGCGCTCTTACTGGGGCGAAGTACAAGCTACGTCTGGTGTTTTCCCCCTTGCCCCCTGCTAAGAGCTCCCCTGCCTCTTTTGACAAAGTTTCAAACCTTAATAATAGGTATTAGAGGAGAAAGAGCGAATGCTGGCTTGAGGTGCGATTCGATGCTTATACCGTGCAGTGATAGCAGAATTTGAAAGTCCCGCTAAAGTCTGTACAGTTGAGATATCAACACCAGCATTTAACAAATCGCAAATGAATGTACGCCGGAGAGCGTGAGGCGAGAATGGTTCTATACCAGCAAGTTCACCCCGCTTGTGTAAAATGAATAACACTGCTTGGGGTGTGAGCCGTTGGTGAACTACACGCCCAGACTTGTTAACTTGACATAGTAACGGGCCATCTCTGGCAGTTCTGATGTCAATCCAATCATTAACTATGGCGATCGCACTCTTAGATAAATAAACAGTCCGGTCAACTCTTGGGTGAGCAGAGCGAATTTTGATTTCTCCATCAGGATGAAAATCTTTTTTATCCAGCCCAACCACCTCAGCCCGTCGCAGTCCAGCACCGCGAAGGAGAGCGATGAGTGCAGCATCTCTAAAACCTGCTGGGGTGAGATCGCTAAAACAAGTGTGCATCAAAACATCAATCTCATCCCGACTCAGCACCCGTCCGCTCCCTTGTTTTGACACTTTCACACTCTTGATGTCAACAGCACGGGCATAATCAATCGCTTTGATCAACCCGAAGCGTAGAGCTTCCCTCAAAACTCCTCTTAAGGCGCATAGTATCCGGTTAACTGTGGCTGGCTCGTAATTTTTGATGAGTGCGGCGCGAACAGCATTGGTGTGTTTGTAGCGCAATCCTGACCAATCCAAAGTCAGATAGTCAGCTTGATTATGGGTGAGCAATTGAGCAATCAGGTTGAGCGAGTGCTTCATTGTCGGTTGTGAACCCGGACTTAGTTTCGAGAGATAAACAATTGCTGGATGTTGGGTCAAACGTGGCGAAATCGTCAAAACCAATGGTGTAAAAGAGTTGGTAGACATTGCGGATCATAATCTTCTCAAAAATTATATTCTGCACAGTTATATTTTGATAAGTAATCCACAGCCATATAAGCAAAACACACAGCCTCACTTAGGTCTAGCTGACGCTTCATTATCAGTTTCGACCCCGGACTGAGTGTAGACAGATGGGTGTTGAGTTGAAGATGGCGAAATCTTCAAAACCAATGACTAAGCTAGTCATTGATAGTTCTCCAGCAGATTTGCGCTCGCAAGTTAAGTTAATACGCCTGGCTCCTCAAAAAATAGAAGGGCAGTGGTTGCTAGGGCAAACAAACCAAGAAACTCCTGAAATTAACCAAAAACAACTGAAAGTAGCTCTAGACAGAGTTTTCCATTCCCAACAGCATACTAGGGCAGTAGTTATTGTTTATCAAGGTCAGATTGTTGCCGAACGCTACGCACCTGGTTTTTCCGCTCAAATGCCTTTACCTGGGTGGTCGATGACCAAGAGCGTAATTAATGCACTGGTGGGAATTCTGGTGAAGGAGGGTAAACTATCGCTTTCCGATAAAAATCTGATGCCAGTATGCTCTCTAGCCCAGATGAGAATGTTGAACTTGTTAGGGAAAATGCTGTTGAGTTAGTCACAAGTTTGAAGAACGAAACTCTTAAAGGCATTTGGCTGTGTGGTGGGGGGGATTTAGCCACAACGCTTTTTGCTCACAAATTAATTGATCGGTTAATCCTGAAAGTCAACCCATTTTTGATGGGTTCAGGCATCCCACTGTTTTCTGGAGTAATAGGGCAAACTGCTTTAGAACTTGTCAACAGCAATATCTATGAAAACTCAGTTGTGCTACTCGATTACAGGGTGAAGTAATTAAGTAAGTTATTGAGCCTCGATAGTTCTGTTCAGCCAGTAAAACTCCAGTAGCCTCAGCCTTCAATAACCTGTCGCTGCATCACATAACGCCGATGAACTTTGTTTCCAAATTGTTGAGGTGGTGCTATGCGTACCACTTCAAAACCCAACTTCTGCCAAAAAGCAAATCCCAACTGATTTTCTTCCAGAACAGCTAAAAATACGAATTGGGCTTCTTGTTGAGCCAGCCATTTTTCGTATGCTTTGTAAAATTGAGAGCCATTACCCTTGGCTCTGTATTCTGGAGCCAACATCATTAACCCTATCCACCAACTTTTCTCAT
>NZ_JCACKA010000121.1:0-22987 GCF_059505145.1 Mojavia sp.
GGCATTTATTTTTGATCTTAGCTCGTCGTTAAAGATCCCAAATGGATTCTATAAGCCACATTCTCATAAGTAATTGTCTCACCATTAGCGCAGCGGCGATCGCTGTTGTTATCCTTCCATTGGCAACACCGACTCACTGAGCAAGGCGTAAAATTCCGGGACAGCTGCTTCCACTTGCCGTAACTCACTTGCTGCAAGTTCTTCCAACTCCAACACCGTCTCCCAGCGCAAATCAGTTGTCCATCGCTTAAGGATGGCTTTAATCGCGTCTACTCCTTGGGCAATGCCAGAGCGAAGGGTTTCCACGCAATGAAGTAGTGTAGTGCGATCGCACTCTGGAGCAGGGGGGCAGGGGAGAGGGGGAGCAGGGGAGAAAGATTCTTGCCCCTCTGCCCCCCTGCCCCCCTGCTTCTAAAGAAGGCGTAGTATCCCCCCCCTGACAATGGGAGATCCCTATACAATCATGGGGGGGGGTGGATACGGTGGTACTAAAAGGCTCAACTACATACCCAGCGTGGATTGTAGTAGTCTGCCAAGTAAACTTTGCGTGGTGGCAGGCTGGGGAGGCTGGGGAAGCTGGGGGGCTGGGGAGGGAGGAATTTTCTCCCCCTGCTCCCCCTGCTCCCCCCGCTACCTCTGCTCGACCTACACCGCAAAATTGGATCGGTGAACTAGTAGCCTGCTGTGAGCGTTTGGTGACACGATGAGCAATGACCTGCAATGCAAATTCCAATTGAGACTTTGATAACGAGTAAACTTTCACCTGTTGACCACGTTTACCCTGCTTACGGCAGGTCAACTTTAACCCCAACTGCTCTAATAAAGTCGCCAGTAGCCATATCGGTTCACAATCAACAGGGACAGTAAACCCAAGAATTGCTTTAATATGAGCAGCACAATTTTTGGCTCGCGCTGTCATATTTAACAGTTCGCTGTCAAGTGCAGTAACTTCGCCCCCGGCAATTAAACTTTTAAGAATGTCATGTAGTCCCAAGTTGAAACGGGCCAGCCACGGAGCAGAGTAATTGCCCCAATCAATGCACAAAGGTAAATTGTCCCGTTCGGCACGGTCTTTATCTGTGACAATGGTGGGTGGACTGGGGTATTCTCGTCCGGTGGCATCGTCTTTAATGAGTCCATCAGGTTGAGATGAAATTGCCTCAAGATCCGCGATCGCTCTAATTAAGCGACCGCCATCATCTAGTTCAACAAGTTCGGGTGTAACTTCCATGCCGTAAGCTGAGTGAATGCGGTATTTCTCACACTCAAAAACTTCAATCGGGGGCAGGTAATCTTTACTTTGGCGAGTGCGGTACTCACCGGCTGTAATATTATTAGCTCTGGCAACAGCCGAGTTGTAGGCGATGTCCAAAGCAGCAGCAGCTTGTTTAAGACGTTCGGTAGCTTTCGCATCATGCTCAGTATCTACTGAGACTATGGAATTGCCCATTTCAGTGAGTAGCGAACGCAAATCATCACGTAGATTATTGAGACAAGAGTGACGGTTAGCTTGAATTTGGCAGTAAGCCTCTAATGCCCAGTCTTTCTCAGCACCACGCTCGCCAGTTTGACGGTCTATTCTCAGTAGAAAAGCAGTCAAAGAGTTAGTTTGTAGCAATCTTTCTTTAATTTTGCGGGCGTTGGTATCTTTGTAACCGAACGGTGGAACAGGAGCTACCCAAACGTGAAAGGGGACTTTCGGGCGATAGCGGTAGAGTTGTTGGGCGCACTCAGTTGCAGTTTGAGAAACTCCATGAAATACACCAAATACCAAATCAAAATGATATTGGGCAATGTCTACCCCAGTTCCCAGGCTAGGAGAAGTCAGCAAGGCATCGAGGTTTTTAACGGCGTTAGTGATATCTTTGATGAAAGCAATGTTCTCTTCACTGCCAGAATTGTCTGAGTGAACAGACCAAATGCGTAATTTTGGGAAATGTTTGCTGTCAAGAGCGCTCTTTTGAGAATGTGTAGCTGATGCTGAATCGATTTGGGGCGATTGAGAATATATTTGCATGGCTAAAGATTGTTCGAGTTTCTTAATGAAACGCTTGGAGTCTGAAACTACCATGATTTTCTGCCCTGCCATTAGCGCTGCCGAGATTTGGGCAACTAGGGCGCTATTATTATTGCCTTCGTACCAGTAAATTGTGCGCTCTCCATTTCGCCACTCGTTCTTGACAATGTACGGAATTTCTCCCTTTGGTCGCATGGAGCGGAAAAAATCTACTGTAATATCATCCATGTGGGCATCAGCGATGACTACTAGTGGCGCGTTGTATATGATATACTCCAGCACTTCCAGTATTGCCGCGCGATGCTCCTTGCAAGTATTACTGTGCAGTAAATGGGTGAGATATTGGCAAGCCTCATCAATAAATATGCAGCCATAAGTCAGGGCTTGAGTGTTGAGCTTGTGCAGGCTATCAATAGTTATAGAGAGAGCTTGCGCCTGGGCTAAACCCACATAACCCAAGTCTGAGTACATTGCAGTTTCCAGACGCAGAGCCAGATTTTTCAGCAGATTGACGCGATGCCCATTATTGAGAAATCGTGCTTCTGGGTTTTGGTTACGCCACCAACGCATGAGTTCGGTTTTCCCTGTACCCATGTCACTCCACAGTACCAACAGCCCGGACATCGGTATCGATAAGATTTGTTTTTCCTCGCCAACAAGAGGAAAAGGGGCGTTTTGCAGGGAGCAAGGGGGAAAACCGGGACGGAGCTTGTACTCCGCCCAAGTTCGAGCGCCCTGAAAGGGCGGGGCTTGTACCGATGTTCCGCTACGCTCCACGCTCTTATAAAGGGCTTGTTCCCCCTGCTCCCTGCTCCCTTCCCCCTGCCTCTTCTGGTCAGCGTTTGGTTGACTGCTGTTTGGGTTCAAGCACTCAACTGAATTATCGGTTGCTGGCAACTCTACGCAAATCTGGGAGTGGTCAAGCTTGGATGTGTGTTGAGTCCCTTGCAGGGGTCTGGCTTGTTTTTTCACAAAAGCGTCTGACAGATACCTGACATGAACGCAAACATCGGGTTTATATTTGCTTAAACCCCATTTTCTAGCCCGATACGAACGCTGGTAATCTTTAAGGCTTTTTGCATCATCAATAATTGCAGTCAACAGAGCGTTGGCATCTTCGCCGCGACCAACCACGAAATCATCCACACCTTTTTCTGGCCCTGGCAGTAATGCAACTTCACACTTTCCACCCGCAGCAACAATTGCTCTACCTGTGCGAACAGTTGCTTGAAACACTGACCACCGGGTATTGGCTCTGGTTTCGTAGTCGAATAATATAATGAACTTGCGTCCCCTTTGAGCCATTGGTACTAAGTCAGGATGCAACCGTTCATCAAAATCTTGTTTCCCAACGCGCCCGTTCCAAATTCCCGGCAGCGCGATCGCCACAAATCCAAGAGAGAGCAAGCAAGCGGCTTTCTTCTCACCCTCGCATAATATTATTGGAATTTCTGGATGAGCAATTACCCATTCCCAAAACAGGCGTGGATTAAGTTGATCCAGCAAGCGCAGCGCTAAAAGTGAATGATAACGCTTAATGTTGTACCGTCGTGCAACTAAATCCCAAACTGGGTTAGCAACATCAAAATATGTAACACGGTTGGCGGTTTTGGGGGGCGACTCGTACTTAACGGGTTTACCTTTGTCCCAATCAATGCGGGGAAAGTTTGGTTTGATTCGTCCCCACTCCATTGGCTGCCAATTTTTGAAGGGGTCAAGCGACCCAATCCACGTCCCTCCCACCAAGAGATGCTGATACATTTTGATGTATGCATCCGTTACTCGACCTGCATTTTTGCGAGGAATTTTATCGGAGATAAACAGGTAATCGTAAACTGATTCTCCCTCTATGTGGAAAAAGTTGCGCTCGATCAAGGCAGGATGAATGGCGCTGCCCACCGCTAGCTCATGATACTCGGCTGCGGTGAGATTGTTTGGATATTCTATTGGGGCACTATTCATCTGCTCTCTCCTTGCAGTTCCTTGGAGAGACGCTGTATTTCCATTACCCTTGGGCCGAATGGCACGAAGATAAGCTCTTTGATCTGGAGAGACTGGGGGAGAAAAGAGTAATCATTAGTAACTCTTACTACTGCAATAGCCTTGAATACATTTATTTTTTTGTTTCCCCCAGCTTGTCTTAACAAATAACTAAACTTTGTGCCATCCCCCCTTGGGCAAATGCTCAATAATTCCTCAGATATTAGTAAAGGACTAGACAGGATATTTCTGAAATTCCTCTGTGCCACGGCAGCTTTGTGCTGTGGTAAGACTGCACTATCAGTCCCCACTCGCTCAACCACAACGCTCTTGCGGTTTTTGCTATTCTTCATGATATTTCCTCTGATAACTCGGTTTATGAGCTTCAAAGGGGGCTATTCGCGCTGCTACAGCTTTTAACCACAAAATTCGGAATTTCTCTTCTTAATCAAACTTAACTTTACATGAACTTAGGAATTTTGACAGCCAAAAAATACCACTAGAAATTGCGGAATTTCTGTGGACACCCTATATAATAGGGAAAGCAGCGCGGATTATACTCTTGGACAAATTTAGTGGAAATCAAGTCGCCAAACTATAAAGACCACTTTTTTGTACCTTCGAGATAAACTCCCGCTCTGGAGCTATATGGTTTTAATGCTCAGACGAAGCGCTACTCCTTAGTGGCGCTTTGTCCTTTTAATTTTTGATATTGTTGTATATTCACCTCCATTCTCCGCTTCAACTAGCCTTGATTTTACAGAACTTCTGTCCATCTTTTATCTAACGTTGTTTTGATTTTTAACTTCGGTTTTCTCCACATCTTTTTGCTTCAAGAACAATACAAAGGTTCATAATCTCCTCATATTTAGTGTGCTTAGCCAGTTTGGGCGGGGGTTTTGGCTCAAATAGTACAAACCGCAGTTAATAAGCGCAGCTATACTCTTGGGTAAAATTCTGGCAGATTTAGTCAATTTCACCCAAGAGCACCCAAGAGTGCGGTTCGACTGCAACTGTAAGAATGAACTTATAAATGCTTTTTACTAGCTAAGCATGTAGCATTTTAATCATATAGCCTACAAAGGAATTTTCCCCCCCTAACCAAAGTTAATAAATGTAACGCAATTAAGGGTTGATAAGGTTAAATACAAGTCAAATGAAATACACTAACGGTTGTAGTGCCGTTGTAGCTAAGCATGGACTCAAATAAAATTTTTGACATAGAGAAAGTATTGGAAATTTTGGACGAGCAAGTGCTTCAAAACGCTGGAAGGCATTTGAATCAAGCTGAGAGGGCTGTAATCAGAGGATCTTGGGATAGCAAAGAATATAAAGAAATAGCAAAGGATTTTGGATACAGCGTTTATTATTTACAGCAAGAAGTCGGGCCACCGTTATGGACAATGCTTTCAAAAGTTCTTGGAAATGGAATACAAGTAAAAAAAATAACTTTAAGAAATATTTTAATGAAAGTAGCAAAAGAGTATTATGTCAATTTAGAAGCATCTAAACTGGATAATGATTGTTTAGTAGGCAGGACTAGAATTTATGGGGAATTACCCAAAATAGCTTTTTTTTATGGTCGAGAAAAAGACATTAGCCATTTGAAAAAACAAATAAATACTTTTAAAAAGCGTTGTATAGCTATAACTGGAGTTGGAGGAGTTGGAAAAAGTTTAGTGGCGGCAAAATTAGTAGAAAAAATACTTTTAGAACATTCTAATGTGTATGAGTATGTAGTTTGGAAGAAAATTGAACGTTATTCATCAATTGATTCCGTTGTTAATGACCTAATTAATATTTTTGATTTAAAGTTTGATAAAGAAACTCTCCAACAAAAAATTTCTTTGTTGTTGCAAGAACTTTGTTTACATCGTTGTTTGTTAGTAATAGATGGATTTGAGAAGTTAATACAAGTAAAGAACTATGAGGAAAAATTAGAGTATGAAGATTTTCTAATTGGACTAACAAAGGAAGCTCATCAAAGCTGCCTGATTATAACAAGCCAAGTACCTTTAGAAGAAGTTGCTTGTATAACAACAGATTTACCTGTTGTATCTTTACGGCTGGAGGGGTTAGAGGAAGATGCAGCAATACAAATGCTTCATGAAAAAGGCTTGTCTGGAGAACAATGTAAAAATATAATTGAAATTTATCGTAGAAATCCATCAGCTTTGGAGGCAGTTGCTGACCGAATTAATCGTTTTTTTGGAGGAAGTGTCCAAAGATTTTTTGAGTATAGGACTACTTTAATCGAGCCGCGAATTCAAGTCATGCTAAATAGACAATTTGGGACACCTGGCTTTTTAAGTAATCTCCAAAGAGAAATAATGATTTATTTAGCAGAATCAACTTCAGATAACGGGATCACAATTCCCTTCTTTAAGCTAATTGATGATTTAAAAGAACGATATAGTTTAGAATTATCAATTTCTGAAGTAATAACAGCGATGGATATTTTAGAGCAACGATCTTTAGTTGAAAGTAGCCGGAAATCAACCAAACAAGAAGTTAGTTACAGCTTACAACCAGTTGTCAAGAAATATATTTTAGTCGATCCACTTGGTTTGGTACATAAAAGACTTGATAGAATACAAACAAGAGAAATCGCTCTGTGAGCTACTGTATAAATCCCCTTTGTAATGAACGCCAAAACCCTGATAATGCTGAAAATTGTCTGGGCTGTGGTAACTCCTTGTTAATAAACGGTCGCATTCGTTTGCTACGCCCGTTGACTTCTTTAAATGATGAATTGAGTTATACAGATGTCTTTGAGGTTGAAGATACTGGTACACAATCGCATCCAGAACCTCGAACAAGAGTGATGAAAGTATTATATTGGAACAATGAGTTTAAATATGTTGAGTTACTTCAAAGAGAATCATTTATATTACAGCTTCTTGACCATCCTGGAATTCCTAAGTCTAATAGAAAAGATTATTTTACTTTTATACTAAATGATAATATTTTAGAACTGCATTGCTTAGTAATGCAAAAATTTGAAGGAGATAATCTAGCTGAATGGGTAAAAATTTATGGACGGATTACTCAAGATGTTGCATTTGAATGGTTATTGCAATTAATTAATATCCTTGATAATGTGCATCGCTCTGGTTTTTTTCACAGAGATATTAAGCCAGAAAACATCATTTATCAACCAAACGGTAAATTAGCATTAGTCGATTTTGGTGGGGCACGCCAGATTACTAGAACTTACTTAATGAAAGTTAGTACTAGTGGAGGATCTAGTACAGGATTAGGTAGTGGGCACGAAATTACTGCCATCAGGACAGCTTGTTACTCTCCTTTGGAGCAAATTAATGGACAAGCTGTACCACAGTCAGACTTTTATGCTTTAGGTAGAACTTTTGTTTACTTGGTTACTGGTACTTCTTTAATTGGAATCAAAAGTAATGCGAAAACTGGAAAACTACTTTGGAGAGATAAAGCTCGTCATATAGATAAATCTATAGCAGATTTAATTGATGATTTAATGGCTCCTTTTCCAGGTCAGCGCCCACAAAATACTCAAATAATTTTACAGCGTTTAAAAAAACTTCCTTTACAAAGGAAAATTCAGAGAGTAATTAGGTCTAAAACATTTATAATTAGTGCTGCGATCACGTCTATGACTTTAGTAGGGTCTGGAGTTTTCAAAATAATTGTACCAGCACTAGCTAATGCTTTGGTAGCTCAAGGAGAAAGGTCAGAAGCAGCAAAGGATACTCAATCTGCACAAATTTTTTTTGGCTGGGCAATAAAAATAAATCCTTCAACTAAACTTGCTATCTCTAAGTATTATTTTTATAAAGCTTCTCGGAGTATAGATAATCCTAAAGTAGCAAAAAAGAATTATGAGCTTGCCGTCAAATATAACAACCAAGATATAGATGCTTATAATATTTTAGGAATAACGTGTCAGCAATTAGCAGATAACGAATGTGTAAAAAATGTCTATAAAAAGTTATTTGAATTAAAGCAGAATTATTGGCAAGGACACTATAATCTGGGAAGTTTTTATGATAGCCAAGGAGAGTATGAGTTAGCAGAGAAAGAATATAATATAGCTATTCAAAGTAGTAATGAAGCGGTATTAGCTATTAACAATTTGTCAAGACTCAAGATTAAAACTGGTGACTACAATACAGCAATTTCTTTAGCCAATAAGGGCTTGCAGAAAACTAAAGATCCAGTAACAAAAGCTGCATTATATAAGAATTTGGGCTGGGCTAGTTTGGAACAAAAGAAAATAAGTGATGCTGAAAAATATTTAGAAAGAGCAATTAGTTTAGACGTTCAAAGAATAGACGCTTATTGCCTACTATCTAAAGTACAAGAAGCGTTAGGTAAAATTGATGATAGTAGAATTTCTGTAGAAGTTTGTTTACTGGCTAAGTCTACAGATTCAGACATTTTTATTTGGAGACAAGAGTTACTAGATGGGTTATTGAAAAAATGATAATCTACTGAAAGGAACAATACTAAAACTAGAGAAACTTTTGTGAGAAAAAGTAAAAAATATTGGGCATCTTTCTGCTTAATTTGTTTAATGTTAACAGATATACCCTTGCTTGCAAGTGTACCGTTAAGAAGAATAAGGAGAGGCCAAATTCACTGTGATCCGATTGGCAGAATATTGGATCAAGGTGAGAAACGCTTAGATGCTAAAAGCTTGATTTGTGAAAAAGAAAGAATAGAAGTTTTGAATGGTGATTATATTAACTTTTTATGTTACAGTTCTGGCAAAATTTTAAAATTATCTAGTGGTGTTGTTTCAGACAAATGTCCTAAGACTCAAGCTATTAATGCTAATTGCAATCCTAGCAATATCGGGGTGTGCCTTCGTCCCAAAGGAGGCACAGAAGAGAGCGATGAGCCGACAATTATTTCTCCTTACAGTACTTCAACATTGAATCCTCGACCTGAAATCACTTGGGTTCCTGTTAAGGGTGCTACTTCTTACAAAGTTAAAGTCAGTAGTTACGAATTTGGCTGGCAAAAAGTTGTAAATCAAACTAGGCTTGCCTACCCAAGTGATGAAAAGGAACTTCAGCCAGGAAATGCATATACAATAGATGTTTTTGCTTACAAAGATGGGAATGTTATTAGTAATGATTCAACGGTTGTTAACCTATTGTCTGTAAGCTACCAAGAACAGATTGCTCTTACGATTAAACGCATTCAGGAATTAGGGCTACCCCCAGATGAAACTGTTCTTGATGTAGATGCTATCTATGCGTCAGAAAATCTTTTGAATGAAACGATAGAAATGCTGAAGGCACAAACAGCGACGACAACAGGTAGCCGAAATCCTACTCTTTATAGAGTACTAGGCGATCGTTATCTTGGGGCCTGGTTGCCAAATGAAGCTAAAAGGGAATATACAAATGCCTCTGAGTTAGCGAAAAGTAATAATAATTCAACAGAGTTACAAAAAGTCGAAGAGGGGCTAAAATTGTTGGAATTTTACAACCAACTTCCAACGAGCAGGAATGGTGCCCAGTAGTAAGGTTTCTGATATTGGGGATTTGACAATAAACTTAATTGTGCAAGTCTTACTGCTTCGGCTTTAGTCAAGCCATTGTTCAACCCTTTATAAAATTCTTGCATAAACAAAGCGGTAGAATTAGCATCCACGCGCCACAAAGTAGCGATAGTACTACGCGCACCTGCCTGGGCAGCTATTCCCGCGATGCCCATGGCTGACTGCTTGTTACCTTTTGCAGTTTCGCAGGCGCTCAGAACAAGTAACTCTATTGCATCTTGACTATTTTGAGTTTTACCTCTAATTAAGCTGTCAAAATCTTTAATATTAATTACCTTGTCATAAGCTACCAGTACTGTTTTGAGTGGGTCAGAACTGAATTGACCGTGGGTAGTAATATGTACAATAGGAAAATTATTTTCAGTCAGTTCTTCTTTGAATCTTTTAAAGGTAAATTTCTCGTCTAACAAGACTACTGAAGATTTAGTTTGTTTCTGAACGTGTTCTACTTCTTGTTTAGATTGTGGCAAATCATTCATGCCTTTAGGGGCATTTGGATCTTTATAGCTGGGACTGGGTTTAGAAATCCCAGCAATTAAAGCTATCATCTGATTTTTAAGCAAAGATTTTGGTTGTCGGATTTTAGAGCCTAAAGTTTCCGCAATACTGTAATGCTTTATTAGATAATCTTTTCCATCATATAGCAATGCCATTGGTAAACTTTGAAAAGATTTATCTAAAGTGAATACCAGTGTTCCTGATTGAGGCAAATATCTTTTAATTGGTGCGATTAAACTTTCATAGATTGCTTGAGAATAAGAAATGATAACACTTTCTCGAGTGTAGGCAAACTTTTCACTTTGCAATGTTTTCAGAAGATGATCTACATTAAAGCGAACTAACTTAGAGTCAACAGAATGGTGGTGAAGTAAACCATCTGAGGACTGTACAATTATTTCTATAGTATCGCCCAAATCAATAATATGAACTAGTGTAGGGGCGCTATTGAGGTTTTGAAGCTGATTTAAAGCAACAAGGTCAAGCTTACCGCACCGCAAAAAGTTTTCTAACCGTGCAATTTGCAACCCTTCATTTATCTGTATTACTCGTTTTAAATCAGGATGAGGAGATCTTAAGAGTAATCGCATATAATTGCGATATGTCGGTTCCATCTCCTCTTGAAAAGAGAACTCTAAATCTCTATTATTTGACAAAAGGCTATCACGAATTTGAGTCATATTTGCGATCGCTGCATCATAATTCTCAATTGCTAGCTTACTTTTTCCCTGCTTGTGATAAATTAATCCCAACTGCTGCTGCCATTGGTAGGCGATATCCGAAGCCCGAATTGATTGAGCTAGCCCTAAAGCCTTGTTAAAATATGCTTGCGATTTTTCTACTTTAGTTTCTAATTTACCCAAAGTACCAAAACTATATGATAACCAACGTATACTATTAATCCTTTGAGCAATTTGGAGAGCTAATTTAGTATATCGAATCGCTACTGATTTTAGCTGTTCATCTGCAATCTGGCTTAGGTTATTAGCAAAGTTCAGTCTAGCATGAATAGATAGCTCAGGTGATAATTGGGAAAAGGCAGAAGAGTTTTCATTTATTTGATTCACTAATGTTCGTATTTGCTGATTAATTTGAGTATGAAGATTTGCTTTTTCCGGTTCATCTCTAAGCCATTTTTCCCAACTTATCAGTAAAGTCAAATGATTTAACTGAGCTTGCAGTTTAGCTTTTTCTGATATATTTGGAAGATTTTCCAACAGTTGATAATGCTCTAATGATTTCTGCGCCTTTTGAGGAATAATATTAGCAATCTGCTCTTTAAAAATTGGTTCCTCTACCCATGAATATTTATCTTGTAACTGCTGGTAAATTGACTGCTCAATATTAGCTATAGACAGATAGATACTACTAACATTTTCTGATGATACTTGTTTAGCCAGCGTTAATGTTTCTTCTAAAACTATTGAAGATTCGTTTAGCTTACCTAACAGACGCAAGACTTCTCCTAAATTTTGCAATCCGGCTAAGTTAACTGATGTTGGGTTCTGCTTACCAATTACTGTTGTTAGCTGCTCTTTCTGAAAAAAGTTAATTTGCTGCGGTGTAGTGTCGCAAATCCTTAAGTTTCCATCCAACTTTAAAGCCTTTAAAAGTGTATTGCAAGCTTGTTTATATAAACCTAGAGCTTGTAGAGCCAAATTTTGATTAATCAGGCTCTCTTTAATACCGTCTTGATCGTTCAGTTGACGATAAATTTTTGTAGATTCCTCCCAACTCTTAAGAGCTTCATTCGCTTGATCTAGAGCTAAGTGCTCGTGGCCCTTTTCAGTCAAGAACGCTGCCTGATTTTGCTGTGATTCTTTTTTTCCAGTCTGGGCAGATGAAGATGAGTGAATTGCAATTATAGACAAGACTAGAAGGCTTGAAAATAGATATTTAAAGCAACATTGAGGTAAGATCATTTTTAGATTTTTTTATCCCTGAAACGCTGAAAAACAAGAACTTGCAGACAGCGAAGTATCAAGAAAGGCTGCATTTGCTTGGTCTGTCGTCAACACTAAATTACCCTGAGCATCCCGAATCAAAGTGTTGGCTTCTATAATTTGTGTGGGTTGGTTACTTGTTAATGGTTTTGGATTGTGTGAATTATTAACAGCTTGACCTGGAAGAAAGTTATTTCGCTCGACATTGTTATACATCAGGTCGTTAGGCTTGGATTGTGGGCTGCGAGTAGTATTAACTATAAAACTACTTACTCCTGTGTCTGCTCGTCCCTGACAAACTGAGGTTACTTGAGGGGCTACTGGAATTGTTTCTGTTGCTACCTTAATGCTATTAGAATTAATTGGAAGACCATTGATTTGAACCGTACCGTTGATTCCAAACTGAGAGCTTGCTTCAACTCGGCTATTACGGGAGAAGAAGAACCCATTATCAACATTGATTAGAACATTTCCGCCACGTCCTCCAAAAGTGTTGGCTGTGATAGTGCTACTTCCCAAACTAAATAAAACGTCTGTATCAATGGTGATGTTTCCACCATCACTATTAGTGCCTTGCTGTCCAGCAGTTGAAGAGATAATGCCATTGCTTAGACGAAATAGCCCTGATATGATATCAATATCACCCCCCTGACCAATGGCAGTAGTTGCTGTAATACCTCCGTTGTTTGTGATGTTGACTGTATTGGCATCAATTTTAAGTTTTCCTGCATTACCGGAGCCGCTATTTCCGACACTAACTTTAGCGCTATTTGTAACGCTTAAGTGATTAGTATTAATCGTTACGTCTCCAGATTTTCCAGAAGGCTTCAGTGGAAGTCTGAATAACTTTTGTAAGGTTGGAGCAATGATGTTAGCAGATGATACTATCAAGCTAAGCTCCCCAGAACCGGACATTGTACCGCTCACCTCTAGGTTTTTCAAGGCATTGATAGTAATACTTCCTCCATTGCCACTTGCTAATGTAGAAGCATCAATTAGTCCTCCATCCCTGACACTCAAGTTTGATGTATTGATTGTTAGATTACCTGCGTCGCCAGCATTTAAAGCTGTGGTAGAAATATTTGATGCTTGAAATATCATTGGCGCGTATCCTATTACTGCTACGGAATCAATAGCATCTACAGTAATATTTCCTCCTTTGCCAGTTCCAAAAGTAGAAGATGTCAGAGCACCTCCTCCTGTAATAAACAACTTCCCTGTTGACACCGCAATGTTGCCCACATCTCCAGAACTAAAAGTTGCGGCACTGATGAGACTGAAAACACTAGAATTAAGAGGCGAAACTCCAATCAAATCTACATAATCAGAAGCATTCACAACTATATTGCCAGTTCTTGCAGCACCAAAGGTTAAAGAACTTATTTGCCCTCCATTGCGGAGAATTAACTTTGGAGTTGAGATTAGGATATCTCCAGCTTTGCCAAATCCCAAAGTTTCATTCCGCAAGCTGCCAGCAATCATGGCAACTGGATCAGTACCACTTACTTCTAAGGACTCCGAAGTATTTACGTTTAATGTCCCTCCTGGCAGTAATCCTTGATTTTGAATTAAGGTTACTGAGCCATCAGTAAGCGTAACCTTGTGTCCTTGTATCTGTATAGAACCAGAACCAATACCACTAGCATCAGCTAGAGCGCGTCTTAATAAGGAAATGTCTTGAAAAGAAGATACATTTTTATACTCCAAATTCCAGCCAGAGGTTGTTGGAGTAATGTTGACTAGACCGTTATTACCGACACTACCCAGTTCGATCCGCCCTCCTTCTGCTGTGATCGTACCACCTTCTAAAATTAAATTACCGCCAACAAGCGCTAGAGTCCTTCCTGGCTGTACTCGTAAACCTGTTAAATTGTTATTCCTAACAACTGGTGAGAATGCTAAACCAGTTAGATTATGACCTGTACCTTGAAGGCGAATTATTCCTGTATTACTGCTATATTGCAAGCCCATTGGTAAATTGATGCTTAGCAACGGAGTAGAATGAGGATTCGTAGCACTAAACTCCAAACTATCTGCAAACTTCAGGCTACTAGCTGTACTGGCTAAAAACGAACCGCCAATATCCAAACGTGCATTCTGACCAAAAATAATCCCACTAGGATTAATTAGAAAAAAGTTAGCCTTACCGTTTGCTCGGAGGATGCCATCAATATTAGAAATTGACCCGCCAGTGACTCGATTAATAATATTCTCAACATCCAGAGGATTGTTAAAATAAGCGGTACTCCCATTAGTTAACGAAAACTTTTCAAAGCTGTGGAATAGGTTACTTCCTGCTTGTGTGCCTCCTTCGATAATCCTGGTATTTCCTTCTAGTTTTGTGCTCGTGCTTTGAGGTAAAGTCGTGTCTGGAATAATTTGAGCTTCAGAAACAAAATTTGTCGATAAAAAAAGAAATACTGAGCCTATAGCAGCATTTATTAAATTAGTGTATTTCATCGTATTTATAAACTTACCTCTAAATATAAAGATTATTGCAAAATTATTTAATTAGCTTTTCTATCTGACTTTGTTTGAATAAACAAGTATTAATGCTAACTTTCTCCAAGACTAGTCTCTAACTTTTTCTACACTTGATCTGGAGATCAAAAGCTTTAACAAAATGACGAGTAGACCTTAACCTGGTATCGATTAGTGTTAACCTGGGTCTTGATACTTCATAAATAGTACAAAGGCCTTAAGTAAACTCTTCCTCAATTGAGATAGCTGAAATTTAGGCTTGAGTGATAACGGTAAGTCCTTAAAGGTAACAGGCACAAAGCCTCTTCGTCTGTAAAACTCTGCCAGTCCAGGCTTTAAGCATTTTAAATAAAGCGGTTGAGTAGCTTGAGCGATTAAATGCTGGACTAAAAAAGTCCCTAAGCCACGATTTCGCCAAGCTGGTGCAACAAATAAACTGCCTAGTTCTTGCGCCGAGTGAAATTTTCGTAGCTGTCCGAAGGCTATTAAACGCCCATCACATTCAATGATCCAAAATTGCTGCCATCTTAGTTGGCTGGGGTCAAGCCTTGCTCTAAATACCACAAATATAATTAACCAGATATCATGAGGCACGGCCTTGCGAAGAGTACACTCAGGCGGTAATGAAAAATCGCACTGCATTATCTATCTAAACCTAATTGGGCAATCCACTACATCAGAAAAAAGACATTGAATTTTGCTAAAAATGCAAAATCATTTTTTGGTAATAAAAAGATATTATAGAATTCGTTGAGCAATAATACATTGTCAAAATCCTGATTTTGTCTCGGAATTTAAGAGTTAATCATCGAATATCAAGATTCTATCGATATAAATTACTTATATATTAAGGGAGTAATTATGTAATAAAGATATACATCTAAATATATGAAAAGGATGGAGAAGATAATTAAAAAATCATTGGTATAGATTTAAGTTTTTAGAAAGATGATAAAAATAAACAAATTATCTATACTTATGCAATTGGTCATGTTCTGGCATGAGTAGCACTGGCATCTTAAAATCAAAGACGACGCTACTAACACTTAACGCCGCTCTCGCGCACCCCTAAAGCTTCACGCACTTACCTTTTAAAAAAATCTAAGCACATAAACGTAGTTGAAATTTATGCTCACTTTGTAACCAGAGGCTTTCGCTAGTTCCTTAAAATTCTGAGCAGGCATACTGATACCCCTTGATGACCCAAGTGCGTTAGCCAGCAACTTTCGCAGCATCGCACCAATCAAAATTTAGATTGATGCCGCGTCAATCACATATTCTTCATTCGGCGTTGCATAAATGCGGGATGAATTGAGATTTTTGACAAAAGCCAAAGATTGATTCTTCGCGTCTATGCGTCTTTGCACGAAACAAAATTCATCCCATTAATCAGCAACGCCCTTCATTCTTCGTCTTCTTCCCAATCTGTGGAGTCTTCATCCTGTTGATGGGCTAGACGTTGTACGCGTAAACAGTAGAGGTCAGTAGCAATGGCTGTGGCTGCTCCAATAATTGCACCAACAAATACAGAAACAATGATGGGTTTCCAATCACCCTTCCAAAGGGCAGTGCTGTTGAAACTAGCCAGCAGAATGTATGCAACGATGGCAACTATTATATTGATGCTAGACCACACAACTGATTTAGGGACACGTTGCCTTTTGAGAACAATCGACTGTATCAGTGCAATGCTCGCACCCAGGAGAATCGCAAAAATTCCAAAAATGAGCGCGAGATCTCGTGTTTTTAACAGATCAAGCTGGAAGGAAAACAATACCGAGAAAGCGACGATGCTTGCAACAAATAAACCAACCAAAAGGGCAAAGGAATTGGCAAGCGTCCACCAGCCCCATTCAAGGCCGAGCCGAGCCATTAATATCTTATCTTGAACAAAAATCATTGTTGTCCACAGAAGAAGCGCTGCCCAAATAAAACCGTCCATTGACTTGCGGTAGTATGACAAATATTTTCAGAATAAGCCAAAACAGATATAGGACGCACAACTTCTCAGGCAAACGATTGCGCGTGCCTCTTGCGAGGAGCTACGCTAACGCGTAGCGTCCCGGAGGGAACTAATAGTCCACCACAGAGATTATGACAGGTGTGATCGTTTTCACGTTCCCTTCTCGCTATGTGTGACTTGAAGAAGATTTTGGACAGATTTTGGAAGGAGAAGTTGGACAAGTTGCAAGCTGAAAGAGTTATAACTTCGTTAAGGGATTAATCAAGCGATCGCAACTTTGGATAAAGAAAATGGACATAATAACAAAAATGGAAGAAGGATATGGACGCAAATCCATATAAATAATACTCAGATGCCAACTTTTCTCTAAATCCTGGGATTTCTTACAGCGTTGCGATCGCTTGCCGCCCTTGGCATCGCTATTAGCAAAACCTTTATCTTGCATATAGGGAGATAGTTTGAGCAGTTTAGCTTTCTTTTATGTTATTTTTTGGACGTTTTTGGAACGTAAAGTTGGACATACATTTTTGGATGGTAAAGGTGGACAACCTGTCCAAAATCTTCTTCAAGTCACACTATGCTAAGGAGTCAGTCCCACCTGTAAAAAATTGCGTGGCGAAGTACTAGGGCAGTGCCATGCGGCAATCATGCTTGAGGGCAAGTTTAGCTGTATTTTTACCGCACAACTATTCAACTGGTGCAAATACAAGGATAAAAATTGTCTGACTAAATTCTTGAAAGCTATAACTTCTAGAAGCATTGCTAGGCAAGAATAAAAATATACTAAAATTATCTATAATCTCTTCATATTTTCAAATATATAATTAAGAGCAATAAAATACTGAGAATAGTTAAGGCTCCCCAACACATCAAGTAGTTGTGTGCGAAAACTATTGCAACTCAGACAAAAGCACGGCGAGTTGTTGCAACTGATAATATCAATCACACAAACCATCAACACGCAACTCGCGCCAGATATCAGAAGCTTGCCAACCGCCAGAGTTAGCAACAGATCTGATTGTGGGATATTCAAGCACCGGAGCGTAGCTAGTGAAATATTCTGGGGCAAGGCTTTCTACATCTACATCTGGCTGCTGCTCAATAACAGGTTCGGAAGTAATGGCGGTATCAACTGGAGAAACTTCCTCTGGTGCTGGCTGTCTAGCAAGTGATTTCTTAAGAGTTAGGATTTCAGATTTTTTGGTGGGTTTCATGCCTTGATAATGATTTTGGGCCAGGGAGACAAATGTAACATTAAATCGAAACCAGGTTAATGCCCCATTGTTAAAGATAATGTAATTTGTTCGGACAGTTAAATAAAGTAATTGACGGTAAATGCAAAGATATAAGAAGTGAATAAAAACCCCAACCACAGTAAAGGGATGGGGAATAGGTAAAATAAGATTATTACCATGATCATACAACTAAATACCTGTTCAACCACCTTCACACAGGAGGTGGGGCAATGAACAAACCCCCCTCTCGCAAGAAGGTCACTCCTGCTGCTTCTACTCCTCCAAAGCCACCGCTAGACCAACAGGTGCAGGACAATCCAGGCTCAGTTACTATTGATGTGGCAGCGCTTGAAGTTCGAGAATTGACTTCTGAGGAGCAGCGCGATCGCCTGCATTTGGAGCGCAAGGTAGAAAGGGCGTTCTATGAAGCAGGGAAGGCGCTCATGGAGTTGCGCGATCGCAGGCTGTACCGTTCCACGCATAAAACATTTGAGGAGTATTGCCGGGATCGCTTTGGCTACAGCCGTCGCCAGCCTTATCTTTTAATGGATGCGGCAGTGGTGTTTGAGAATTTAAAACAAAAATGTGATCCAATGGATCACATTTTGCCTACGTCGGAACGACAAGTGCGACCTCTGATACAGCTAGAAGCACAAGAGCAACAACAAGTATGGCAGCAAGCAGTAGAAGTTGCAGGCAATAAAATTCCCTCTGGTCGCATAGTCCAAGATATTGTAGACAGGATTCGAGAAAGAACTCCTATCCCAAATCCCTACAGAAAGGGCGAAATCTGCATTCTCGTACCTAAAGACAACCCAGACTTGCGAGGTAAAGGCGGTTATTGGGGAGTGGTTACTCATGTTGGTGAATACAGTTGCACACTCCAGACCTGGGACGGGGACTATACAGTAAAAATCGAACACCTGAAATCTCTGGAATTGCTAGATGAAGATTGCCTCTTTATGCAACAGCTATGTATGCGGTTGCGGCAGTTGAATGCAGTGGCCAGCCGTGACCCGTCAGTAGATTGGCTGTTGCAGGGGTTGGGTAAGCAAGCCAAACCTTATCTGTCTTCGTTGCAGGCGAAGCTGTTGGTGGCAGTGGAGAAGGAGTATAAGATTGAGTGGAAACAGAAGAAGTGATGTGGAATAAGTTGCTGTAGTCGAGCGATCGCTTTTGCCAACGCTGCTGGACGAACACTTTATTGCAAGCAAGCATTAAAATCTTTGTTTACTTACTGCTCAACGGTGTCCAGTTACCAGAAGGAACAAACGCTGCCCAAAATTGTGGATGCTGATATTGCTCAGTGTTGAGCATTTCCAACTGTGTAGCACGCAAAGCCTCATGTCTGCCAAGACCGACTTTTAAATTCTGGTAATACTTCACCATTAAATCTTTAGTCGCGGCATCATCCACAAGCCATAGACTCAACACTTGAGATTGCGAACCAGCCATTACCAAAGCACGTCGCAATCCATAAACACCATCGCCAACGCGCACATCACCCTTACCAGTGTCACAAGCTGACAGGACAACTAACTCGGTGGATTGCAAATCTAAACCAGCCACTTCTAACGCTGTTAACACACCATCATCATTACCGTTAGTTACTTGTTTGCGTTTATTGAACCCAGCCAAAGCTAACCCGGAACGCAACAAGGGATTCTCAATATTGATAATTCTCGGTTGACGGGGTGTTAATTCTAATTCTGGTGAAGCGTTAATATCTTGTTTGCCATCAGCAATGAAAAAACCATGAGTAGCTAAATGTAAAATACTGGGACTTTGTAGTTGTTTGACTGCGGTTTCTGTAGCATCTTGACCTAACAGCACTTTCGCATTAGGTAAAAGTTTTTTGATGGCTGTGGCTTCATCTTTAGTAGCAGCTAAAGCTTGAAATTTTAAGGTGGCTAGCTCACCAGAGCGACGATTTTGAGAACCTCGTGAAGGGGATACTTTAGCAGAGGCTACAGTTGGCGAGGAGTTGTTGTAATCAATATCTGCCAACACAAGGGGCGCAGAAGCATTGTTAACATTTGATTGGAAACGCAACAAATCCCGTCCACTGGTGAGGTAAGAAAAAGCGTAACGCTCAATCAGGAATTTATCTTGCTCATCAATGAATGCTTCAAAGGGAATTAATGTTAATTCCCCATCAGGAGAAATCAAAATATGACGCGCATCACCTAATAAAGGACGAATGGGTGCGATTAATTTTTCGTATATAGTGCGGGCGAGTTTTTTAATTGGTCTACCTGTTGCTAAGTCTGCTCTAAAATCTACAGCTAATTTATTAATTTCTGCTACTTCGCCTAAATCAACCCATTTGGGTTCACCCCTTGAGCGTAACACCGCCGCAGCATAACGCGGCTGACCCCAGTATTGAGCATTTGTCTTGGCTTTAACGTTGACAGGTCGATACTGTACAATTTCTACCAAGGCTGCATCAGTGGGTATTTTGGCTTGAATGGCTGTTAACGCAACTGGTTGAGTATGAGAGCGGAATTCGGCACTTTTAGCACTAATAGCTGTTTCTAATTTTTCTTTTTGGGCTTCTAGTTGCTCAAGCCCAGTTTTCGGGTTAGCAGTTTGTTTCCCTAAATCAGAGAAAACTAAGGCTGAGAGTTGTTGTTGTACTTGCAGCCATTGAGTAAATAATTTTTGAGTTTCGGGGTTGCTGTCAAGTTGAGCGCGTAATATTTGGATGCTGTCAGCAACAGCATCTAACACCAGCCCTTTGCGGCGGAGTACGGTAGTTAAAGCTAAGGAAGCTGCTGTTTCTTGATTGAGTGCTTCTTGCAGGGATAGAGAAATGGTACGATACGTTGTCCTACTAAAAGTTCTCACATAGTCCTGTTTTCTTTGTTCTGAGCCGACAGCAAAAATCAAATTGAAATTTTGTGCTTCAACTTCTAACCCACGGCGTAAAAAATCGGTTGTACGAGTAATGTCACCTTGTGAGAGATATAGTGCAGCTAAATTATTCAAGCTATTGGCGACCAAGGGATGAATATTACCCAATACTTTCTCATAAATAGCGAATGAGCGTTGATACAGAGGTTCTGCCTGTTGATATTTTCCCTGTAAGTGATACATTAGAGCCAAATTATTCAAGCTAGAGGCGAAATCGGGGTGAACATTCCCTAGCACCTTCTCTCTAATAGTGAATGAGCGTTGATACAGAGGTTCTGCCTGTTGATATTTTCCCTGTAAGCGATATAGTTCAGCCAAATTATTTAAGCTAGCAGCAACTGAGGGGTGAACATTCCCTAGCACCTTCTCTCTAATAGCGAGTGAGTGTTGATACAGAGGTTCTGCCTGTTGATATTTTCCCTGTGCCTGATACAGTGCAGCCAAATTATTCAAACTAGAGGCGACAGAGAGGTGTTCTTTACCTAGCACCTTCTCATAGATAGTCAGAGAGCGTTGATACAGAGGTTCTGCCTGTTGATAATTTCCCTGTGCCTGATACAGTGCAGCCAAATTATTCAAGCTAGAGGCGACAGAGAGGTGTTCTTTACCTAGCACCTTCTCATAGATAGCGAGTGAGCGTTGATACAGAGGTTCTGCCTGTTGATATTTTCCCTGTAAGCGATATAGTATAGCCAAATTATTCAAGCTAGTAGCGACATCAGGATGAACATTCCCCAGCACCTTCTCTCTAATAGTGAGTGAGCGTTGATACAAAGGTTCTGCCTGTTGATAATTTCCCTGTAAGCGATATAGTTCAGCCAAATTATTCAAGCTAGAGGCGAAATCGGGGTGAACATTACCCAATACCTTCTCTCTAATAGCGAGTGAGCGTTCTGCTTTGGGGATAGCGGTAGTGTATTTCCCTTCTTGGTATAACTTAATTACTTGCTCATTCAGGTTTTCAGCTTCCTTTAAAGCTGCTTGCTGCTCTTGTGAATATACAGGAGCTTGCTGTTGCCCTATCCCTGGAACTGGCACACTTAAAAGTAGCCCTGTTGTCATCGCAACTGTTGTTGTCCAAGGTGCTAGACTCCTAAGCGCAGCATTAATCGCACTGAATAACTTTTTCACAGTTAACTCACCAGCTTTTCGGTTTGACTATGAAGTAAATCATGCTGTGAGCAGCACTTTTCGGACGGTTTTACGTTATATAAGTACAAGATTTAGATCAAACTGGGGATACCGGGATACCACATCGCGGAGAAATTAGGCTTACCCTGCTTTTTTGCATCAGTTCTGCCGTTGACTCCCACAGGAATGTTTGGATTTTTGAGATTCGCTCGACCAACAAAAAATCCGCTCAAGAAAGTCATCAATTATGCCAGCTACTTGATTGCAGAGTTGCTCTACTGGCAAAAGTATCGAAAACTGCTGAATGAGTTTAGAACCTCTACGCTGAACTTGCCCACACTGCCGTTTTTGGGCAGTCGGTTTAGACGTAAAACCCCGGCTAACGTAGCACGAATCCCCGTGTTATATGGGTTTAGCCCGCACGTTATCCCAAGACCAAAGGATTGGCCAGCATGGGTGTACGTGACTGGGTTCTGGTTTATCGACCGTGCCGACGAATACGAAGACGAGGCTCCCGACGAACTGCTAGATTTTCTGGGGCGAAAGCAAGCACCTCTATGCTTTGGATTCGGCAGTATGACCATGCCCAATCCAGAGTATCTCACACACTATATTGTGGAAGCCTTAAAGAAAACGCGTCAAGGCGGCATTATATTGTCAGGCTGGGGTCGGGTTGGAAGAACAGTCAATCCCAAGGATTCGCTACGAGTGTTTACGATAAGCGATGTTCCCCATGATTGGCTGCTGCCTCAAGTGTCAGCAATGGTTCACCACGGAGGAGCAAGTACGACGGCGGCAGTATTACGAGCAGGGATACCAAATCAATTCGCAATTACCAGTTCGCAATTCGCAATTTTCTCTCACTGAAAGGTTAAAACCCAAAAAACTAGCCAATTATTCAATTAGATGAGTGCGTATTTTAATTGCGAATTGCGGATTGCGAATTGCGAATTGAAGAAGTACCCTTCTTTGCAGATCAGCCAGTTTGGGGACAAAAGTTAGCAAAACTAGGAGTCAGCCCTCAACTGATACCGTACAAGGAAGTCTCAGAAGAAACTCTAGCGGCAGCGATTGAAGCTGTATTGGGTGATGAGGCGATGCAGTTAAAAGCCCAGGAGTTAGGGGAGAAGATTCGGAGTGAAGATGGGGTGGCAAATGCTGTTAACGCTTTTCATCGGCATTTGGGATTGATTGAGTAAGTTAAGTTACTATGGAATGCGCGCTCATTCAAGGGGCGACAATCGCCTGTAAACCAAGCCAGCTAAAGGTTTTGGGCTTACA
>NZ_JCACKA010000122.1:0-22791 GCF_059505145.1 Mojavia sp.
TTCCCCGCGTTAAGCAATCGCTCTTACTTTTTCACCAACGTCATTTGCTTTTTGCCAGTGAAAGCCCCCGCCTGCTTGAGTGCCGCAGTTGGATTCGGGTGTGCGAAAAACTCCTCAATTGCTTTAGTCAGTCCGGCAGCAACGGCAGGATCATGACAGGCGTAGATATAGACTGATTGCTGAGTGCCGTTGACGAGACGATTCTCTTGGCGAGATCCCAACTGGGGGTAAAATGTCCTCACCCATGTCCCCAGATGACCCCGGTAATGTGAACCTTGCAGAGGCACTTTTTTACCAAGCTCACTCTCTGCAAAGTTGACCACGCCTAACCAGCGTTCTTCTGAAGGGGTTAGCAATTTTCTGTTGTGTTCAGCCAGAAGATTAGCGGCAAAGTCTTTAAAATGCTGCTCGATGTAAGGATTGAGTCTGCCCCCTGTTCAGCTAAAGTCTTCATCGCATCCACTACACTAATGTCTGCAACCGTTGCTCAACTGGAGGAAGGGCAAGGGCAGGTGGCTGTTCTGGTTGTTGCGGGGTCTTTGTCCAGCCAGTGATATCTTGCATCCAGGCGCGAACACCGATAGTTTCAAATGCTTCACAGGCTCTTGTTGCTTGTTCGCTACATCTTTTACCTGCTTCGTAACCGTAATAATGAAGGATTGCGGCAACGGCTAAATCAGGTATACCCGACTGCGACCACTCTAAAATGTCAGCAGGCTCAAAGCCTTTACGGATAAGCTTTTCAACAAGTTTAGACCGAGAAATGTCAGCAGCAGTTTTAAGGCTTCTGAGCAATCCAGCATCGTTGACATTCGCTAGTCTTGCTGTTGCCCGAATACTAGCTCTACCCTGGCCATTAGAGTCAACAGTGATTTCTTCCTTAATCTGTTCGATAATTTGGGCGGCTTCAATTTGTGGCATAGCTTTAGTTGTGTGAGTATCAGAACAATTCAAAATCTGTTGAGTTTGGCGCAGAAAATTAGACATTGACCCGCATCAAGTCTTCTTCTCTGACTAATGAAAAGCGATTGGTCATGCTGGATGGTGGGGAAAAAGTAGGTGATGCCAATTCGACTTTGTAAAACCAGGACTTCTCGATTAGCTCAATCCCCAGAATCAGCCTTTGGTTTGTGCCGCGATTGGGAAATTGCAACAGTACGCGCTCGCCCAACACAAAAGCTGGTTTTTTCACAGTGGTAGGTTTTATTCGACCAGTGCCAAGAATTTCATGTTTTGTTGCGCGTACAATATCGTTCTCAACATCGATAACGTAGTTCCATTCACCTTGATACCACTGCACTCCACAACAATGTCCGAATGTTCTATCAGTTTTGAGATAGACTTTCTCCAACAAATTGATTCCAACAGATGGAATTTGATTACCCCAGGGTGGCGAGAGGAACCAGCATCTTTCTAACTCGGTGATTGCTTCCATTACGCTTTTCTCCCCAAAAGATAATTGATGGCTTCGGTGTCAAGAGCAGCAATACGTTTTTTGATTTGATGTGGTGGATTTTCAAGGAACTGTTTGAGATGCCAAAGTTTAATCTCGTAATGCTTGGGATAGCGTTTATTTGCTTTGAGCCAACCGCGATGCACCCACAAGCGGATAGTTGATAAATTCAGCGAAAGGATACTAGCGATTTCATGACATTTGTAATTTTCTAAATCTGTCAAATGTCTAGTCATTTGTAACTCTCCGATATTTGATATAGAGAGAATATTTACCAGCGAGATTTATTCTGATTGTTGGAACTTGTGAAGAATCCGAGCGCTGATAGATTCAAAATCAACTTGAAAAATGTTTAAATCAGTTAGCATTTCCCCAGAGTTATATCGGTCTGTTATGTACTGCTTGATTGCTGATTCGTTCAGCCCATCAGGAATATTGATATGAGCCTCACTAGTGATTCTTTCAACTACAGTAACGATGAGTTTCATGGGATAAATCTGTGTAATCAATTGATAAGAAGAAGCCAGAATATTTACGCTCTGGCTTCTGTATTCTTCAAGCTGCCTCAGATTTTGTTCCTTGCAACTGCTGCATCCACTCGTTGATTGCCGCTAATTCATCAACCCCCTTAGCAACAGCATCAACAACTTGCTTTTGATATGAAGACTCGGCATGATTCGGGTGTTCAGTTTTATCAGCAGCCCAAGCAAAGCACATTGTTTTCACTAGTTCATCAACTTTACTAATGTGCAATTGGCTGGGGCTAATAGCATCTTGAAACTGCAACCACTCTTTTACTAAATCCAGTGGGTAATCAAGCAAAGTGCGTATTTTTCTGACTCGTAAATCTTGCGGAGCTACAGTAGACGGTGGCTGAGTTCGTGCCCCACCTAATAACGTTTGAATGCCGTGAATGATTGCTCCCCAGTCAGCGTTCGGGTTCCATTCTGCCCTGATTCTTACTTTAGTAGCCGCATCATATAACCGACAAAATACTGTATTCTCTTCGCCAGAAGTAACAGCAAGAATCAGGGGTTTAGAGAAGTCTTGTATAAGTGATGCAGACAAAAGAAATGTTTTCGCAAAATTGGTTTCTATGCCAGTTCTGATGATATAAATCTCATCCGCAGCGACAACAATATCTAACTTCATGTTGTCCTTGCCCTTGTATTCTTTCGTTGTCAAACGCAATTCTGATAAATAACCTGTTAAACCGCGTTGCTGAACAGGGATCGTCTTATCCTGGTCATTCTTGTAGTGATACCACAAGAATGATTCCCCACTGACTTCACCGTTTTTGACGTACAGATAAATGGGTTCTGGGGGATTGCAAAGACCTAATTTTATGTCAGTATTCATGTTGACCTTGACAATGTATGAAGTGTGCAATAATTAAATTCATTAAGCGAGATGTAATCCGAGTATTTGCGATTGCCTGGATATAAGCTCATTCAGACAATCGCTTTTTCCTAAACAGAACTTTCTGATGCAACACCAGACTTTTGATTACTCTCCAGTTCACACTTCAAGTAAGACAGTGCAGTTTGAGCATCCACGATTGTTAAATCAGGCTGATAATCAAGTGCTTTAAAATCTGGGTGCTTGGCTATCTCTTCAAGGATTAGTTGTGCCGCATCAATTAATGTACGCAAATTGGGATGAGACATTTGGATTGCTCCTACGAATTGATTTGAGTTGTTATTGCATTTCTTCGATAATTTCCAACAGAAAACCACAGCCAGTGTTTTGCACTCTCACAAGGTTTCTATCGAGCAAATATTGGATGGACACATTGGAAAACTTGATAGTATGCAAAGGCGCACAACCTCCACGGCAACGGAGAGAATGCAATAAATTAGTAGCAGTCAACTCAGAAGAAATTTTCTGTGGTTTAGCCATTTGTACTACCTCCAGTTACAGCAGCTAACTGTTGCTTGAGAACGTCTATCTGCTGCTGATGAGCGTCAATTTCAGCAGTGATTTGTGAGAATAATTCTTGTCGTGAAAGCGTTTTTATCTGATGCTCTTGGTAATGCAGCAAGTCTTGGGAATTCTTATGTGGGATCAAAGAATAACGCCAGCCTTGTCCATATTCTTCTGCCAGAAAAGTGTCTTGGGCGTAGTACTCAAGCCCAACGATAATTCCTTGCTGTGTGCGTTCACCCAACGTAAAGCGGGGATACTCCCAGCCTTTGGGTATCGTGATCATGGGTTGCATATATTTAATTGGTGATTGAAGGGATTGGTGGAATTTTGGGAGAAAATTACTGAGGTTTCTCCCAATAAGGTTGGTTATATTAAATTGCGAATTGCGAATTGCGAATTGCGAATTGTGTGATGCCCACTCTTTCCCTATGCCGCTATTAGCTCACTGTTGTACGCTTCAGACTCCAGCAGCTTCCACCATTCATCAGCCGTCAGTTCATCAAATGCCTTGTCTAAGAGTTCATCGCAACACACAGGATTGACCAATAGCGATCGTACAGCCTCCATTGCAGACTCACACGCTACCTTCTGCTGATGTTCTGAAGAAGCGCGGATGATCCACCATTTGCCCTCTGTACAGCCGACTTCGCCCAATTTCTCGCCATCACTCGTATAAATCCCATCGTCGAGCAATTCCAAGCCGTGCTGCTCACACTCGTTGAAAATCTGCACCATGATTTCATTGCCAGTAGAAGAAGTAGGGAGCAAGGGAGAGAATTCTTCCCCTCCGCTCCCTGCACCCTGCCCCCGTGCTTCTTGCTCTTGCATTGGTAATGACCCATCTTTGTAGTGCGTACAGATGTAGCGGTGGCACTGCATTGGGGTAGCAGCACGATGGGCTTCCGCACCGTTCACCATCACTACCCAGCGTTGCGTTACAAAATCGTCGGCATCATGGGTGATTGCGGCTATCAACTGGTTGCCTGCGTAGTATTCGTGATCGTAGAAAGATATTTCGACTATCGTTAGTTCTTCGGGTGCTACGGCTTGGGCTTGGTCTGCGATGTGGCGGTCGAGTTCAGCTTGGGCGGTGGCTTGTTCGCCAACCTTCTGAAGCTGGGCGGATTGGTGGGAGATGATTGCGCTAATCCATGCGTCCTTGCAGCGTTTGTCTTGTACTTTGATTGTGCAGCCGATTTCGCTGTAGATTTGCTTGAGCCGGGCTATGGATTTCAGGTGCAGCTGTTGATGACTATATGTTGCGTGTGTCATTATATTGGTTATCCATCTGTATGGTGGGTGTTTTAAAAGGCGATCGCTTCGTTTTCCAGACTGCGGCGGTCGTCTTTTGTTATGTTTTAATATTACTAACTAGATGATACTATATGCAATACTTTAGTAATATCATTTAGTTATGGTTGAGTGCAATTTGCATAACTAATATTAATTAGTTAGCACTACTAGCTAGATGATAGTATTAACTATATAGGAGTTGAGGACGTGTCTGTGAAAAACAAAATCAAGAAATTTCTTTATGAAAGAGGCATAACAGCCTACCAGTTTAGAAAAGATGTAGGAATAGCTCAAAGAACCGCGTATGACTTGTACAATAATCCTGACCAGTTACCTTCATCTACGGTTCTGAGTAAAATATGTGATACTTATGAGGTTCAACCGGGTGAAGTGTTAGAGTGGGTTCCCAAAAGCGAGAAGCCTGAAAAAGGGGTTTCTGTAGAATCTTCTCAATCTGATAGTTCAGAAGAGAACCACGGTTCAATTAAAAATAAAGCGAAACCAAAATCTCAAATGCAACTGCTACCGCCACAGGAAGCTGCATGAGTATCTTTACTCTAAGTAAAGCAAATC
This sequence comes from Mojavia sp., assembly GCF_059505145.1. Classification (NCBI taxonomy): domain Bacteria; kingdom Bacillati; phylum Cyanobacteriota; class Cyanophyceae; order Nostocales; family Nostocaceae; genus Mojavia; species Mojavia sp. The sequence goes on from NZ_JCACKA010000122.1 coordinate 5,246, forward strand.
AAATCTTTAGCTTACTGTGTCTCCCTCTAACAGATAAGCGAAATTTACCCAGGATTAGCTGCACCTAGATTGGTGTTAGAGGGTGATGGAGTTATGAAGCTAGGAGGTTTATCGATTTCCGCTTTTATGAAGTCTGCATCATTAGAAATTAATGAATATATTAGTTACTCAATTATTCCGAGAAAAGCTACAGTTTAGATTAAAAAGCGGTTTCAGGATGACAGACCCACAAGTTCTACACCTCAGCAATCAACGATGCGACTAATGCCCACGCCGAATTATCTGCCGCAGGAATGCCAGCAGATGCAAGATATCTGCGCTCGCATCAATCTGGTGTATTCTAGTGGGCTTTTGGAGTCGGTGCAGAGGTTTTTGGAGTCGTTGGAGAAGCTGAAGCGGGCTTATTTGACGGAGTTGGAGGAGAAGGTGTTGAGGGTGCTGAAGTTTAAAATCATAGTTTAGACCCTTAATCTTATCAAATTTATTCTCGATTACCAAATAGTAAGTAATTATTTTTGGAATGACAATTGCTGTATAGTTTGAGGTATTCGAGATCGTACTCTCAAGATTTGCTCTATGATTGCTCTACCTGGTATTGCCATCCAAAGCAAGATATATGAAAGTCCTAATTCTCTGGTTTATCGGGGCATTAGAGAGGATGGAGTAGCGATCATAGTAAAAATACTCAAGGAAGATTATCCCTCTCCTCAAGAACTAATCCGTTACAGACAGGAATATAAAATTACCCGTTCCCTCAACTTGGAAGGGGTTGTCAAGGCATATAGCCAGCAAAACTATCAACGTACTCTGGTGATTCTCTTAGAAGATTTTGGGGGAGAGTCCCTAGAGCAATGGATGCACAAGCGTCCAGATATTTTCTGCCCTATGCCATTATCCACTTTTTTAGATCTTGCGATCGCAGTTTGCGACATTCTGGGCAGAATCCATGCAGCCAATATCATTCATAAAGATATCAACCCTGGAAACATAGTCCTAAATCTGGATACTGGCGTTGTCAAAATTATTGATTTTGGTATTGCCACCCAATTTAACCGCACGAATCCGGCTTTTAAGAGCCACTATGTTTTAGAAGGGACACTCGCCTACCTTTCTCCAGAGCAAACAGGACGAATGAACCGTTTGCTTGATTACCGCACCGATTTTTACTCGCTTGGGGTGACGTTCTACGAACTGCTAACCGGACATCTACCGTTTAAAGCAACGGATATGCTGGAACTAGTCCATTGTCATATTGCCAAACAGCCACCTTCACCTCATGAAATAAATACAAAGATTCCCAAACTCGTTTCAAATATCATTCTGAAACTGATGGCGAAAAATGCAGAAGATCGCTATCAGAGTGCCTGGGGAATCAAAGCAGATTTAGAAATCTGTGCTTACCAATTAGCAGACATCGGTCAAATTAACAGCATTAAATTGGGTCAGCAAGACGTTTGGGATCAGTTTCAAATTCCCCAAAAACTATATGGAAGGGACAAGGAAGTTGCAATGTTACTGGCGGCTTTTGATCGTGTAGCGTGTCAAGAAAACAATCGCATTACTTCTTTACCAAACAATTCAGAAACGACTTCACAAAGCGAACAAACGGGCAATCCAAAATTCCAAGTTGAAATGATGCTGGTCTCTGGCTACGCCGGAATTGGCAAATCAGCATTAGTGCAGGAAATCTATAGACCAATTACCCAAAAGCGTGGCTATTTTATCTCTGGGAAATTTGATCAATTCCAGCGCAATATCCCTTACAGCGCGATCGCAAATGCCCTGCAAAAATTGGTGCAGCAACTGTTGGGTGAACCAGACGACCAAGTGCAACAGTGGCGAAATCGCCTGCTCACGGCATTAGGCAGCAATGGACAACTCATCATTGATGTGATTCCCGAAGTAGAACTCATTATTGGCAAGCAGCCACCTGTACCAGAAGTTGGAGCAGCGGAAGCTCAAAATCGCTTTAATCGTGTCTTTGGGCAGTTTGTGCGGGTGTTTTGTTCAGCAGAACATCCCCTGGCGATTTTCTTAGATGATTTGCAATGGATCGACTCCGCCACGCTGAAATTAATCGAACTGATGCTACTTGATGAGCAAACCCAATTCTTATTTTTGATTGGAGCCTATCGAGATAATGAGGTAAATCCAACGCATCCATTAGTATTAACCTTGGAGAGGCTGCGAAAACAAGGGGCAGTGCTTCAAAAGATTATCTTGGAACCATTAACGCTCTTGCCGTTGAGTCAGTTGATTGCCCAGACGCTGCATCAAAATGTAGACAGCGTTCGTTCCTTAGCAGAGTTAGTGTTACGTAAAACCGAGGGCAATCCTTTCTTTGTCAACGAATTTTTGAGGATACTGTATAGCGAAAATTTATTGACATTTGATGCACAACACTACCGCTGGCAGTGGAACATTGCTCAGATTCAAGCTCAAAATATCACTAATAATGTTGTGGAGTTGATGCTTCACAAGTTGAAGAAACTGCCAGAGAACACACAGCAAATTCTCCGGTTAGCGGCTTGTATTGGTGCTGAATTTAATTTAGATACGTTAGTAATCGTTTGTGAGCAATCCCTTAAAGCAGTTTCTCTAGATTTACTCGTAGCTATCCAAGCTGGATTAATTCAACCCCTGTCTGAATTAGATGAAAACTTGTTAGTTCAAGAATATAAGTTTCTGCACGATCGTGTACAGCAAGCAGCTTATGCCTTAACCGATGAGTCGCACAAACAGTTGGTTCATCTCGAAATTGGTCACAATTTACTTGAAAAAACCTTACCAGAGCGACTCTCAGAGCGGTTGTTTGAAATTGTGGATCATCTCAATTATGGAATTGAACTGGTCACAGATCAACAAGAACGAAACGAAATTGCCAGATTAAATTTAATCGCAGGTCAGAAAGCAAAAGGGGCGATCGCTTATGGCGTGTCAAAAAAATATTTAACTACAGCTAGAGTTTGGCTGGCAGCATCTAGCTGGCAAACAGATTATGACTTGACCTTAGAGTTATACGCAGAAACAACAGAAGTAGCGTACTTGTGTGGCAATTTTGAGCAGGTGGAGTACTGGGCAGCGATCATTCTGCAACAGGCTAAAACGATCCTTGATAGCGTGAAAGCGTGCGAAGTCAAAATTCAAAGTTACATCGCACAAAATCAACTATTAGAAGCAATCAATATTGGATTGCAAGTGTTGCAACAGATCGAAATTAGTTTTCCCGAACAGCCAAGCCAGTCAGATATTCAGCTTGAACTAGACGCAATCTTATGCCTTCTTAGTGAGAAATCGATGTCTAACGACAAGCCCTACCCTGCGGGAACCCCTTTGGGGAATGGCTTTGCAGTCGCCTGCGAAGGGAAACCCTCCCCGAAGTTGCCACAACGCGGGGAACCCGCGCAAGGCACTTCTCTTCGCAGCGCTGACTCACCTCTGCGCGTCTACGAAGACTTGATTCATTTGCCCCAAATGCACGAGCCGGATAAGTTAGCAGCAATGCGAATCCTATCTAGCATCACGACTGCTGCTTATAGTGCTGCTCCTATTTTGATGCCGCTACTGATATCTAAACAAGTCAGCTTGTCAATCGAATATGGTAATGCGTTTGCGTCTCCCTTTGTTTATGCCAACTTTGGATTAATTCTGTGTAGGCAGGTTGGAGACATCGAGACCGGCTACGAGTTTGGACAGTTAGCTTTAAGGCAGTTGTCACAACCTAAGCCCCATTCTCTCAAAGCTAGAACATTGGTGATCGTGAATACCTTCATCATTCATTGGAAAGATCATGTGAGAGACACATCACAACCATTACTAGAAGCCTATCAAAGTGGGCTAGAAACCGGAGATTTAGAGTTTGCTGCCTATGGCGCTCATTCTTATTGCTTTAATTCCTATGCTGTCGGAAGCGAACTCGTGGAGGTTGAACGCGAGATGACGAAATACAATGAAGCAATTCGTCAAATCAAACAGGAAACAGCACTAATCTGGAATCAAATATTTCAGCAGGCGATCGCAAATTTGATGGGATGCTCGACCAATCCAACCCGTCTAGTTGGTAAATTCTACAATGAAGAGAATGGATTGCCACAACATAAAATAGCAAATGATGGAACTGCAATCTTTAATGTCTATTTCAATAAACTTTTCCTGTGCTACCTATTTTCCAAGTATGTTCAGGCAGTTGAAAACTCAACTATAGCAGAACTTTATTTAATCCGAGTAACAGGCTCACCTCTTGGCCCTTTTTACTACCTATATGATGCTCTGGCAAGACTCGCCATATACCCCGAAAGCAGCGCTCAAACGCAATCACAAATCCTCAAAAAAGTCGCTGTTAACCAGAAGAAAATGAAACAATGGGCGTATTATGCGCCAATGAATTATTTGCATAAATATCATTTAGTCGAGGCAGAGAAAGCGCGAACTTTGGGTCAGTGGTTTAAAGCAGAAGAGTTCTACGAACAAGCAATTCTTGGTGCTAGAAACAATGACTATCTTCAAGAAGAAGCATTAGCTTATGAATTAGCTGCCAAGTTTTACCTATTTCGTGGTAGAGAAAAGTTTGCCCAAACCTACATGAAAGAAGCTCACTACTGCTATGAACGGTGGGGAGCAACTGCGAAAGTAAGAGATTTAGAAACTCGCTATCCACAGCTATTTCCTCAATCGTCGGATGCGGCTTCGCCAACCCATAAAACTTCTGTCACCACCTCTAATCACTCACCCATTACTTTCGACTTAGCAGCGGTAATGAAAGCTTCCCTTGCGATTTCGAGTGAAATTGAACTGGATAAGTTACTCAGTTCCTTGATGAAGATATTAATCGAAAATGCTGGTGCACAAACAGGTTTTCTAATTTTAGAAAACTCAGGAAAATGGGTGATTGAAGCGTCTGGTGAACTCAAGGAAAGTGAGAATACCTATACTACACAATTACTACAATCTATTCCAACTGCAAATAATCTACCTGAATCAATTATTAATTATGTGATTCGTACTCATGAATGTGTCATTTTAAATGATGCTACTCGTGAAGGTAATTTTATTCATGAGCCATATATTCAACACAATCAAATTCAATCAATTTTATGTTTGCCTCTGCTGAATCAATGTAAGCTAGTGGGCGTGTTGTATCTAGAAAATAAATTAGCGGCTGGAGCATTTACCCCAGAACGAACGCAGGTCTTGAATCTGTTATCATCTCAGGCGGCGATCGCCATTGAAAATGCCAGACTCTACTCAAAGCTCCGCGAAGGCGAAAGTAGAATGAAACAATTTCTAGAAGCTGTCCCGGTAGGAATTGGAGTATTGGATGCGGCTGGTCGCGTTTACTACGTCAATCAACGGGGAATTCAGCTAATGGGTAAAGGGATTGATCCTTTTGTGGCACCGGATCAAATCCCAGAGATTTATCAATTTTATCTGGCGGGAACTGATCAAAATTATCCAACTGAGAAACTACCAGTTATTCGGGCATTAAGCGGCGAATGCACCACAGTTGACGATCTGGAAATTCACCAAAACAGTGCAATAGTTCCAGTTGAGGTTTGGGGAACTCCTATCTTTGATGAACAGGGTAATGTAGCATTTGCAATCGCAGCCTTTCAAGACATTACAGAGCGGAAACAAGCAGAACACCTCTTAGCCAACTACAACCGTACCTTAGAGCAACAGGTAGCCCAACGAACGGCAGCTTTACAGAAAAGCGAAGCAGAACTACGTCATCGAGAACAGGAATTACGACTGATTACCGACGCTCTACCGGCTCTTGTTAGCTATGTGGATGCCAATCGACGCTATCAATTTATCAACCGTACATACGAGGTCTGGTTTAGCTGTAATCGAAATGAGATTCTGGGCAAGTCTGTTTGTGAACTCCTGGGTGAGGCGGTTTATCAAAGGGTTGAGCCATATGTTAATCAAGTGTTTGAAGGGCAAACTGTAACCCTAGAAGCTGAAATTCCCTTTCCGCTTGGTAAAAAATCCATCAGTGCTACCTTGATCCCCGATTTTGATTACAATGCTCAAGTGAGAGGATTCTACAGTTTAATCACAGACATTAGCGAACAGCGAAACGCTGCACTGCGTGAACGCAAACGCGCCGAAGAAGCTTTAATTCTGGAAGAACGCAATCGCATGGCGCGAGAAATTCACGACACACTAACCCAGTCATTCACGGGTGTTATCATTCACGCTAGAACTGCTGTGAGCAAGATAACAGTAGACCCTCAAAAAGCTCAGGCCCACCTAGCTCAAGTCCAGAACTTAGCCCAAACTGGACTCTCAGAAGCACGCCGCTCTGTAGAGGCGCTACGCCGTCCCTACTTGTTAGAAAATAGTGATTTACTCAGCGCTTTCAAACATCTGACAAGTCAGCTAGAATCATCCACTGGTATAACAATTATGTGTGAAGCCATCGGTATCCCCTATCCGCTACCCTCTGAGGTGGAGAATAATCTGCTAAGGATTGGACAGGAAGCATTGACGAATGCACTCAAGTATGCAAAGGCAACTGAAATTCGTGTTGAACTAATCTATCAGTCCACGCAGTGCATATTACGAATCAAGGACGATGGACAGGGATTTGTAATTGACCGTTCTTCTAGTCACAATGGCTTTGGTTTATTAGGCATGGCAGAACGTGCCGATCTGATTGGGGCACAGATCCAGATCCAGAGTGCCCTTGGGCAAGGAACAGAAATTACTGTGTCCGTGAATCAGTAGGAAAAACCATCATGAGTCAACTTAATACCATTCGTGTTCTAGTTGTAGACGATCACCCCGTTGTACGTCAGGGTTTGGTTGCAATGCTGGAAGAAGCGCCAGATATCCTTGTTATTGGACAAGCTGGGAATGGTCAGGAGGCACTCGCTATCTTTCGTCAAAAACAGCCAGATGCAACTTTAATGGACTTGCGAATGCCACAGATGGATGGAGTCGCTGCGATTACTGCCATCTGCACCGAGTTTCCTGCTGCTCGGATTATCGTATTGACGACTTATGAGGGCGATGAAGACATTTATCAGGGATTGCGGGCAGGGGCTAAAGGGTATTTACTCAAGGATGCCGAGCCAGAAGAATTACTGTCCGCGATTCGCGCTGTGCACAAAGGACAGAAGCACATTCCACCCCGCGTTGGTGCCAAACTTTTAGAGCGCATGGCGAGTCCAGAATTGAGCGATCGCGAGTTAGAGGTGCTTCAACTGATTACAACGGGCAAGAGTACCCAAGCCATTAGCAAAGCTCTATATATTACTGAACGCACTGTAAACTTTCATGTCAATCATATTTTAAGTAAGCTGGGCGTGGAGGATCGCACTCAGGCTGTAATCGTTGCATTAAGGCGGGGTATTGTTAGCTTGTAGCGTCATACCTGTCAAATTTGTCAGTTTATTAGCTGTCTAAATTGTCAGCTTATCAACTGAAGTTTTTCTCAGCGACAAAATCGAGTGAACCCTCTAAATTGAGGTTATGCAGCAGATAACAGAGCGGCATTGGTCTACCCAATTATGAAAGAGGTTTTATAGCAATCATCTGTATCTACCTGCTGCACTCCTTTCCTTAAAGGTGCCAAATGAGCCTCGGTGATTATAATCGGTTGCTTGTGCCGATTTCAGAACAAGATCATATTCAAGGATTGGTGAGTACTTCAGTGACACTCGTCCAATATGGTGACTACCAGTGTCCCCCTTGTGGCGAAGCTCACCGATTAATCAAGGCAATCCAGCAACAGGTTAACAACTTGTGTTTTGTATTTCGCCACTTCCCCCAGCAGCAAATACATCCTTATGCTCAACGTGCGGCTGAAGCGGCCGAAGCGGCTGCCGCACAAGGTCAGTTTTGGCAGATGCATGACATTTTGTTTACCCATCAACAAGGGTTAGGAAACGATTATCTTGTAGAGTATGCCAATAATCTAGGACTCGATATTCCCCAATTTCTGCAAGATATATCCGGTAAAGTACATATTGCTCACATCAATCAAGATATTGAAAGTGGATTACACAGTGGAGTAACAGCTGCCCCAGCTTTGTTTATTAATGGAATTCGATATACCAGTCGCTGGAACCTTGAACAGTTGATGGCAGCTATCGCCACTGCAAGTAATTAATGAGAAGGTCAGCAATTATGCAAAGAAGAACCAGTTTTGAAAGTAAAGGTCTAAAGTGTTCCGTCACCTTTTACACTCCGGATCAAGTCGCATCTGGCGATAGCTGCGCTCGCCGAAGGCATCGCTATCCTGCCATTGTCATGGCTCATGGGATTGGCTTAACCAAAGAAATGGGATTGCCGCAGTTTGCCGAGAAATTCGCTCAAGCCGGGTTCGTCGTTTCGCTATTCGATTATCGCTACCTTGGTGCTAGTGAGGGAGAACCTCGCGGACAAATGCTTCCTACAGAGCAGCATGAGGACTTTCGTAATGCCATCACCTGGACTCAACTACAAAGTGAAGTTGACCCTGAGCGCATAGGTCTGTGGGGTTTTTCTTACAGTGGCGGTCACGCGCTGCATCTGGCTGCATTCGATCTGCGCGTGAAAGCGATCGTAGCACAGATGCCTGCGGTGAATGCGTTTCTCATCTCCCGCCGTGTGGCTTCTCCACTTCAACTGGAAGAACTCACAAAGATGGTTTCACTTGACCGGATAAAACGGTATCAAACCGGAGAGGTGAGTTACCTTCCTTTGGTTGCCCCGCCTGGTGAACCCTGCTTCCTTGCGACACCCGACGCATTCAATTGGGTTGAATCGAACAAAAGCGCAAGTGAAGGAAGATGGGAGAATCGAATCTCCTTTGAATCGATTGAACACTGTCTCTATTACGAACCGGCTCCTCACCTCGAAGCAATCTTTCCTACCCCCTTATGCCTGATTACGGGTGAGAAGGACTTTCTTTCACCTGCCGACATAACCGCCGATGTCCATGCGCGTGCGATGGAGCCTAAGTCTCTAACAATCTTGAAGGGCGGGCACTTTGACGGTTTCCAAGGTGAGGGCTTTGAGATTGCCAGTACAACTGCGTTGAACTGGTTTGAGAAATATTTGAAGCAGAAATGACAGAACTTGACCTACAAAGCAGGCGATGGCGCGGAGCATCGCACCTTAGCAGCAATTGACCACTCTGATTAGTACAGCAATTAAACATCAACTTTATACCTATCCAAAAGGAGAAAGCAGCAATCTCATGTCACAATCACTTTGGTTGTTTGGTTCTCGTCTCACCATCGTTGCCGATCACACAACTACCGCAGGTCAGTATGATCTGATCGAAGAATATTCCCTTCCTGGCTCACAGACACCCCTTCATCGCCACACGCGTTATTCCCAACAACTATACGTGCTGTCCGGGGAGTTCACGGTCTTTGCTGGTGAGAACAAGGTCGTACTGAGTGCTGGTGACAACATCTTGATACTTATTGGCACACCACACATGGTCGCCGTGTTCAGCGATCAGCCAGCACACGGGTTAGTCATTAACGCACCAAGTGGGCCTGCTCGGCTGATTACAGAAATGGGGATGCGGGATGAGACAGAAACACTGGATATGGCGCTGCTTGCACGCATTTCCGCCGAGATGGGCGATGAAACCCTTGGCCCGCCTGGAGCCCTACCCTCTGGTGCTACGAGAACATAGCAAATCCATTCCAGGCAACAGAGGAAGAGAATTTTATGACTCACTATGACTACATTGTGATTGGTGCAGGTTCGGCAGGATGCGTTGTTGCCAACCGTCTGACAGAAGACAGCGACACAACTGTGTTACTACTCGAAGCGGGTACTCCTGACACAAAGCCAGAGATTCACATCCCGGCGCAATGTCTCAGTCTACTAGGTTCTGAGGTGGACTGGGCATATTTCTCCCAACCAGAACCCTACCTGAATAACCGTAAAATCTTTTGTCCCCGTGGCAAAGTTTTGGGGGGCAGCAGTTCAATTAATTTCATGATTTATTTGCGAGGTAATCCTCACGATTATGACCATTGGCAGTCATTGGGCAATCCCGGCTGGAGTTACCAAGATGTTTTGCCCTACTTCAAGAAATCGGAACATCAGCAGCGAGGTGCGTCTGAACACCACGCGGTTGATGGGGAGTTGAGCGTAACCGATCTGATTGCACCTGCTGTGGTATCCCAACGCTTTGTAGACGCAGCAGTGGCGCTAGGATATGACCATAATCCTGATGTTAATGGGATGCAGCAGTTAGGGGCAGGACTTTATCAATTGACCATTAAGGATGGTAAACGGCACAGTGCTGCTGCTGCCTTCCTTGTGCCCATTCTTCAGCGTCCCAATTTGACTGTAACCACAGGAGCGTTAGTAACTCGCTTGTTGTTTGAAGGCACTCACACGGTTAGGGTGGAATACCTGCACAAGGGCACACTGCACCAGGTTAGGGTCAACTCCGAAGTGATTTTAAGTGCTGGCGCGTTCGATTCGCCCAAGCTGCTGATGCTTTCCGGTATTGGTGATGCAGAACACCTGCAAGCCTTGGGAATTCCGGTAGTGGCTGATTTGCCGGGTGTTGGTCAAAACCTCCAAGATCACCCTGTCGTGTCCGTGGCACACAAGGCAACTCAGGATTTACACACGGCTAGCACCAGTAGTATCGCTGAAGCTGGCTTGTTTTTGCATACCGAGGGTAATCTGGATACTGCACCAGATTTACAGTTTCTCTTCGGTCCTGTTGTGTTAGTGCCGCCTGGTTATGCCCACTCTGGTTCAGGATTCACAAGTTTCGTCTGTTTGCCTCATCCCCAAAACATTGGCAGTGTCAGTTTGCGTTCCCCCGACCCCAAAGACGCACCGATGATTCAAATGAACTTTCTCCAAAGTGAAGCTGATGTGCAAAAGTTAGTGGCAGGGATTAAATTACTGCGTAACCTGTTCGGTACAAGTGCCTTTGATGAGTTTCGCGGTAAAGAAATCGCTCCTGGTGCGGATAAGCAGAGTGATGCAGCACTGGTTGCTTATGTCCGAGAAGCTTGTGATACGGTGTATCATCCGGTCGGCACTTGCAAAATGGGCACTGACCCAATGGCAGTTGTAGACCCTGAACTACGAGTACATGGCGTTGAGGGGTTGCGTGTTGTGGATGCCTCCATCATGCCAACGATCACCACAGGAAATACAAACGCGCCCACCATTATGATTGCCGAAAAAGCAGCCGATTTAATCAAGCAACACGCACTCCGCAAACCATTGACCACAAGTTTAACGTACAAAATTCAGCCCACATAATCTATATGGGAATTGGCGATCGCGATCTTACTTTGGCGGCATTAACACCTTCTTTATCTGAGTCGGAAGTTTGAGATTTTATCACACAAATTATTCATCAATAGGAGCAATTTCATGACACAATCTTTCTGGTTTTTTGGTTCTCGCCTCAACATTGTTGCCGATCACACCACAACCGGGGGTCAGTACGATCTGATCGAAGGTTACTTCCCACCTGGCTCACAGACTCCTCCATCGTCACACGCGCTATTCCGAACAACTCTATGTGCTGTCCGGGGAGTTCACGGTCTGGGCAGGTGAGAACAAAGTTGTGCTGAGTGCTGGTGAAAGCTTCCTGATTCCGCCTTACACCCCCCACGTAGTCGCTGCGCTCGGCGATCAGCCTGCTCGCGGGTTGGTTGTTGCTGCGCCCAGTGCCTTTGCTCGGCTGATCGAAGCAGTGGGGACGCAGGATGAAACAGAAACACCTGACATGGAGCTATTTGAGCGCATTTGTGCCGAAATTGGCGACGAAATTTTGGGTGCGCCTGGAGATTTACCTGGTACATGAGGCGATGTTGACGGCATGAATGCCTTCTTGATCTTAGCCGGAAGCTTGAGACAACGAAACTAATAAAAACAGGAGACTCCAATGCCTTACGTTACTGTCGGTAAAGAAAACTCTGCAAGCATTGATATTTACTATGAAGATTTTGGAGCAGGTCAGCCCGTCGTGCTAATCCACGGGTTTCCTCTTAACGGTCATTCCTGGGAAAAGCAGGTGAGAGTTTTGCTAGAGGCGGGCTACCGGGTCATCACTTACGATCGCAGAGGCTTCGGCAACTCCAGCCAGCCATCAATTGGCTATGACTACGACACCTTTGCAGCAGATTTGAACACGCTCATGACAAAACTTGACCTGCGTGATGCCGTATTGGTCGGCTTCTCAATGGGAACAGGCGAAGTGACGCGTTATCTCGGTAAGTACGGTTCGGAACGCGTCAGTAAAGCAGTGTTAATGGCTCCAGTGCCACCCTTCTTGCTAAAGACAGAGGATAACCCGGAGGGTGTTCCTCAAAGCGTTTTCGACGGAATTATGAAGAGTATCGTAGACGATCGCCCAGCATATATGTCTACATTTTTCAAAGACTTCTTCAACGTGGATGTGTTTTTGGGCAATCGCATTAGCAACGAAGCCATCCAAATGAGTTGGAATGTCGCGGCAGGAGCTTCTGCTAAGGGGACTCTGGACTGTGTGCCGTCGTGGTTGACCGACTTCCGTGACGATCTGCCACGCATCGATGTGCCAACCCTGATCATCCAGGGGGATGCCGATCGCATCCTCCCTCATCATTCAACCGGAGCGAGACTGCCGCAGCTAATTAAAGACAGTCGCCTTGTGGTTATACCTGGAGGGCCGCACGCCATCAACTGGACTCATGCCGATCAAGTCAACCCTGCGCTACTTGACTTTCTTAAAGGAAATTAATCAGCATTCCAAAGTCCACCTAAAATCAATGGTATCTGTTGCGCTTAAACAGCGATCTAAACTGCCGTAATCGAATGCCGTCCAAAACCTTGGAGCTGAAGATGAAACTTATCTCTGTCAACGTCGGACTTCCGCGTGAAGTCATCTGGAAAGGGAAAACAGTTACAACTGGAATTTTCAAAGAGCCAGTCAGCAAACGGGTAATGGTGCGCTCGCTCAATTTAGACGGTGACGGACAAGCCGATCTCACCGTTCATGGCGGAGAAGACAAAGCAGTCTATGTCTATCCATTCGAGCATTACGATTACTGGCGAGGTGAATTGCCAGACACAGAGCTAGCGCTAGGCATCTTTGGTGAAAATTTCACGATCACTAGGTTGAGAGAAGAGGAAGTGAACATTGGGGATTGCTTTCATATCGGCAATGTTCACCTTATGGTGACACAACCTCGCCTACCCTGCTACAAACTTGGGATTCGGTTTGGACAACCAGATATGGTTAAACGATTTCTTGCGAGTCGTCGAACCGGATTTTACTTTCGTGTTTTGCAAGAGGGCGAAGTTGGAGCCGGAGACACTCTAGAGTTAGTAAGCCGAGATGAAAACAATATTACGGTTGCGGATATCACTCAACTTTATGTTCGTGAGCAAGACAATCCAGAGTTACTTCACCGCGCTGCTCAACTTGAAGCCTTACCCAGAAGTTGGCGCGACTATTTCCTGCGGTAGTGTATCTTCATCTAAATTGAGTGCGCGATCGAGATTGCAACAAAATTGTGTACCACTAACATTAGTTTACGAATAAACAACTTGTTGACTTGGAGACGACAATGACAATCAACCAAAACGGACTTTTCGTTGAATCAGGTGGGGGTCATTCTTACTACTTTGGCCAAGACCTTTATACCTTCAAAGCAATTGGTGAAGAGACAGGTGAAGCTTATGCGCTTTGTGAGGTAATCGTTGCACCTGGTGGTGGTACTCCTCCCCATCGACACAGCCGAGAAAATGAATCGTTCTATGTGCAAGACGGAGAGATTGAATTTCAACTTGACGAGCGCATCCTTATTGCAACAGATGGAACCTTCCTCCATTCGCCCAAAGGTCAGCTTCATCAATTCACCAACACTACCTCTGTACCTGCCAAAATGTTGGTTTGGGTGACACCCGCAGGATTTGAGAAATTTATTGCCGAAGTGGGAAAGACGGTGAATGGTCAAATTACATCTGCCCCACCATTGAGTTCTGAAGACTTAGATAAAATCCTCACTACTGCACCTAAGTACGGCATTGAGATTATTCCTCCGCCTTCTGAGCAATGACAATATGAGGACTCAACGTAAAACTTGCAAGGAGTAATTTCATGACTGCATTTCGCACAGTTTCTATCGACGGTTTAGATATCTTTTATCGAGAAGCTGGTTCCCGCGATAATCCAACTATTCTGCTGTTGCACGGATTCCCGTCCTCATCTCATATGTTTCGCAATCTGATACCTGCGCTTGCCGATCGCTTCCATCTCGTTGCTCCCGATTATCCAGGTTTTGGTAACAGTTCGATGCCAACTGTGAATGAGTTTGACTACACATTTGATCACCTGGCCCAGATTGTGGAGAAGTTTATTAGCGCGCTCGACCTCAAAAAATACAGTCTTTACGTGATGGATTATGGTGCGCCCGTTGGCTATCGGATTGCTACTAAATATCCAGAGCGAGTGCAAGCCCTGATTGTGCAAAACGGGAATGCCTACGAGGAGGGGTTGCGGGAGTTTACCGAACCCATGAAGACATACTGGCAAGATCCCTCTTCTGTTAATGCTCAAAAGCTGAGAGACTTTCTTACCCTGGAAGGAACGAAGTGGCAATACACCAATGGCACTCGCAATCCTGAAGCGATCAGCCCTGATACCTGGAACATGGATCAACTCTTCCTTGATCGCCCTGGAAATGCTGAGATTCAAATGGCGCTGTTTTATGACTATAGAACTAATCCACAACTCTATCCAAAATGGCAGGAGTATTTCCGCAAACATCAACCTCCCACCCTAATTGTTTGGGGTAAGAACGACGACATCTTCCCTGCTGAAGGTGCTTATGCCTACCAGCGTGACCTGAAAGACGTTGAGTTCCATTTACTCGATACCGGACATTTTGCGCTGGAGGAAGATGGGGACGCGATCGCCAACTACATCCGTCAATTTCTCTCGTCACGGTTGCAACCTGTTCCAACCTAATCAAATTTTGATTTTCAACCCCCATTCGTTGGTTAAGAAGAACACATGACAACTCAAAATGTAACCATTCCAGCCTTGTCCGGGGGCAGTTTTAGCGCCTATCTAGCAGCACCCAATACTCAGCCTCGTGCAGGAATTGTGCTAATTCAAGAAATTCTTGGGGTCAATAATACTATGCGACAGATTGCCGATGATTATGCTAAGGCAGGCTATTTGGTGATCGTGCCAGATTTATATTGGCGACTGGAACCCGGAGTGCAACTTGATGCTGACGATAAGGATCAGTGGGCTAAAGCCATTGAGCTACTCGGAGCGTTTGATGTGGATAGCGGCGTAGAAGACCTAAAGGCAACCCTGTCTTTTCTGCGGCAAGTATCCCAGCAGCACAGGCAAGGTCGGCAGTGTGGGCTTTTGTATGGGTGGTAAACTGGCATATTTCATGGCAACACGTACTGATGCGGATGCCAATGTTAGTTACTACGGTGTTGAAATTGACAAGAATTTAGCAGAGGCGACAAAGATTCAGAAACCGCTGATATTGCATCTGAGTGGAAACGACGAGTTTGTGTCACCAAGCGCTCAAGCGACGATTCAGCAAGGACTGAAAGACAAGAACGATTGTTTATCAATACAGGCACGCGACCGTTGATCCCATCGGTGTCTGGACTCAAAGAAGCTGGGTTTTTGACCAGTGAGTCGATCATGGAATTGGAAGAGTTGCCTGAGCACCTAATCGTTCTCGGTAGTGGCTACATTGGGTTGGAGTTTGCCCAGATGTTCCGGCGCTTTGGCTCTCGCGTCACTGTGATTGGGCAAAGTGAGCAAATCTTATCGCAGCAAGACCCAGATATTGCGATCGCCGTTCAAACACTCTTAGAACGAGATGGCATTGAATTCTTGCTGAAAGCGAAGGTATTAAAGATCGATCGCTCTGACAATGCAACTAAACTTCTGATTCAAGTTGGCGATCGTGAGATCAGCGTTGAAGGTTCGCATTTGCTAATAGCCGTCGGTCGTGCGCCAACCACCGATACCTTAAATCTAGCCGCTGCTGGTGTGGCAACTGATGCACGCGGATTCATTCCAGTTAACGAGCGCCTGGAGACGAACGTACCGAATGGGCGTTAGGCGATATCAATGGGGGGCCACAATATACCCATGTGGCACTGGACGATTATCGGATTGTCAAAGCGAATATGATTGATGGCGGCAACCGCAGTACACAAGGTCGCTTGGTTCCATCCTGTCTTTTTATCGACCCAGAACTGGCTCATATAGGTCTGACTGAAACCGAAGCGCAGCAACAAGGGTATGCCATTCGAGTGGCGAAGCTGGATGCAAGAGATATTATGCGAGCGGTAACACAAAGTCAAACCGATGGACTCATGAAAGCGATCGTGGATACCGAGACAGGTCGGATTCTCGGTTGTTCACTCTTGTGCCATGAAGCAGGTGAAGTAATTTCGACAGTGCAAATGGTGATGCAAGCTCAGATGCCCTATACCGTTCTGCGCGATGGAATTTTGACTCATCCCACGATGACTGAAGGGTTAAATATGCTGTTTTCAAACGTGTAAGCAGGTAGCAAGCGCAGACACCTCACAATTCTTTACACCAACTCTTTCAACGCTCAACAACTATAGGACTCATCCAAAATGAAAAAACTAGAAGGAAAAGTCAGTCTTGTTACTGGTGGCACCAGTGGCATTGGTCTTGCTACTGCCAAGCGCTTTGTCGCCGAAGGTGCCTACGTCTTCATCACGGGTCGTCGCCAAACTGAACTGGATGCCGCTGTGGAAGAAATTGGTGAAAACATCAGGGGTATTCAGAGCGATGCCTCTAATTTGGCAGACCTTGATCGCCTGTTCGCTACGATCAAGCAAGAGCAAGGACACCTCGATGTAATCTTCGCCAATGCTGGGGGTGGAGAACTCGCCCCACTTGGAGCCATCACCGAAGAACACTTTGACAAAACGTTCAACACTAACGTCAAAGGTCTGCTGTTTACTGTGCAGAAGGCACTACCTCTGTTGCCAGAGGGCGCTTCCATCATTCTGAACGCCTCAACTGCTTCTACCGTGGGTACCCCAGCCTTCAGCGTTTACAGCGCAACTAAAGCCGCTGTGCGATCGTTTGCTCGTAATTGGACACTCGACCTCAAAGAGCGCAAGATTCGTGTTAATGCCATCAGCCCTGGTGTCGTGCCTACTCCTGGCTACAATCTCATGGGACTGAGCGATGAGCAGGTGCAGCAATTTGTCGCAAGTCAGGCTGACACTATCCCCCTTGGGCGGGTGGGTACACCGGACGAAATCGCTAAAGCGGTTGTTTTCCTTGCCTCCGATGACAGCAGCTTTGTCAACGGTATTGAGCTATTTGTCGATGGCGGCATGGCGCAAATTTGAACTTTCTCAAATATCACTCAACTTTATCTGCGTGCGGAAAACAATCCAGAGTTACTTTATCGTGCTGCTCAACTTGAAGCTTTACCCAAAAGTTGGCGCGACTATTTCCAGATATAGGTAGATGGAATTAAATCTAGGGCTTGGTAGTTCAAGGGGCGACAATCGCCTGTAAACCAAGCCAGCTAAAGGTTTTGGGCTTA
>NZ_JCACKA010000123.1:0-21997 GCF_059505145.1 Mojavia sp.
TGCTAAAAACCCAGTTTCTAACCAACTTATGAGATTACCGAAAACATTAATTAAAGCTTTACCAGCATCTCCTAACAAATGGAAAAGTGCTAAAAACCCAGTTTCTAACCAACTTATGAGATTACCGAAAACATTAATTAAAGCTTTACCAGCATCTCCTAACAAATGGAAAAATGCTAAAAACCCAGTTTCTAACCAACTTATGAGATTACCGAAAACATTAATTAAAGCTTTACCAGCATCTCCTAACAAATGGAAAAGTGCTAAAAACCCAGTTTCTAACCAACTTATGAGATTACCGAAAACATTAATTAAAGCTTTACCAGCATCTCCTAACAAATGGAAAAATGCTAAAAACCCAGTTTCTAACCAACTTATGAGATTACCGAAAACATTATTAGCAGCCATAATCTTTACTTCAAGATTGCTGAAAGTTTCCATATATCCCTACAGAGAGTTAAATAGTTATTCCTGAAAACGGTTATTAGAATTGATTTCTCCGGCTCACTACTAGCTTGAACTGATGCAGTATTTTCCACTGGTGGCTCAATTTCAATCGCAGTATTTACCACCGTTGGCTGAGTTTCAGTAGCCGGATTTGATAAAGTACTACTGTTGCCCCTTGAGTCTGTCTTTTGGCGGCGAGTATTTTTTCTAATCTCACCCAACAAATATTTAATTCTGCTGCCGCTCAAGTTAATGCCTAGACCTTTCAGCATCTCTGAAACTTCATCGGAAGTGTAGCCATACTTATCAGACGTAAGCTTCTCTATATATCGCCTCATTTTCTTCACGGCAACTCTTTCTGATATATCCTCTCGTTCTTTTGGCTTCTGTCCCTTTAGCAGCTCGATGGCCTTATCAATCTTACCCTTAGTAATTGCTTCTAATTCTGATGCTCACCCATTGTTGTTAGATTTAGAAATAATCATTGATTAACTACTTATCCTCTCCTATTTGATGACAGAAAATTCTGTTGAATTATGACTTGATTTTCTGCATAGTGAATGCCCATTAAATTTTGCTCCGCAGTGGCTACGCCGTAACTGTCATTCACTCAAATACTGATTTTAAATAGAGTGTGGCTGCTGTACGTTCGCCGTTAAGCTTCGCTAAAATATTGCTTTTTGTGGCTACGCCATCACTAGATTTCCAAATGCTGATTAGAGTTTACAATCAGCGACTGCTACGCCGTCGCTCTAATTCAGCTACGCTGACATCTGGCTTTTACTTGAACTACGCCATCATTACTATTTAACTTTACTACTGTATGATTGCAGTCAACTAGCTACGCTGATATATTACTTATACTCAGCTACGCTGCTGATTTTTTCCCTCCGGCTACGCCGACTCTGCCCCTCTCTGGTTTTCTAGCTCTCCCCGCAAATCGGCTAGAAGCAAGCCGTGCCTTTTGCCTGCGGCAAACCTCGCTGCGCTCGGACGACAGGCTTGCCAAAGGGGGAAGTGTCCCCGCTTTGGAAACCCCCTCTAATTGTTGCAGTTATGCGTCCCAAACTGTCAAAAAACCTGATTCGTAATAAGACATTGGAAGCTCGTGTTAATGCAATCGAACACGAAATGATAAAACAAAAAGCACAAGACGCGGGACTATCGGTGGCAGAGTTCACAAGACGCAGCGCATTACTAAAACCACTGCCAAGACGACTGAGTAAAATCACCTTGGCAACGTATAAAGAATTAGTTCGCATCGGCAATAATATTAATCAGCTAACCAGAGCTACAAATGCAGCCATAAAAATGGGAGTGCGACCACCAGCATCACCAGAACAATTAGAACAACTGCGAAATCTATTACAACAAATTGGTCGAGAGCTATCCTCTATTGAAACCGAAACTATTGATGACGATGATGAGGAAATAGATGAGGATGATTCGGAGGAGTGGGATTAAATATGATTGGCAACCAAACCAAAGGTAAAAGCTTTCGCGGACTCTTGAACTATCTCGAAAACAAAGAGTCTTCGTGTTTAATTGGCGGTAATATGTTTGGCAGAAATGCCTCTGAACTAGCAAGAGAATTTCGACTGTCTCGACAACTGAACCCAGAAGCTCTGAAAGTAGTTCACCACGTTTCGCTATCACTCAGCCCAGGTGAACAACTAGACAATGATACTTGGTGCGAGATTGCAGATAAATATATGTCAGCGATGGGTTACACAGCTAACCAATATGCCATCTACCGCCACAGCGACCGCGACCATGATCATATTCATATTTGCGCCAGCAGAATTAGTTTAGATGACGGCAAGATTACCCGTGATAGCTGGGAGTATGTACGCTCAGAAAAAATCATTCGGCAGCTAGAACTGGAGTACAGTTTACAGCAGACTATTAGCAGTAAAGAAAAACTTCACCGCGCACCAAGTATAGGGCAACAGCAACGAGTTGAGAGAGAACAACGCGAGTATGAGCAGGGTTTAAGAGAAACAGTTCCCCAAAAGCCAATTAAAAGCCAACTAATTGAACTAATCGACCGCGCCACAATAGATAAGCCAACCATGCCCCAACTGATAGAACGATTGCAACTGTTGGGTGTAGAAGTACGTCACGGTGTAACACGCAATGGAAAAAGTAAAGGCATCTCTTACTCGTGGAATGACCAGAAATTTAGCGGTACTTCCTTGGGGCCTGCCTATACATTCCCAGGATTACAAAAACATAAAAGTATTGACTACCAGCCAGAACGTGATGATGAGCGCATTAACCTACTTTTGGTGATTCCTGATAAACCATTGCCAATTGAGCAGTTAGAAAAGTTTCTTCAAGAGATTGAACTCAAACAAAATCAACCCCAGTTTACGCCCCCGGCAGAAGATGAAAGCCTGCGCCCAGTGTTGCAAAATTACCTCACTCAAAAACGCGGTTTAACCAATTACCTTGTAGAGCCATTACAACGCCAGGGGTTAGGTTACATCGACCAGCAGCATCGTGTGGTGTTTATTAAGCGTGATCTCAACGGTGAAAAGTCAGGCGCACTGGTTTGGGATACCCATCGAGAAGACAATCGGTGTATGGAATACCCTGAAAACAGCGTAAGCTCACAGGGGTGGTTTCACTTAAAATTGGGTGGAGAAGCAGACTCGAAAATCGAGAGAGTATTTTTGTGCGACTCCCCCATTGATGCACTGTCACTAGCAGATATGGATAGGCATACATACAAGGGGCTACCGCCAGTAAAAACAATGTACATGGCAGTCAATGATCCGAATAACTTGCCCCTTGAATATCTCAAGAATGTTAGCAGAATTGGTTTAGCATTTAATAACGATTCGCAAGGTAATGAAACGGCGCAAGTTGTTCAAAAAATGCTACCCCAGGCTAAAAGAATTGAACCATCGGGCCTTACTTGGAATGAGATTTTGATTGAAGCGAAGCAGAGAGAAATCCTTGAGCAGAAGCAACGCTCTAGGGGTTTTAGTCGATGAGTCGTGTTGCGCCGACGAACTCGTTGCCGCTATCGCTCGACTCATACGGTCTTCGGGACGGGCAGAATGATTTCTAGTAGGGCCAACAAAATTTGCCAGCCCGCCCCGAAGACTCCACTTCGTCGCATGATTCGCAACGAGTTCTTAAATCTTGGTAAGACGACACTGAGCGTAAGTTTGAAAAGGATAGTATTAATTGATTCTAGTGCGGGGTAGTTATGACGGCTGAAGAACTGCTAGAGCGATATGCTGCTCTTGAAAGAGATTTTGCTGGGGCTAATCTTAGTGGAGCCATGCTGGAAGACGCTGATTTGCCTGGAATCAATTTGAGCGAAGCGACTTTGTATGGGGCTAAGTTGAGCCGAGCTAATTTGAGTGGGGCTAATCTTAGTGGAGCCAATTTGGATTGCGCTCAACTCGACGAGGTTGATTTTAGTGGAGCCAACTTGACTAAAGCTTCCATTTGTGGAGCTACGCTTGAATGGGCTAATTTGACTGGAGCTAATTTGACTAGAGCCTATTTGGCTGATACCGGCTTGTCGGGGGTTGACCTGACCAATGCTCAAATGACCGGAGCTATTTTTAGTTCTTTTAGTCTGACTGGAGCTAACTTGACTAACGTTGACTTGAGTAGTGTTTCGATTGATTTGCCTGGTGGAATCGATAATCCTAGAATCGCTGGAGCTATATTCTGTAACACCACTATGCCCGATGGAACTAAAATTATTAACTTCTCTTAAACGTTATAGCACCAACATAGCAACTCAATATCAATACAGGCTTAAATAGAGTTGAATTTATGCAGTACGACTAAAAATTAAACAATTACTTATAAAGTTTGGCACAAGTAAGAAACCGAGTTAAGAAAAATTTTATTACTCTGCTAAAAAGCTTGATTTATTAAGAGTTTCACCCACCTATTCGGCGCAACTTCCTTGTGCGGTCGCTCCTGCGATCGCAGTTTTCTCCCAAGCGCCTCCCCAGCTTCCCCAGCTCCCCCAGCCCCGACCGCGCAAGATGCTTGCGAGACATTGGCTCTCAAGACCCTTGTTCTTCAAGCCTTTTAACAGCCTCATTAAAATTTTTCTTACTTCTGTTTCTTACTTTTTCAAATATCATCAATAAATTTAGAGCTAAACAAAGAAATCATAAGTTTAAATCTATGCTTTAGTTCTCCCTTCAAATTACAACTAACTGAGAATATGCTGTAATTAATTTAACTTTAAACTACTGAGACTCCATGACTTGTAGAAATGATCAATTTCTAGCTACGAATGTATATTTGTAATTAATTACAATTGTAAAAATGCTATTTTGTGTATTTGTAAATTTGTAATTTAGGCGTTAAGCTTGGTATTGCCAGTTTCTAGAATTTGTCATAACGTAATGAATTACATTTTTACAAAAACACATTTATGAAAATTGCGGTTTTGAACCAAAAGGGGGGCAGTGGCAAGACCACAGTATCCATCCATTTGGCTCATGCTTTTTCTATGAAGGGGTATCGAGTGTTACTAGTTGATACTGACCCTCAAGGCTCAACTCGCGACTGGGCAGCAGCACGTAATGGTGAAGCTCCATTTAGTGTCATTGGTTTGGATCGTCCTATCTTGCACAAAGAATTGCCCAAACTATCGCAGGGGTATGATTTTGTTTTCATTGATGGTGCGCCAAGAGTTTCTGACTTAACCAGATCAGCAATCATGGCAGTGGATTTTGTGCTGGTTCCTGTGCAACCATCCCCCTTGGATGTGTGGGCAGTGCATGAGGTAGTAGAACTAGTACAAGAGGCCACTATATATAAACCTGACCTAACAGCAGCATTTCTAATCAACAGAAAAATAGTGAACACTGCTCTTGGGCGAGAGGTGACAGAAGTTTTAGCGGAATATCCCTTAAGAGTGCTGAAAGCACAGATAAGTCAAAGGGTCGCATTTGCTGAGTGTTTGAATATTGGGAGTACGGTTTTGGAAGCTGCCCCGAAAAGTGCTGCCAGCTTAGAAGTACGAGCAGTTGTTGAGGAAATATTAGAAGCAACAGAGGAAACGAATCATGGCAGAAGCTAAAAAATCACAAAAATTAAGTTTAAAGCCAAGTGTTCAGAAAACATCTGTTCAAGAAGAAGCAGCAGCATGGGTGGAAAGTCGCAATGCTGCTGAATTGGCTAATTCTACAGTTCGAGAAGAAGCTAACAACGGTAAAAGCAAGCGCGTTACTTTTGAAGTAACCGAAGCACAGCACCAGGAGATTAAAATCCGCGCTACTAAAAAGGGCATGACCATTAAGGAGTATATGATTGCTCTAGTTGAGGAGGAGCTAAAGAGATAATGTAATAAATTACTTTATTACATCTGTATTTAATTACATAATTACATTATTACATCTGTAACTCAGACTGAAAACCCTGGTTTGGTGGGTTCAGAATGATTCACGACAAAAATAATTATATTTCTTGACAAACAGGTAGATTTTCTTCATTCTTATGCGAGTAGAGAAACTAATCTTTTGTAAAACATAGCCGATTTTCTCTAGGCTCATGAGGCACTTTAGATACTGACATTGAGAACCTCCAAGCACAATTGTGCGCCTGGAGGTTATTGTGAGCAATTAAAATCTTTCAAGATCATGTGTTTATGAGAATCAAAACTAATTAAACCAAGTTGTTTCAATTTACTCAGAGATCGTGTGATTGTTACTCTATTAGCGCAGCAAGCGCTAGCAATATCTTCATGAATCAAACGAGCATTTAAACGCGTTCCCTCTGGCACAGGTTCACCAATTTCTTGTTTGAGAAATTCCAAAAAATAGTGCAAGCGTTCTTCTACCTGCCGCTTTCCAGAAATGGCTAACAAAGATTCTGTTTGCTGCAACCGTTGATTGATTCTTGGTAAAAAATTATGACTGAGGCTAGGAGAAGTTGCTATCTCTGACACGTGAATTGATACCAACTCCACCTCGGATAGGGCTATTGCTTGGTAAATCTTCAGAGAGGTCATACTAGAGCCAAAGATCATTCCTGCTCCTACCAAGCCTATCAGCACTTCTTCACCTGTTTCACAGAAAGTACTCAGTTTGACCCA
The DNA here is from genome assembly GCF_059505145.1 of Mojavia sp. Lineage (NCBI taxonomy): Bacteria > Bacillati > Cyanobacteriota > Cyanophyceae > Nostocales > Nostocaceae > Mojavia > Mojavia sp. Next base: position 6,527 of record NZ_JCACKA010000123.1, read on the forward strand.
ACCCTGACAAACATATAAAATTTGTAGCGGGTTGAGAGAGATATTGTCTCCTTTAGAATATTTATATAAGCGGCGCTCTCTAATAAAGCTGCTGATACTATTGATTTCTGGCAATTCCCATTGCTGACGTTCACTAATATTACGTATGACCCACCGAAGAGATATTACCTGCCCCTGTTGATTGCGAACAACTGCGACTGTTAAAGCAGCATCAAAGGTATCGCCATGACCTTGTTGCAAGCGTACTAACAATTCTGTGCGTCTGTCCGATTCAGATAATCGGTTGATTTCGCTACGAACTTGCTGACTAACTTCCAGAGGAACGAAGTTAGTAATTGGCTTACCTACTAAAAATTGTTTGTCAACATTCAGTAATTTAGCTGCCATCTGGTTAGCTTCTTGGATCGTACCTGATGCATTAGTGACTAAATAACCCGATGGTGCTAAGTCAAATAAATCTTGATAGCGTTGGTGTTCTGTTTCTAAATAATTTAGTGTTTGTATTAGTTCCTCATTTTGTTGATATAGTTCCTCCACCGCCAACTGCAATTTTTTTGAGGTGTTATGCAGTTCCTGAAAAGCTTGCGGTAGTATTTGTGACGGTATCCAAGGCAATACAGTAGCAGTTTGGTATAAATCTGCTAAATGCTCCTGCAATACTCCTGTGCGTTGGAAAAATAGTTCCTGCTTCATTTGGGGTTACTCAAGGAAAGTTCGTTGTGCAAGATATGCCACTGTTGCAACTAGCTCATAAAGCTCAAAAGGCTTACAAATAACCGACTGGAACCCTGCATCCATTGCTTCGTTAAGGTATTCCGGATATACATAACTTGTAAGAGCCACGGCAGGAAGAAACCCTCCACAATTCGCTTCTTTATTTCTAATGAAGCGAATTAGTGAATAACCATCTTTGCCAGGCATACCGATGTCGCTGATCACAACATCAGGTTTCCACTGTTCTATTACCTGTATGGCATTATCCACTGATGTTGCTGTCTTGACTTCTGCCTGGCAATCTTCAAAAATAAACGTAACTAAGGACAAGGAATCATCATTATCATCTACAACAAGTACCCGTAAATCATTAACAGATGGCGATTTACTTGGCGGTATTTGCTCTAAAAGCATTCTCTCTTCTAAATATGAATTGAAAGAAATTTTTGACAACATAGACAAACTTCCTATTTGGTCATCACAATTAGGAGCCTTTAAAACCAGAGCGCTAACTATCTGCTTTTAAACATCTTTATTAAAAAATCAACATGACATTAATCTAGATAGCTTTAAATTTACACCCGCTTCACATAAGGAGTCGGTACAGTTCCGCACTGAAGCTCCTAAGTGCAAAGCTTTTCTTAGACACGACTAGCTCCAACAGAGCTACAACGTTGCGTGGCATTGGTTTTGTGCTGACCGCAGTTGACTACAGCTAGCTCTGTGTCCCTAGCAACCGAGCATACTCGTTTTTGACGATGGAATAACACTCACAAGATGTATCTTCCAAGTCTGACCGATTCAGGATGGCGATATTTCCACGCTTATAGCTAATCATTCCAGCACGGCTGAGTGTGCCAGCTGCCACTGTGACACCAGCGCGGCGACAACCCAGCATCTGAGCGATAAATTCTTGAGTCAGAGGGAATTGATCTGATTGCACACGGTCAGCGACTATCAGCAACCAACGGGCAAGTCGCTCTTCTATCGTATGCAGACGGTTGCAGGCTGCTGTTTGTGTCACCTGCGTGAACAGTGCTTGGGTATAACGCAACAGCAAACTTTGAAGCTCTCCGCCCCGATGGAACTGGGCTTTTAGTTGCTCTGCCTTCATCCTCATACCATCGTCTGCAACCTGTATAAACGCGGTTGTGGTTGTAGTGCCGCCGCCCCAAATAACAGGAAGACCCACCATACCATCACTACTTACCACACCAGCTTCAACGGTCGAGCCGTCTTCTTGGATACAGACTAAAGAAGCGATCGCCTGATGAGGAAAATAGACGTGTGTGATTGGTTCGCCTGCTTCGTAGAGGACTTGCTGAAGTGGAAGTTTTACTCGCTCTAGGTAGGGAACTAGGCGTTGATACTCAGCAGCCGACAGTGCAGCCAGTATCTGATTTTCTATTGGTAAATGAGGCTGGTTCGATATAGACATAAAAATCCTCCAAGCCGCTCTGAGTGCAAATCTCAGCAACTAATGGCAACTTGGAAGGAGCTAGGAACTAGTCCCAATATGTCAAAAGGTGAATTCTTTCTAAAGTAAGTTGTTAGCGTTACAACTTACAATGTCGTGTTAAACTTTACACTAGTCATAGGTTTAAGCTTGACACGCCTTACTTGATCTTAACAAATTTTTAGTATCCTATCTGTAGGATTACATTCCAATAAGCGTATAAGCGCAATGCTTTCACTAAACCCCACCACGACAGTGCCAGTTGCGTTGTATAGCACTAGCTCAGTATTCAAAACCCAATCACCGAAACAGCCTTTCGCTTCTGCTCTGGCGTAACCTCCAGATAACGCTGCAACGTCCCCAGGTCACTGTGGCCAGAAATCTCTTGAATAGTTCTCAAAGGTATCCCCGCGCTCGACATCTGCGTGAGGGCAGTTCGCCTAAACGAGTGGGTGCTGACTCCTTCTACTCCAATCCGGGAGCAGGCATCACGTAAAATCTTGTCTGCCATGAATCGGGTTAAACGCTCAGTTACACCGCGCTTGCCAGGGAACATTACCGCCCCTTTGGGTTGGTACAGAGCTAGTATGGCTGATAGCGTTGGTGGAATGTCTATAACCCGTGTTTTGTACTTGCCTTTCGTGGTACATTTTCGGAAAGTGATGGTTCCTGATTTGATATCAGTCTTAGTAAGGGCCAACGCTTCTGACACGCGACAACCAGTAAACAGGCAGATGCCAAACAGAGCGCGATCGCGAGGGCTAAGAAATCCCTCGGTGAACAATCGCCTTAGTTCTTCTTGGCTTAGTATTTTGCCCTGTCCGTTGCCGCTAACCTTCATTTTTACTACCTTTTAGGGCATTACACCAAAACTGTAAAACGTGTAATCACACCCCCAAAGTATTGTATCTTCGTTAGGCTCCCCAGCGCGCTCACCAGCCATCAATTTCTACTTATCAATCCCAATCGCCAAAACCCTTATTTTTTCGTTGAGCAATAAAACCTGCTTATGCTTGCAGCACGATGACCAAAAACAGGTAAGATCCTACCCAATATGAAGCGGGTCATGTTGCGGCTTGCCCAACTGTCTATACTTCTTCTATATCAAGGGCTGATAAATCGTTGCTATCAGTGACATTAAGAGCAAGGTTAAGAGCCTTACCTTAAATGCTGAAAGTAAAATAAAATTATCCTCAACTAAAAACCCGTAATGGTTATCCCAGAACTCGAACAGCAACTACTTCAGCTTTCACCTAACGACAAACTGTATATTATCCAAATCCTGGCACAAAGCCTGACTACAAACAATAACAACACCCAGCCAAACCAACAAAATAAACTTATAGAATCCCTACATCAAACTCCCTTGGCTGAACTCACTAAAGAATTAGACCTGAGCCAAGTGCTAAGAACCCTGATTGAGTCCCTACAACCAGAAAAACCAACCTTCATTAGAGAATATCCCCAGCCTCAATTCTATGGATGTATCGAAGATGAAACATTCTTTCGCCACCCCCAAGGACAACAACCAGAACGCGAACCAATACTGTGAAATTCCTGCTAGATACTAACACCTGCATTATCTATTTGCGGGGTAAAAATGCCACTTTAAAACAGAAATTAGAATCTACTGCCACTAAAGATATTGCTGTTTGCTCAATCGTGAAAGCTGAACTATTTTATGGGGCAATGAAAAGTGCTAACCTCCAACGAAATCTTAGCTTACAACAACAATTTTTAGCCCAATTCATATCACTACCTTTTGACGATATAGCAGCAATGACATTTGGCACAATTCGCTCTCAATTAGAAGCATTAGGCACTCCCATTGGAGCGTATGACTTACAAATTGCCGCCATCGCCTTAACAAATAACTTAACCCTCATCACCCATAACACTAGAGAATTTCAACGTATTAATAACTTAGTGATCTCGGATTGGGAGATAGATAATTGATTAAATGACTGCAAAATTATTAGTGTCTTAAGGACACCAGCTAGACACGCTTGTGTCTGGGTCGTGTCTAGGGTGGTGTCTCGTGGTGTCTACGCCGTATAAGGGTTTGTCGCTTGGGTGTCTGTGGTGTCTGGAGTAGACGTGTCCGCGAAAAAAGGGGGCTAGTGGGTGCAGACACTCTTACACCAATCACCATCAAATTTGATTGAGCTTGATAACACCGTCACTTATCCAGTTTGCTAACCCTGCCCCCACAATTTCGTACATCCAGCCCTTGATTTGCTCTACAGAAAATCTTTCTGAGTTGACTTTAAAGTTACTTTTGAACTCTCTTACGTCAGCTTCAATTCGCTCAGTTCTTGTAAGATATTCATACAACTTTTGCGCCATTGGGGAGATTTTATTCTTTGGTGATTGGGTGGATTCTGCCTTGCTACCGATATTAAATTCCAGTTCATAAATGCGCTCTAAAGTAGCTTTATCGATAGGTGGGTTAGGGTTAGACTCGGCTGCTGGTGTAGGGGAACTGAAATCAGATATTTTAGCTGCCATAGTCGGCAGATTAACATCAAGCCATTCATTAGAACTATCGAGTTTTACCTTGGCAAGACCCGTTGACTTAGCTTGTAATGTAATTGGGTCAACTAGAGCCAAACATTCAACTTGAAGCATTTTAGAAACAAGATTATGCAAGCCTTTAATTCCAAATAAACACGTTTGAGTATTGTTGTGAGCAACCACAGTTAAAGGCATCTCTTGTTTACGGCTTTTAGTCAGTGCTAACTTGCCAAACTTTGATAGTAATTCTTCATCTTTAATAAAATCGCTATATGTGGTTGCTTCCTCACAAATTAGGGATAAAGCTTTACCTTCAGACCACAGTTTTTGTCGCCATTGGTCTTCACTCATTGAGGAATTATTGAAAGTTTTTAAACGTTCTTCTAATTCTTGAACGTAGTCGCGGATCTGCTGTTCGATGTCTGACCAGGAATGATAACTTTCAACCCCTCGCCATTCCGCGCGGTTGCTGTCCGGGTCAAGCACAACAACACGGTAGCCAGCTTCTTTTTTCTTCTTTGCAACATAACGAGCCAGCCAAGATTTACCTGAGCCTTGGTTGCCCCATATAAGGGCAGTTTGTTTGATGAGGTTTTGTACCCATGCGGTTTTATCACCGTCACCGTTGGCGATAACTGGCTGCTGCACTTGTTCGGTTACTGTTCCCGGTGTGCCGTGTGGTAATTGTGGTTGCTCAAATTTCTCAAAGCTTGCACCACCATCTAGCAAATAGCCAAACTCATAGTAATCATCAGCATTCATAGCCATGAGTAAGGCTGTACTTTGCGCTGGGGTGATGGAGGCGATAAACTGCTGTCTGGCTTCAGCGATTTTGATACCACGTAGGTATTTAATCAACTCATTTCCAGATAGTTCAAGCAACTGCTCACCCAGTTTTACTGAGTAATTAGCCTTGACCCCAACAAAGAGTTTGGTAGCTCGGTAGTGCGGTCTAATATCGCTTAAATAATCCCTTGCCCTGCTGGTGGCCCACAAACCTATTGCCCCTAACACCATTGCACCAATGCCCAAATGAATCTTAAACGGGTTATCTGCCGGGAGTGAGCGAAAGACGTACAGGCTCTCGTGTTGGAGGAATGCCCAAGGGTTATAGTTCGGGTTGCTTGTCCGGTACTGGTTAGCCTTTAAATAGGGGTCGGGAAGAAGCGATCGCTGCTCGTAGCGACAATACTTGTTAGCCAAAAGCAATTTATCGGGGTTGCCGATACCTGCTTGGATTGGTGCGTCATAAACCCTTGCCGACTCAGGGTAAAAGCACAATTCTTTCTTTGAGATGCCGTCGCCAACGTGGGCAGCAATGCCACAAATCACCGCGCCTGTTATGGATGCCATGATTGCCAGATTTAGACGCGGTGGTAAGCTGTATGAGCGTTGATTGAGATCAGATGGTATGGTGTCCATAGTCATCTCTTACGGCAATAGAAAGCTAGAATCACTGCCACGACTGCGGCCAAGCTGAGAATTATGGGGAAATTAGTTTGTTTTGGTGACTCAATCCCCTCATACTGCTTTACCTGTTGGGTGACTCCCAAAAAACTGCTACGAGCTACAAAGTCCATCTGTTGGGCATCAGTGGTTAACTTCCACGAACTTGTAGCCAGCATGAGGGTACGAGTTACCCCAAGCCCAAACTTTTGACGGTCGGCAATCTGGGGAATCACACTATTGTCAAAGCGCAAATAACAGAGTGTGGCAGCAACAGAAAGCCCAACGGGTAAACCTGCCACTACTGCGGGGAACAGCCCAACACTAAGAGCTAGATACAACGATTGCGTTGATGTGACTTGAAAGCCTACTAACACTGCACCTTGAGCAATCCCACGAAGTACAGTTACGCCGCCATCGGTTTGGGCGATCTCTGACTGTACTTTTTCGCTGTCGTATTGTTGAGGGTCAATAATTTCTCTGCTTTCGTCAACAATCTCTGCATCGAAATAAATGGGTGATTGGTTTTGATTTTTGGTTAACATAATAAACACTTCATTATGGCTAACCCCAGGTCTAGACCTGGGGTTTATTCACTTGTTAGTCAATCAACCGTCTAAAGAAACCTTGCACCCCCCGCATTGCTGCTGAACCGTGCCTGTGGATGTCTTTTAGTGTTTCCCGTGCTTTATCACCAGGGGTCAAATCTGATTTTTTAGCGTTTACCTTCTGCCACAGTTGAGTTCTGGCATTAGTCGCGTCAATCTCAATCCCTCGTAGCTCGGTGCGGTGCGATTCCCCCAATAAGTTGAGTGTCCTAGAGTGGCGAAACTGTTCAATAGCTATTTGGTTGTTAGAGGCGATAACCTTCTGTTCTAAGCCGTACCCTAAACGTGCATCACTGACCCTGACTTTTGACCAACCATCAGCCATTTTGTTGATACTTGCACCTGCATCAGTGAGAAACTTGGTTTCTTCTGTCATCACTGCTTCAGTTGCTTGTAAGCCTTGTGATAGGTTGCCGAATACAGAAGAGGCATTTTGGGCGCGTTGGGTTTGCTTGATTCTAAAATCTGCTACAGTTGCAGCTGCGGTTTTATTACCGTCAAGGGCTTGGAATACAGTTTCTTGGCTGATTCCCGAAAGGGAATGTAAGGCAGCGTAGGTGATGGGTGCAGAGAGTTTGAGTTTTACTGTTCGGTTCATTAATCCCACGCTCCTAGTTCTTCTAGTCTGGTGAAGATGCTGCTGGCTCTGTCGAGAGTAGCGTATGAAGTAATATCATTCAATGCTGTAGAATCGCCCTCTGCCAGCCTCCAAATGGTTTCGTCTGGCAGTTCTCCCCCAAAATTCCCTAAGAATTGCCCATGTGTGAGAGGGTTTGGCGTTTCATCGATGGTTTGAAATTGGTCATAAATTCCGGTAGGCAAGTATGGCAGTGCTTCTTGAATGATTTGCTGTTGCTGTGGTGTTCTGCCTAAATCGGGTTGAAATGGGTCATCATTGGCAACTATGGATGCTGCTGATCGTGCCAAATCTAAGGGGCATCCATTGTTAGTCAGCGCGTTTAATGCCTCGTAGAATAGATTGGAGTTATTCATCTTGTTACAATCCTTGTGTGTTGTACTGGGTGCAACAAAGCCGGGCGATTGCACCGACGGCCAATCATTGCAATCGCTCTCCCATCACTGAAAAAAGCCTTCTCTTGAAACATCCACAGTTGAATCTGCGGCTGACCATTGCAGAGTGTTGAAAAACTGGGTGACATCTCCAAGCGTTACGTCACAATCAAAATGTAAGCGTTGATATTGTGGATGCTGCCGAATTTGAGTTACTAATTGTTGGGCTTGTGCAATCAATTCTGGTAGTGGTTGAGTGTTCATATTCACCTCAAAAAATTGATAATTGCAGTGATTCTTGGCTGATAACACTCGCATTAGTAGACATACCTGAAACTTCGTAACAGCGAGTAGTCAAAGCCTTGTGATTGAGCAATAAGTCAGCCTTCAGTAGTTGACCTGCTAGAGGTCTAAAGTGATATTTTGGATGCTGGATTGTCCCTGTTTTAAAAAGGTACTGGTATAGCGTTCTATCTATTTGGTAGACATTGGAATTGGTTAGTAGGGTTGAGTCATAGACTCTGCTTAGATTACTCATGAAGCCACTCCCTTAAACTGAGAAGCCATAGAAGCTAGTCCGGTCTTATTCGGTTGAATTGCTGCTGGTGTAGATGAAGAATTTTGAGTTTTTGGAGATGTCTGCACACCAACGCCACCTTGAAAAATCAACTTTTCTACTGCTGCTGATAGGGCTTGTGTAGGCGCATCGTGAGGAATATTGAACATCTGGCACAGTTCAATAACTGCTAGGTACGAGATGGTTATACGCCGAGATTCGTAGTTCATTAATTAAGCTCCTGTTGCAATTTCAGTTAATAGCTTTAAGCCAAAAGCATTGATGAATTGGGGATTTTGTAATACCACAAATCCCAAGTCGGCAAGATTCTGATCCACTACTGGCATAGCCACACCACCACCCCAGGCGACAAGGTATTTCGCTCTGTCTAGGTAATTGCCATTCGTTACAAAGTTGGCGAATTTCTCAATTCTGCTGCTCCACCATTCGTCCAGACATTGGCTGTACTCTGTCTCAAAGTTTTTAACTGTGAGGTGATTACCTCCATAAGTGAAGGTTCCTGACACAATCCCCTGGTTAACTAAGGTGGGTGAATGCTTCACGTCCCTGGAAATTAAGCTGATATGGTCGTTTCGCTTGTCGAGTGCTTCTGCAATCATGCTGTGTAGTTCACCGGCTCCACCCTCTATCAGGTGACGGTCAATCACTGCACCACTGCCGTTGAACACGGTAATCAACCAAGTTGATGAACCGATATCGAGAGCGATCGCTAATTCTGAGGGGTCAAGCACCAGGGATGCTTCACCAAATAAGCAGTGGGCAATGCTGCCAAACCCTTCGGGATAAATGCCAGTAACCGCGATTTCAACTGTCTTGGTGACAATAGAACGAGTTACAGGATGCAGATGCTCAAAGGTGTGAGTTCCTGATACTCTGCGTTTAATCTCTTGGCCCCAACGTTCTGGGTTGTGGTTGCTCAAACTAATTGAAAGCTTGACACCATCGGGAATATTGAGAACTGCCAAATCTGCAAGGATGCTTTCTAGTGCCAGTTCTGCTTTTTTGGACTTGTCCTCATGAAGTAGGGTGTGGTCAGCCTGTGCGATTGCTGCACTGCCCCAGAAAAATTGAACGTCTTTTAAATCAAGCCGCGTTCCTTCTACATATCGCACCCATGCCCCATCTTTAGATATGGTTTCGTGGTGCATGAGGTTGCGGTTACGAACAAGTGAGTATGCGGCTGGCATCATGATAGAAAAATCACCGATGATTGCCTTGCCATATCCTGCTCCTGCGTCTTTACCTCCTGTGAGGTCAGTTAGCCCGGAATTGGCAAGCAACTCTGCTTGAACTAGCCAATTTGTGGCATTGGTATATGTGATTGTCATGGTTCTGATGGTTGGTAAAAGTCTTTGTTTCTCTGGGTTTTGAGAACTTAAAGGTTGAATCACCTTAAATCCACGCATCCAGGTTTTGGCAAGCCTAAACTTCACTTTCTGGCTTCTGTTGCCTTTGTTGGGTGACTGCTTTTGGCTGACAATCACATCATATCACATCATGATGTGATTTTAGATGATAAGATCGTATGTGATCGGGCAAGAGAGCATATCATGATGTCAGATGAGCAAACGAGTTCTGACTTAATGAGCAAAAAGTTAAATGCAATTATTCCAGATGAAACTTGGGAGGCACTAGAGCAGATTGCTAATGAAGAGATGAGGACTAAAAGTCAAATGGCAGCTATTCTGCTTGGTGAAGCGATAGCGGCTAGAGGTGCTAAAAAATCGGAATCTCAAAAGCAGGAAAAACCAGAGGTCTGAGGTTTTTAACTTCTGTGTCCTACCAACACTGGATAAAAACTCTAATAAATGGCTATTGATTTAAAAATGCAGTGTTAAGCATTAGTATCGGTAAAGGAAGTGCTAATTTCACATTATTAATGTTGATCTCGCCATGTTAGCTGTGAAAGACCCACAACCCGATTTTCAACTCCCGCCGCACAATGAAGCGGCGTTAGAGATGCTTAGGGAGGCGAAAGACTATGAATCCACTGTTGCTCTAGCAGCTAGTGGTGCTGCGCTTGGTACAGGCGGCATAGTTCATCCGTTGGGCTGGTTACTTTTTGGATTGGCTTACAAGCCGTTGGTAGCAACTCAAAAATTTGCGCGGTTGGAAAAATTAACAGCCCTGCTTTTGGATGAGTTTAAAAGCGAGGGTATACAAGTCTTTCCGGTGGTTAAGGTAGAGTCCAACAACCCTATCGACTTGTTTGTGAGATTTCCACGAAAAACTCACCTGTTTATTTCCATTCGCTCAAAAGGAGAGAGAGAGATTGTCTACAACGAAGCCAGAGAGGTTTTGCAGGTCAAGCGTAAAGACAAGAATGCACTCAAAATCTGGAAACCCTGCCCACTGGTTGAGTTGGCAGATTATGAGAAGTGGCTCAACAAGAACAGAGACTTGTTTGGAATGTCCTCAAGGGAAGCTCAGAAAACTCCCACAGCAAAAGTTTTAGTTCTATGGCCTCCTACCAAGGCGGTTCAAACTCACAATGACCATCTTTATTCAGAGGTAGGAAGCATGAGAATTCTCGCTCTCAGGCGAAAAGGGACTGCGTTTGTTATTCAAGAGGAGGAAGTAACCGAGTTTGTCAGGGCTTGGTTAGCCAAGTACAGATAGGCTAAAAAGTGAAAACCCCGTGTCCCGTTGGGATACCGAGGTTTTCTGATTTCTATTCAATTGGAATTGGGGAATTGGGTTGGTCGCCTAATTAATATCCCTAATAGTAATCTTATCAAACGTTTTGGAGTGTTAAGCAATTGTAACACTGGCTACACAAAAAACGGCAACTTAGGAATTTTACGTGATTAGATTTCTGAACGCTTGTATATAAGATTACTTTCGGGATAGCTCCAATTCCTCCAACACACTTCAGGAGGAATAGCTCTCATGTCACCATTACAACAATTTAACAACTCAGTATTGGCGCAATCAGCAGCCCAATCAGAAACTTTTTCTGCTGCGAACACAGAACTTGAGCCGGTTGTTGGTAGTAAAATCAAGTTCGCGTTTAACGCCACTGGCTCTAACAAAGATTGGGACTTTAAAAAGCTATCTGCCAACTTCCAAGATACAGAAGGCACTCTAGCCGATGTCCAGCAGCGCATTAAAGCAGGTCACGCTATTTGTGCTGGGTTATTGGGTGGTAAATGGCGGAGTAAAGCTAACGTTATCGGTTCTCACTGGCTACTACTTGACATTGATAATTCTGATGTTGCCCGTGATGCAGAAGGCAAGCCGATTAAAGACTCTAACGGCAATTCTATCAAGGTTTACAAGCACCAATTAACGCTTGAAGAAGCGTTAGCCCATCCCTTCATTCAAAAACATTGCGCTTTACTCTACACCACTGCCAGTCACAAACCCGACTGGCATAAATTTCGGTTGATTTTTCTTCTGCCCCAATATGTTGAGGGTGCTGACACGGTAGAAGCTTGTACGCGCTCTCTCATGCAGCAGCTACCGCATGACCCAGCTTGTAAAGATGCTTCTCGCGTATTCTACGGCAACACAGATGCCGAATTTCTCATAGTCAACCCCGAAGCTACTCTACCAACCGAGTGGGTAAGTTCAGCGATTGCGATCGCGCACAAGGAGAGGGAAGAATACCAGCAGCGCATCAAAGAAATTGAGTCACGCCGTCAACAGTTCCGCGAAATCTCCGACGTTGAAGGCTGGGACACTGAGCAGCTAATCTCTAGCGCACTATCATTCATCCCACCACGTACCCCAGGCAGTGGCAACTACGACGAATGCCGCCAAGTCCTGATGGCTTTGGTCAACCACTACGGGCCAACGGATGCCGAAATTATTGCTGAGAAGTGGTCGCCTTCTATCCCTGGCACAACCTGGAACATTCGCGCTAAGATTCGCAGTTTCCGACGTGGGGGGATCTCGATTGGAACACTGTTTCACATTGCCAAGCAGTACGGCTTTCGCTTCCCGCAACGGCAGTACGAACCATATCAACGTGACCAAGGGCTGATTAGCCGCGAACAGTGGGAACTAGGACGAGTCAGAGAAGACTTGACGGAGTTCAAGAATTTATTAAAGCAGGCGATTGCCTCCGGCACTGCACTTCGTGCAATCGCCCCGTTTATTTCAGCTGCCAAGGGATTTTCAGCACCACCAGCACCAAAGCCAGAACCCGAAATTACTGCCGCTTTCCGGCAGGTAATTGTTTACAAGCAGGGCAATATCCCACACAGAAGCGAATTTACAGGTGTAGGCAATCTCTATATTGAATGCCAACCAGATGAGCATATTGCTGCCTGGGTGGAAGCCATTTCTAAGGGGTGGACGCAGATTTTAGATAATTCTCATCCTGGGCTGGGCAAGTCGCACAACGCTGGTCAACTCACCGCCACCCTTTTCGGAATTGAGAAACTCATCTACCAGGATGCCAACCACCGCAACCCCTCAACACTGCCGATTGAGACTAATTTCGTTGACCTCCCTGTGCGGCACAATGGCTTAAAAATCGACCCCACTCGCACAACCCCAATGGGCGATCCTTTTCAATTGCGCCCCAAAGCGGGTGAAACTCCTGATACCATCGGCAATTGTCACCGAAGTTATTTATTTGAAGGCTTCCGTGACAAAAACTTTGTTAGTTTGGATTTTGAAGAAAGCTCTATTAGCCCTATCTGTAACGGTTGTCCCCTCCAAAACCAGTGCCGTTTCGCTCATGGTGATGGTTTTGGCTTCCGCTATCTCAAACGCAGTGCAATTCAAAATTTCTCCCTTATCCGAGCGCATCCCGACTCTACACCAGTTACTTTAACTAACGCGGCAGGTATTCCTTTTACAGTGGGGCGCATTTGGGAAGAAGCAGGTACACTCATTCAACCTGTGCGAGAAATCCAGTTGAGGTTGAAGGATTTTGATACTACCGTAGGTCTTCTGGCTACAAGCTTACCGCCTGAGCAATGGTCAAAACTTCAACCAGTTTTACAAGCTTTGCGCTCATTGCTCACCCAAGATATTCAGCCCGATTCTCGCTATGGCTTTGATGATGCGGCATTAAGGACATTTTTACCCGAATTCCCCCAAGATTTAGATGTTGAAGGGATTCAGGAGCTAGTAGAGCCTAATTTGGATTTTCTCGCTGATTTAGATTCTCTCGATATCCAAGCGGATCAACAACTTAAAAAAAGTGCCGCCGCCCGTTTTGCTGCCAAGAAGCTAGTTAAGGACAGCGCAAAACTTGCGGGTAGAGATTTTCTAGAGTTGCCTTTGTACTGGTTGCCTGACTTCCTCGGAGCTTGGAAGGGTGAAGGTTTTTTGGCTTGTAAATGGGGTGTGGTGAGCATTTACCGCCCTAATACCAAGTATCAAGATTTGGCTAATTCTGCCCAATTTAATATCTACCTTGATGCTACTACCACACCTGAGCAGTTGAAAGTCAAGCTTAATTACCAAGAACCCCTGCTTCTAATCGAGCAGTCACGCCCTGACTACAGCAATTTAACAGTAGTCAACGTCACTGGGCTGGGTAAACTCTCCAAGAATCGCTCCCGTTCCTTAACTGCCCGTGTTAACGCCCTCAAGGAAACCTTGCTTAAACTCCACAAGCGTTTGGGCATCATTGAGTGGAAACAAGTGGCACAAGAGGCCGTTGACCGGATTGAGTACGGCCACTTTGTCGATGGTCGTGGGGTTAATCGCTTCAGTGACGCTGACGCAATCGCTTCTTTTGGCATTCCCTACCAAAATATCGGCACGTTGGCAGCACATTTTCAGGTGATGACTGGTTTTAAGGTCAACCTTGAAGATAAGAACAGCACTTTTCAAGAGTATCTTATCCAGTTGGTGAGGGCTGAAATTATTCAAGAGATTGGCCGACTACGCGCCCACCGTCGCCCAGGAGAGAAGCTAACATTCTACTTCTGCGCTGATTATGACCTCAGTTTCCTCCTCGCGGAACTGCCAGGGGTGCAATTAGAAGTTGTTGATGCCTGTGAATTCTGCATTGAAGCTGGTAGCCGCGACCAGCAGACCGGACACGCCATAGTTAACACTTTCACCCAGCTTTGGCAGTCGCACCAAAAAATTGGCCAACAGGCGATAGCCAAAATCTTAGACATCTCCCAAGCTTGGGTAAGTCGATTTACACAGCGTTGGGGAGGGTGGCGTAGATTCAAAAAAATATTACTACTGCTATTAGATAGTCTTTATAGCGATAGTAATAAAAATTTGACAGACCTCAGCGATGATGAAAGGTGGTTTGCTCGTGAATACTTCCCTATGCTGATTACAGAATCGGAATCATCAAAAGAAGATGCCTTAAAGCATATAGCTGAAGTTGCTACAAGCGTTACTAATACGGAGATGCAGCGGATTCTGCACAGCTGCACTCCGGCTGTTAGGGCTGACTTGCTGATGATTATCTTGCGTTGTTTACCTACTGAAGTTTACTTAGACCTATCCCAAGTCTCAGTCTTTGCCTCGGTGCAAACCAACTGTAACTCGACAGTAACCTTATAAAATTTATCCGTTTTAATTTCTACTGAGCGTATCAGTAGTAAAAGATGCTCATAATAATGATTTTCTACTTAATCATTTACTGAGCGTCCCGTTCAACATACCAGTAGGCTATTTACCACTCGTGAAAGGTTAAGATAAAGCGTCTTTTATCAGTCAGTTAAAATACCCAAAATATTCTTAATAGAAATGATAATCGTGTGTTGGGGAGAGGGAGGAAAAGGCGAGCGTTGCTCGCCTTCTCCTCCCTCTCTTTTATTATCATTATCTTCAAAGTCTTTAACAGCTTAAGGATTGCTAAAATGCTTATTATATCTGCTTTTTAGCCTTAGCGTAAGTTTCTGCATGGATGCTACTAGAACGCTGTATAGCCTACTTCCCCTTATTGAAAGGGTGCAAGATTTCAATTAAAAAATATATCGAGCAAGGTAGCCCCAACATTTACCCCAGTTTCTAGTGACTCTCTTGTATCATGTCTGTTCAAACTTTCTTCTTCCATTTTCAGCCTAGCTTGCCGACTTTCTTCTTCCATTTTCAGCTTTTCTTGTTCCATTTTCAGCCTAGCTAGTCGTTCTTCTTCTTCTTGTTTACGTTTATATTGTCGTTCT
This sequence comes from Mojavia sp., assembly GCF_059505145.1. Lineage (NCBI taxonomy): Bacteria > Bacillati > Cyanobacteriota > Cyanophyceae > Nostocales > Nostocaceae > Mojavia > Mojavia sp. The sequence continues at coordinate 21,944 of NZ_JCACKA010000123.1, forward strand.
TCTTGTTCCATTTTCAGCCTAGCTAGTCGTTCTTCTTCTTCTTGTTTACGTTTA
>NZ_JCACKA010000123.1:22097-22566 GCF_059505145.1 Mojavia sp.
TATTGTCGTTCTTCTTGTTCTATTTTCAGCCTAGCTAATCGTTCTTCTTCTTCCTTTTTCTGTTTCCCCTGGAAATATTTCATTCCAATCAAAAGCATAAATAAAGAGCCAACAAATACAAGGATCATTGGGTAATCATTAAGCCAATTGAACAAATTTTCTCCAGCATTCATTAAAGCTTTACCAGCATCTCCTAACAAATAGAAAAGTGCTAAAAACCCAGTTTCTAACCAACTTATGAGATTACCGAAAACATTAATTAAAGCTTTACCAGCATCTCCTAACAAATGGAAAAATGCTAAAAACCCAGTTTCTAACCAACTTATGAGATTACCGAAAACATTAATTAAAGCTTTACCAGCATCTCCTAACAAATGGAAAAGTGCTAAAAACCCAGTTTCTAACCAACTTATGAGATTACCGAAAACATTAATTAAAGCTTTACCAGCATCTCCTAACAAATGGAAAA